>JAUVYR010000150.1 GCA_030602985.1 Burkholderiales bacterium
GCAAAGAGCAGCTTGAGGTGGTCGTTCAGCTCGGTCATCGTGCCCACGGTGGAGCGCGACGAGCGCACGGGGTTGGTCTGATCAATCGCAATGGCCGGGGGAACGCCCTCCACCTTGTCCACGGCGGGCTTGTCCATGCGGTCGAGGAACTGGCGCGCGTACGCGCTGAACGTTTCTACGTAGCGGCGTTGACCTTCGGCAAAGAGGGTGTCGAACACCAGGCTGGACTTGCCCGACCCGCTGGGACCAGTGACCACCGTCAGCTCACCGGTACGGATATCCAGATCGACATGCTTGAGGTTGTGCTGGCGAGCCCCCCGAATGCGGATGAGCCCTTGCCCCTCAGGAGCCGTGACCGTCTGGACTGGGGACTGGGTCGGATCGGTGGCCGGATGGTCGGACATGGTGCGCCTGTTCAGATGAAGGCAACCATTCTAGAAAGCAAAAGGGCATGGCCCGTTGCTCACGAGCAATGCCCCTGCGAAGGCGTCAGTCAGAATCAGGGCTTGACGATCAGCACCGGCACCTTGGCGTGGGTCAGCACCTTCTGAGCGACGCTGCCAAGGATCAGCGCCTGGACACCCTTGCGGCCGTGCGAGCCCATGACGATGAGATCGCAACCCTCCGCCCCAACCGTTTCAAGAATACCCTCGTAGGTCACATTGCGCTCGATGGTATCCCCGGCAAACGAAACGCCTTGGGCCTCACAGCACGAGCGAACGTCATTCAACGCGCGGGAAGCGGCGGCCTGCGCTTCGGCCATGTAGGCCTGGAGACCGGCCGACGAGGCGTCTCCGATGCCGATATAGGGAAAGGGATCGATCACATACAACCCCACCACAGAGGCCCCATGCACCTTAGCCAAATCAGCCGCGAACTCTGCGGCGGTGTGAGAGAGTTTGGAACCGTCACAAGGCACCAAGATTTTTTTGAACATACCAACTCCTTTAGATGGGGCTGAAAGTTGAAGGAACAACTGTCATCTTAACCAACAGAAAGCGCTTCCAGACGCACGGCGGCATATTTGACCTCAGCAATTTTAGCCAACGGGTCGAGTGCAGGATTGGTCAGGAGGTTGGCGGCTGCCTCCACAAAGGCAAACGGGATGAAAGCCACATGAGGCTGCATGCCTTCATCGGCCCGCACCCGCAGACTCACTTCGCCACGACGGCTGATCACTCGTACCCATCCACCGGGCTGCAGACGCAGACGCTCGATCGCGGCTGGATGAAGGCTGACCGTCGGCTCAGGCTCCAGCAAATCCAGCACATCGCTTCGACGGGTCATGGACCCGGTGTGCCAATGCTCCAGTTGACGCCCGGTAGTCAGCACCATGGGATAGTCGGCATCCGGGCGTTCGGCCGGCTCTCGCAGACCCACAGGCACCAGCCGCGCCTTGCCGTTGGGCGTGGGAAAGCGGTCCAAGAACACGATGGGCTGGCCGGGGTCGTCCTCGCTGCGCACCGGGTGCGTGACGGCACCGGCGTGCAGCATACGGCGCCAGGACAGCCCGGCGATCGACGGCATGAGCATGCGCATCTCCTCGTACACCCGGCCGATGCCACTGTCGGGTTCAGCGCCACTGCCGTCCGCCGCGATGCCATAAGCCCAGGGCAGCCCCAGCCGCTGGGCCAGCTGCTCGGTGATCCAGGCATCGGCTCGGGCCTCACCGGGTGCCGCCACGGCCTTGCGCCCCAGCTGCACAGTGCGATCGGTGTTGGTGACGGTGCCGGTCTTTTCAGGCCAGGCAGTGGCGGGCAGCACCACATCGGCCAGCGCCGCCGTCTCAGTCAGGAAGATGTCCTGCACCACCAGGTGCTCCAGCCGGGCCAGCGCTTCGCGGGCGTGGTGGCTGTCGGGGTCGCTCATGGCAGGGTTTTCGCCCTGGATCAGCATGGCGCGGATCTGCCGGTCGTAGGCGGCGTCGATGATTTCGACCACCGTCAGGCCGGGTTGGGCATCCAATGACCCCTCAGGCAGGCCCCACAGGCGTTCGGCCTGCTCGCGGGAACCCGGGTTCGCAACCCCCTGGTAATCGGGCAGCACCATGGGGATGAGCCCTGCGTCGCTGGCGCCCTGCACGTTGTTCTGACCTCGCAAGGGGTGCAGCCCGGTGCCAGGGCGGCCGATCTGGCCGGTGACCATGGCCAGCGCAATCAGGCAGCGCGCGTTGTCGGTGCCGTGGGTGTGCTGGCTCACGCCCATGCCCCACAGGATCATGCTGCTTTTGGCGGTGGCGTAGGCGCGGGCCACTTCGCGGAGGGTCTCGGCGTCGATGCCGCAGATCGGCGCCATGGCTTCGGGGCGCCAGTCCTGGCCGCCATTTTCCGGGTCGTTCAGGATGTGCTCGCGCAGCTGCGCATAGTCCTGTGTGCGCTCGGCAATGAAGGCCTCGTCGGTCAACCCCTCGCTGAGGATGACATACAGCAGGGCGTTGAGCAGGGCCACGTCGCTGCCGGGCTGGAAAGTCAGCGTGCGCCAGGCATGGCGGGCCAGTTCGGTGCGGCGCGGGTCGGCCAGCACCAGCCGGGCACCGCGCTTGACGGCGTTCTTGATCCAGCTCGCCCCCACCGGGTGGTTGACCGCCGGGTTGGCCCCGATGAGGAAGATGAATTCGGCATGCGCCACGTCGCGCAGCGGATTGCTGACCGCGCCGGAACCGATGCCCTCCATCAGCGCGGCCACGCTGGAGGCGTGGCACAGGCGTGTGCAATGGTCCACGTTGTGGGTGTGGAAGGCGCTTCGGATCAGCTTCTGGAACAGGTAGGCCTCTTCGTTCGTCCCCTTGGCGGAACCGAAGCCGGCCACCGCCGCGCCGCGCCCCTTCACGGGCTGGGTGTCGCGCACCCGAGCCACGCCCTCGGCCGCGAGCGCCAGGGCTTCGTCCCAGGTGGCTTCGCGGAACTGTGCGCGCAGGGTGGCGGCATTGGCCCGCCCACCGGGGCCTTGGGTCAGGATGGCCGGGTCTTTCGGCGCGTCGGGGCGGCGCACCAGCGGCAGGGTCAGGCGGTCCGGGTGATGCACGTAATCGAAGCCGAAGCGGCCCTTGACGCACAGCCGGCCGTCGTTCGCCGGGCCAGCGCGACCCTCCACACGGTCGATGCGCTCGTCCTGCACGTGGTAGGTGAGCTGACAGCCCACGCCGCAGTATGGGCAGACGGAATCGACCTGCCGTTCGGCCACGCGGGTGTAGGCGCCGTTGGCCGGAGCAATGGCCCCGGTCGGGCAGGCCTGCACGCATTCGCCACAGGCCACGCAGGTGCTCTGACCCAT
>JAUVYR010000168.1 GCA_030602985.1 Burkholderiales bacterium
CACCGGTCCGCGCTCGGACTTGCCGATCATGGAGATGAGGCCGGTTTTTTCCAGCATCATCCGGGTGAACTTGTCCATGCGGGTGGCGGTGGTGGGGCCTGCCGGGCCCACGACTTCGTCGCGCACCGGGTCCACCGGGCCCACGTAGTAGATCACGCGGTTGGTGAAGTCCACCGGCAGGGGCTCACCCTTGGCCAGCATGTCGGCAATGCGCTTGTGGGCAGCGTCGCGCCCGGTCAGCATCTTGCCGTTGAGCAGCACCTTCTGGCCCACTTTCCACGAAGCCACTTCTTCTTTGGTCAGCGTGTCCAGGTTCACGCGGGTGGCGCTCTTCGTGTCCGGGGTCCAGGTCACGGCGGGCCAGTCTTCCAGCTTGGGCGGCTCAAGCTTGGCCGGGCCGGTGCCGTCCAGGTGAAAGTGCACGTGGCGGGTGGCTGCGCAGTTCGGGATGATGGCCACGGGCAGCGAAGCGGCGTGTGTGGGGTAGTCCATGATCTTCACGTCGACCACGGTGGTCAGGCCACCCAGGCCCTGGGCGCCTATGCCCAGGGCGTTGACCTTTTCATAGAGCTCCAGACGCAGGGATTCGACGCGAGTCAGTTCGGCACCCGATCTTTTCTTGTCGATCAGTTCGTGAATGTCCACCGGCGCCATCAGCGATTCTTTGGCCAGGAGCAGCGCCTTTTCGGGTGTACCGCCGATGCCGATACCCAGAATGCCCGGCGGGCACCAGCCAGCGCCCATGGTGGGCACGGTTTTCAGCACCCAGTCGACCACGGAATCGGACGGGTTGAGGGCCGCGAACTTGGATTTGTTCTCGGAGCCACCCCCCTTGGCCGCGCAGATGACTTCGATCTGGTCGCCGGGCACGATCTCGTAGTGCACCACGGCGGGGGTGTTGTCTTTGGTGTTTTTGCGGGCACCGGCGGGGTCGGCCAGCACCGAGGCGCGCAGCGGGTTGTCGGGGTTGAGATAAGCGCGGCGCACGCCTTCGTTGATCATGTCCTGCACGCTCATGGTGGCGTCGGGCCAGGTCACGTTCATGCCCACTTTAAGGAACACGACGGCGATACCGGTGTCCTGGCAGATCGGGCGGTGGCCTTCGGCGCTCAGGCGCGAGTTGGTCAGAATCTGGGCGATCGCGTCCTTGGCCGCCGGACTCTGCTCGCGCTCGTAAGCCTCACCCAGGGCCTGGATGTAATCCAGCGGGTGGTAAAAGCTGATGTACTGAAAAGCGTCGGCGATGGACTGGATCAGGTCTTCCTGTTTGATGGCGGTCATGAGGGGCTTCCTTCGGACGGGTGTGAGACAGGCCGACCGGCCTGAGGGAGGGAGGCACTCAGCAGTGCCTTGAGTTCACCGATTTCCTGTCGCAGGGACTGAACCTCGGCATGCAATTGGTATTCGATGGATTGTCCCACCCCTTCGACCACTTCCTGCGTTTCCTTGTGCTCGCTTTCCTGGAAGGTCTGCATCGCGTTGACGATGATCGCGATGAACAGGTTGAGCATGGTGAAGGTGGCGAATAGAATGAAGATGATGAAGAAGGCCCAGGCGTAAGGCACCTCTTCCATCACGGGGCGCGAAATGCCCATGGACCAGCTTTCCAGTGTCATCACCTGGAACAGCGTGTAGAGCGAGCGGCCAAGATGACCGAACCAGTCGGGGAAATATTGGCCGAACAGATGCGTGGCAATGACCGCGAAAACGTAAAACACCAGCATCAGCACCAGGGCGATGGACATGAGCCCAGGGATCGCGGACAGCAAAGCCCCTACCACCCGGCGCATTGACGGCACGATGGTGAGCACCCGCAGCACCCGCAGCACTCGCAAGGCGCGCAGCACCGCAAACGGCCCACTGGCCGGGATGAGCGCAATGGCCACCACGGCGAAGTCGAACACGCTCCACGGGTCTTTGAAAAAGGTCAGCCGATGCACATAAAGACGGGCAGCAATCTCGATCACAAACACCGATAGGATGGCTTTGTCCAGCCAGAGGATGGCTGACCCCCATGTCGCCATGATGCCAGGCGATGTCTCCAGCCCCATCAAGACCGCGTTGACGATGATGAGTGCCAGAATGCCGTGCTGAACCCTGGGTCTTTTCAGCAAGGTCGCCAAGGTGGATCGCAAAGAGGAGGGCGTCTCGGTGGCCGTCTGCATGGTTGAAATGGATCGGATGCGAAAGCGACCTATTTTAGGTGCCCGGCATCTTCCGTTCAGTGCTGCGGTAGTTTCTTGTCCTGAGCGCATGCATTGTGTAAGCTGGACAGGTGTCTGTGTAAGAGCCTCGTCAGAGACTTTCATCACAGTCGAGCGTTGTCCATTCATCAGACCCAGAGGAGATCATTTCATGTCCGAGCCGTCCACTGCCATCCAGTCCACCTTGGTTGAAAACCGTGTGTTTGAACCAAGCGCCGCCACCCAGGCCGCCGCTCGAATTGGAGGTATGGATGCCTACAACGCTTTGTGCGCCGAGGCGGATGCCGACTTTGAGGGCTTCTGGGGCAAGCGCGCCAAGGAGCTGTTGACCTGGCACAAGCCCTTCACGCAGGTGCTGGACGAGTCGAACAAGCCGTTCTACAAGTGGTTCCAGGATGGCGA
>JAUVYR010000033.1 GCA_030602985.1 Burkholderiales bacterium
CAGCAACACCATCCTGATCGACCTGGCGCGCGACATCTGGGGCTATGTGAGCCTGGGCTACTTCAAGCAGAAGCTGAAAGCCGGCGAAATCGGCTCCAGCACCATGCCGCACAAGGTCAACCCGATCGACTTCGAGAACGCTGAAGGCAACCTGGGCCTGGCCAACGCGCTGCTCAGGCACCTGAGCGAGAAGCTGCCCATCAGCCGCTGGCAGCGTGACCTGACCGACTCCACCGTGCTGCGCAACATCGGCGTGGCGCTGGGCTACGCGGTGCTGGCGCACCAGTCGCTGATGACCGGCCTGAACAAGCTGGAACTGAACGACGAAGCGCTGGCGGCCGACCTGGACGCTGCCTGGGAAGTGCTGGCCGAGCCCATCCAGACCGTGATGCGCCGCTATGGGGTGCCCGGTGCCTACGAGAAACTCAAGGAAGTGACGCGTGGCAAGAGCGTGACGAAAGAGGCCCTGCACGGCCTGATCGTGTCGCTGGAGATTCCGCAGGCCGACAAGGATCGCCTGCTGGCCATGACGCCGGCCAGTTACATCGGCCAGGCGGTAGCGCTCGCACAACGGGTGTGAGAGATGGCCATGGGGGGCTTGCGAGTCTCCCCGATCGCGCGTATAAACTGGCATAAGTGTCAGATTCAAGGATGTTCGTGATGGCTCGATGGATATGGTGTCGCCGCTGTTTGGCGGTCTTTGGTGCGTTTTTTATGCTGGGCAGCGCTCAGGCGAACGCACTGCCCGACTCTTTGTTGTCGGCGATACAACGGGCGGTGACGGAGAGTCCCGACGTACAGGAGCGCTGGCGGGCCTTGCTGGCTGCCGATCGTCAGAGCGATGCCGTACGAGCTGCCTGGCGTCCCCAGGTGGATGCCCAGGCCGCTGTCGGTCGAGAGCGGTTCGCGGCCACTGGGACGCAATCCACAAACAGGGTTGAACTGACGCTATCCCAATTGTTGTTCGATGGCGGTGTGGCGGACGGCTTCATACGCCAGGCCGACGCTCAACGCTTGCAGCAGCTGGCCGAATTGAAAGAGGTGTCCGAAGCGGTTGCGTTGCAGGTTTTTCGCGCCTATGTGGATGTATTGAGACAGCGGGAGTTGGTCGCGTTGGCCGCCAATAATGTCAAGGAGCATCAGGTTCTGGCCGGTTTGCTGGAGGAGCGGGTGCGTGCCCAGGTGGGCCGTGGTGTGGACTTCCAGCAGGCATCAGGTCGTCTCGCCTTGGCTGAGGCGTCATTGATTGACGAGGCACAGGCGTTGCACAACGCGGAAACTCGTTATCTCCGGTTTGTGGGGCAGCATGTGCCTGGCACGCTGCCGCAGTGGCCTGAGCGGCTGACGCTGGCAGGGTTGCCAGAGAGCATTCCGTCCCTGTTGCAGGCTGCGTATGCGGGGAATCCCTCGTTGCGCGCGGCTTCGCAGGCGGTACAGGCCAGCGCTGAGGTGATCGAAGCCCGCCGTGCTGGGCTCACCATGCCACGGGTAGAGGCCCGCCTGGCCACTTCAACAGAGCGCAATACCCGCGGAGAGGTCGGACGGCGGGAAGACAGCGTCATGGAAGTGGTGCTGCGCCAGAATCTGTACCGCGGTGGCGGTGATGTGGCTCGGCTCCGGCAGGCCGAAGCACTGTGGAACGAGGCCAATCAGAACTTCGACAGTACCTGTCGCGGCGTCCGCCAGACCGTGCTGACGGCATATCAGGACGTTTTCACCTTAGCCCAGCAACTCCAACTGCTCGATCAGCGATTGCTCGCGGTCGAGCGCTCGCAAGCGGCGTTCCGTCAGCAGTTTGACATTGGTCAGCGCAGCCTGCTCGATCTGCTGGACAACCAGAACGAATGGTTTGACGCTCAGCGCAGTTTTGCGACGACCCGCTACGACCAGCTGCTGGCCCAGGGGCGTACGCTCCATGCCATGGGTCAGCTGATCGCTTCATTGGGAGTCACCCCTGTGGCCTGGGATGAGCTTGCTCGTCAGTGGCCCGACTCTGGCGCAGAAGACCCGATGGTTCGATGCCCCGCCGATTTTGTGGAAATGGATTCTCTGGACCGCATCAAGGCGTCCTTGCAGTTTCCCACACGGCCATCCGCCAACACCTTTGTGGTGCTCATTCCGAACGACGATGGTCAGGTAGGCGCCGTCGTGGTGGGCAACACCGCCGGTGAGCGGGTGCTGGATCAACCCAGCCAGCGTCTCGATGTCGCCGGTTCAGGCACACCCGTGCCCGTCTCTGAGGCGGATATCCGCCGTGATTTTGGCGAGGCCATGCAGGCACGCCCCCCGTTACCGGAGCAGTTCACGGTCTTTTTTAGACTCGGCTCCACCCAGTTGACGGACGACTCCGAGCGAGAGTGGGCGGCCCTGGTGGAGCGCCTGCGTCAGCGGCAGAACCTTGATATCACCGTGGCAGGACACACCGATACCGTCGGCAGTCAGGCATTGAACGATCGCGTGGCGCAGCAGCGTGCCCAGACCATCGTCAACCGTTTGCGCGCCAGTGGTGTCGAGTTTGTCGGGTTGTCAGTGATTGCCTTCGGTGAACGACAGTTACTGGTTCCGACGCCAGACAATACCCGCGAGCCCCGCAACCGCCGCGTGGAAATCACGGCGCGCTGAGGCTTTCCCGTGCGCGCTCGGCGTAGGTATTGAAGCGCCAAGCCTGTCCTTCCAGGGTGATGCGCCGCCACGTGGCCCGCTTTTCGCCTGGCGTCATCTCGGGCCAGAGCTGCACTTCGTCAAAGGTACGGCCGCAGCCCTTGCAGACGGCATCTCCCTGGCTGGTGGAGCAAATGGCGATGCATGGGGTGTCGGGCGTGGTGTCGTACCATGCTTGCCAGGCGTGCAAAGCCGCTGCCGGCATGCTGTGCTCATCCGCCAGATCTTGTCGGTAAAACACCATGAGGGCATAGACTTCAGCCAACGCGCGTACCTCATCGGCCAGCACGATGCCATCCGGGGAAGGTTTGGCCTGGCGCCAGTGGTTGATGGCCGCTTCGATGTCGGTGATGTGAATGCCAGCCATGGTCAGCGCGCCTCACGGTGTTGTTCGCGCAGCAGGGCTTCGGCATAGCGCACGCGGCTGTCCAGGATCGACAGCTCGATGTGATCGACCTGCCGCGCCTGCCGCGCCATATTCTGCGCCGCCCGCAGTCGGTCCAGTGCGCCATCGGCATCGAAATGGGCCAATCGAGCTTCTGCCTCGGCCCGCGCAGCGGGCACGGGTTGCTGTTGGGCAGCATGCACACCGGACAGGGTTTGCCAGGCCAGTGCGTCGCGGGGGTTGAGGGCAGTCCAGGCTTGTAGTCGCTGTATCGCGATCGCCCGTGTGTCTGTGTCCAGGTGCAGCGACCCTTGCGCACCCAGCAGCATGCCGGCCCGTGTGCCGGACAGCAGGCCTTGCTGCACCAGGATGCGAATCTCATCCAGTTCATCGGCTGTGAGTGCATCCCGGGGGAGCATGAGCCGGGTCTCCAGGGCCAGCCATCGGATGGCCCGCTGGGCGGCTGGGTCGTCAGGCATCGCGGCCTGCAGTTGGCGCAGGCCGTCGCGAACGCCTTGCGGGTCACGCAATCGCGCCGCTGCCAATGTGGCCGCATAGCGTTGTCCCAGGGTCTGCGCGTCCTGCACAGGCCCGTTGAGCTGGCGCTGGGAAGCCACCAGGCTCAGCAGCCGCTCATTGGCCGTCTCGCTCAGGACGCGCGCTCGCGCGGCCATGAGGGCATGGTAAGCCGGGGAGACCGGTCCTGGCCGGGCATTCGATGCCGTGGTGCCCAGTTCAGGGACACGGGCCAGCATGTCTGCCATGCGTTCGGTGGTCAGTGGATGGCTGCGCAGGTAGGGAAAGGCCCCGTCATCGTTCAACCGGGAGGCGGCCTGCAGCTTCTCGAACATGGTGACAAATCCCATGCCGTCGAACCCGGCGTCCGTCATGATGCCAAAACCGATGCGATCGGCCTCTCGCTCCATGTCACGAGAGAAATTCAGCTGGCTCTGGATGGCCATGGCCTGCCCCCCGGCAATGGCCGCACTGGCGATATCCACATTGCGGGCGGCGTTGGCGGCCAGGGCGCCCAGGATCATGGCGCCGATCACCCAGGGGGCTTGCTGGTTGTTGCGCGCAATCAGGCGGGCAATGTGACGCTGCGACACATGGCTCAGTTCGTGTGCCAGCACCGACGCCAACTCATCCGGGTTGGTGACGGTGGCGATCAGTCCCAGGTGCACCCCGAGGTAGCCGCCGGGCAAGGCAAAGGCGTTGACGCTGCGGTCGCGGCTGATGAGGATTTCCCAGGCAAACCGTTCAGCCAGGTCGACAGTCATGTCGCCGCGCTGCAGCGCCGACTGCACCAGCGGCTGCCAGATGGCCTGCAGATAGCCTTGCAGCACCGGGTCATCCAGGTAGTCCGGATGCCGGTAGAGCGTGCGCACAATCTGATTGCCCAGGCGTCGTTCGTCGCTCAGGCTGATTTCGCCGCTGTCACCCAGTGCCGGCAGCCCACGGGGGGCCGGCGGCTCGGTCTGTGACCAGGCCATTGGGGCCAGCCATAGCGGTGCCGCCACCAGCAGGGGCCAACCGCGTCGCAACACGTTCCAATCCATCACCGTATGATGCCACCCTTATGCAAAGATTCCTCGCCACCCTGATCGGCAGACGCTCATGAACTCACCGCTGACCCATTTTGATGCCCAAGGACAGGCCCACATGGTCGATGTTGGCAGCAAGTCTGCCACGCACCGGGTGGCGGTCGCACAAGGCCTGATTCACATGCAACCGGCGACCCTGGAATTGGTGACAGCCGGCACCGCCAAGAAGGGGGATGTGCTAGGGGTCGCGCGCCTGGCGGGCATCATGGCAGCCAAGAAGACCAGTGACCTGATCCCTCTGTGCCACCCGATTGCGCTGACGCGTGTGACCGTGGACTTCGAGGTGCTGTCGCCCACCCACACCATTCGTTGCGTGGCCACGGCCGAGACCGTCGGACCCACCGGGGTCGAAATGGAAGCCCTGACCGCCGTGCAGGTGGCCTTGCTCACGATCTACGACATGTGCAAGGCCGCCGACCGGGGTATGACCATCACCGACGTGAAGCTACTCGAAAAGCACGGGGGCAAGTCGGGCAGCTTCGTGGCTGGGTAAGGTCAGTAGGTGTACACCCCGCGGCCGGTCTTGCGTCCCAGATAGCCTGCCGCCACCATTTCCTTGAGCAGCGGGCATGGGCGGTATTTGCTGTCGTTGAATTCGGCAAAGTACACGTTCATCACTGCCAGGCACACGTCCAGGCCGATCATGTCGGCCAGGGCCAGCGGGCCGATGGGATGATTGCAGCCCAGTTTCATGCCCGCGTCGATGTCTTCCGGGCTGGCCAGTCCTTCGGCCAGCACAAAAAAGGCTTCGTTGATCATCGGTACCAGAATCCGGTTGACCACAAAGCCTGGCGCATTTTTCACCGTGATGGGGCTCTTGCCCAAGGTCAGCGCCATATCGCGCACCGTGTCGTGCGTGGCGTCACTGGTCTGCAGGCCGCGAATGATCTCCACCAGCGCCATCATGGGCACGGGATTGAAGAAGTGCATGCCGATGAAGCGATCCGGGCGCGACGTGACGGCCGCCATTTGCGTGATGCTGATGGAACTTGTGTTGGTGGCCACCAGGGTGTCGGCGGGCAGCAGGCCATCGAGCTGGCGCAGGATCTTGATCTTGAGTTCCAGGTTTTCCGTGGCGGCTTCGATCACCAGCTGGGCGGATCGAAGATCTTCGTATTGCGTGGAGCCTTGGATGCGTGCCAGTGCTGCGTCCTTGTCGGCGGCGGTGATCTTGTCTTTCTTGATCAACCGGTCCAGGCTACCGGCCACGGTGGCGATCCCTTTGCTCACGGCCGTTTCGCTGATGTCGACCATGACCACGTCAATGCCGCGCGTGGCGCACGCTTGCGCAATGCCGTTGCCCATGGTGCCTGCGCCGATGATGCCGACCTTCTGTATCTTCATGTGATGACTCCTGTTGATTGCATGCACGGATTATGCGTGCTCCGCCGGGCAGAACAGACAGGCCCCAACCCCATGAAAAAACCCTCGGCAAGCCGAGGGTCCGTTCGATGCCCGCCGCAGCGGGCACAAGCGATCGCAAGGATCAGGCAGATGCCTTGGCCTTGGCCGGCTTGGCAGCGGTGACGGCCGTGCTGGTCATGGCGTTGAAGTTGGCTTCGGCCAGCTCGGTGGCTTGCTTGACAGCCTTCTGCACCGATTCCATGGCGGCAGTGGCGGTGGACACGGCATTCTTGACGGCGGCAACAGCCGACTCGGAGCCTTGGGGGGCGTTCTTCACGGCGCCGTCGACAGCAGCGACAAACTGCTTCTGGGCATCGGCCGCCTGCACTTCGGCCAGCTTGGTGAACTCGGCACCCATGCCGGTGGCGATGTCGTACAGGTGACGGCTGTAGGAAGCGGCCTTTTCAGCCATGGGCTGGAGGGCGGCGTTCTGCAGGGTGACCAGCTCTTGCAGGTCTTTCACGCCCATCATGGCCTGGGTGTGGCTGGCGGACTCGCTCAGCGACGCCTTGGCGGCTTGCAGATTGAGTTCATTCAGCTTTTCAACGCTGGCGAGGGCCTTGCTGCTCAGATCGAACAGGGTGGCGACTTGGGCTTTCTGGGCGGCGAGGATTTGATCAACGGTCAACATGGCAATACTCCTTGGAAAGTGACTGACAGCAAAAAAGGACAAGTGCGCGCTGTTGCGTCAAAACCGTGTCAGCCCGGTTATGCTGCGCTGCAACATGACTCGAATGTAAGGGGTATTTCGGCGAAATGCAAGCTTTTTTGTTGCGCTGCAACAAAAATTAACAACCTGCCTTGCTCGGCAGGGGTGAACAAAAGCTGATAAGGTTCGCTCTCATTCCAAACTACGGACTATTTCCATGCTCTACGCGTCGCTCAAAACCTTGCACCTGCTGTCGATCGTGATCTGGGTCGGCGGGATGTTCTTCGCCCACTTTTTCCTGCGGCCGGCCGTCGCCGGTCTGGACGCCCCGGTTCGCCTGAAGTTGCTCCACGGGGTGATGAAGCCTTTCCTGGGCCTGGTCACCTATCTGTCGCTATTGACCCTGTTCACCGGCCTGTGGATGATCGGCAACGTGGCCAAGACCGTGGTGCAGGCCGGCGGCTCTTTCGACATGCCGCTGGACTGGACGCTCATGGCGGTGCTGGGCACCTTGATGGTCCTGATCTTCGGCCACATCCGTTTTGCCTTGTTTGGCCGTTTCCAGAAAGCGGTGCTGGCTGAAGACTGGTCAGCCGCTGGAACCGCCATGGGCACATTGCGCCAATGGGTGTTCGTGAATCTGTGCATCGGTCTGGTGACCATTGTGGTCACCCTGCTGACCTGAGATGTCCCCTCAGCGTCGAAGTGGCAGCTCCACATAGCGGAGATCCCGGTCGTCCGGATGGGGCTCGATCCTGAATCCGAGTCGTTGGGCCAGGGTCAGCATGCCGGTGTTTTCGCGCAGGATGGTGCCCACGATGCGCTGGGTGCCACGGTCTGTCAGGTAACGGATCAGCTTGTCCATCAGGAGCCAGCCCAGTCGCTGTCCCTTGAGGTCTGAACGGACCATCACCCCGAACTCGGCGCTGACGTTGTCGGGGTCGGCGATGCCGCGCACTGCGCCCCAGGTTTCCTCTTGCCCGTCAGCGGCCCGTCCGGTGGCGATGAAGGCCATTTCACGGTCGTAGTCGATCTGGGTGAGCCGTGCCAGCTCGCTGTGTTCGATGCTGCGCCGGCTGTAGAAAATCCGCAGCCGGATGTCTTCCGGGTCCATTTTTTCGAGGAAGGCCCGGTGCTGGGCCTCGTCTTCGGGTCGGATCGGTCTGAGGGTGACGGTGCGGCCATCGGCCATCATCGCGGTTTCGGTCAGGTCTTGCGGGTAAGGCCGGATGGCAAACCGCGCCGCGCCACCGGGTTGCTGCGGGCTGAGCCGAACCCGGGCATCCAGCGCGATGGCGCCCTCGGGGCTCACCACCAGGGGGTTGATGTCCAGTTCGGCCAGTGCCGGCAGGTCGGCCATCAGTTGTGAAATGGCCACCAGCGTGCGAACCACGGCCCCCTCATCGGCAGCAGGCACGTCCCGGTAGCCTCGCATCAACTGGCTGACGCGGGTGCGGTGGATCAGCGACCGGGCCAAGGCGGCGTTCAGGGGCGGCAGGGCCAGCGCCCGGTCTGCCACCACCTCGACGGATACACCACCTTGTCCAAAGAGGATGACCGGCCCAAATAATGGATCGATGCTGGCACCGACGATGAGTTCAAGCCCATGGGCACGGCGGATCATGGGTTGCACCGTGAAGCC
Source organism: Burkholderiales bacterium (assembly GCA_030602985.1). Lineage (GTDB taxonomy): Bacteria > Pseudomonadota > Gammaproteobacteria > Burkholderiales > Burkholderiaceae_C > UBA997. The sequence goes on from JAUVYR010000033.1 coordinate 8,346, forward strand.
ATCCACGCGGGCCTGGGGCATGACGTCGGCCACGCGCTGCAGCATGCCCGTGACCGCCTGTTCGACTTCGGCCGCCGTATGCAAATTCAGTCGAACGCCCCCTACATCGGATTTGTGGGTGATGTCGTGCGACAGGATTTTCAGGACGACCGGATAGCCCAGTGTCTCGGCTGCATAGACCGCCGCCGTGGCATCGGGAGGCACCACCCGCGTCGGGGTGGTGGGCACCCCGGCACGGCGCAGCAGTTCCTTGGCTTCGGGCTCGGTGAGCCATTCCCGACCGTCGGCCAGGACGAAGTCGACCAACTCACGCAGACCCGCCAAGTCTCGCGGTGGACCATCCGCGATGGCGGTCGGGGTTTCCATCAGCTCCTGCTGGTGGCGGTGATATTGCCGGAGGAAGGCAAAGGCCCGGACCGCTTCTTCCGGGGTGTCGTAATCAGGGATGCCGGCCGTTCGGAAAAGCGCCCGGGCTTCGTTGACCGCGTCGTGCCCCAGCCAGCTGCCCAGCACACGGGGCGGCTTTTCGCTGGCCAGTGGGGCCAGAGCCTGCGCGATGGCGGTGCTGGGTACGATGGCCGTCGGCGCTTGGACGAAGAGGATGGCGCTGTCACGCTCCCCGCGCAACAGTTCGGTCAGCGCGTCCACATAACGCTGGGTGGGGGCGTCACCGATGATGTCGATGGGGTTGGCCCTGGACCAGTTCGATGGCAGGACCCGATCCAGTGCTGTCAGGGTCTCGGGTTGCAGAGAGGTTAGCTCCACGCCAGCGTGTGCTGCGGCATCCGCTGCCATGACGCCCGCGCCCCCACCGTTGGTGAGGATGATTAGCCGTTCGCTGCGGTTGTCGCGGAAGCGGGCCAGCGTTTCTGCGGCCAGAAACAGATGCTGCAAGGTGAAGACGCGCAACATGCCGGCCCGGGAGATGGCCGCGTCAAACACCTCGTCCGAACCGGCCAGCGCCCCGGAGTGGGAGGCCGCCGCCTTCTGACCTTGCTCGGAGCGCCCGGCCTTGACCACGATGACGGGTTTGTTGCGTGCGGCAGCCCGTGCCGCCGACATGAATTTCCGGGGCGCCTCGATGGACTCGATGTACATGAGGATCGCCCGGGTGTGCGGATCGCTGCCCAGGAAATCCAGCATGTCGCCGAAGTCCACATCAGCGTGTTCGCCCAGCGACACGAATTGCGAAAACCCGATCTGGCGGGAGTTGGCCCAGTCCAGCATGGCTGTGACCAGGGCGCCGGACTGGGATACAAAGGCAATCGGGCCAGGGGCTGCATTGGCGTGAGCAAAGCTGGCGTTCAGGCCCAGTCGGGGCACCAGCATGCCAATGCAGTTCGGCCCCAGGATGCGCAGCATGTGAGGGCGGGCGGCGTCCAGCATGGCCTGCTTCTGCGCAGGGGTGAGGCCGGCCGTCACCACCACGGCAGCTCGGGTCCCTCGCGCGCCCAGCTCGGCAATCAGTTCGGGGACTGTGGCCGCAGGGGTGCAGATGACAGCGAGGTCGGGTGCCTGCGGGAGCCGCTGGACCGAGGCAAAACACGAATGCCCATCGAGCGAATCCCGCCGAGGGTTGACCGGATACAGCGATCCCTGAAATCCGTGTGAAAGATTTTTCCAGACGGTGGCCCCCACGCTGCCTGGTCGGTCTGACGCGCCGATGACGGCCACATGCCGCGGCGAAAAGAGGGCGTCTAGATGGCGGATGGTCATGAACCTCCCTTGTGGCGTGTGGACATCCAGGCAATCAGCGACGATCGCATCGCTTCTTCCACGGACATGTTGATGGGCGTGACCCATTCACGAGGCACGAACAGCGTGTAGCCCCCGATCATGTAGCTCATGGGCAGGTACACGGCCACCCGATCGCCTGGCAGGAAGCCGGGGGGCAGGCCGTGCATGTGGTTGCGGGTCACCAGGCCCACCATTTCGACCGGGTAGTCCGGCATGCGCAACACCACCACCTGCTGAGGACTTTCATCGCGGCTGCGCGGAGAGAAATAATCAGCGAAACTTTTCAGCGAGTTATAGACGCTTTTGACAACCGGCGTGTTGGTGAACGGGAGCTCGACCCAGTCGAGCAGGCGGGCAAAGGCGTCGCGTGAAATCAGGAAGCCCGCCAGCACGATCACCCCTGTGGCCAGCAGCAGACCCATACCCGGCACATAAAAATTGCCGACAATCGGGCGGATGAACTGCATGGCAAAGGTTTCGGACCAGACCACCAGCGCGTAGAGCAGGTAAATGGTCAGGCCAAGGGGCAGCAAGGTGATGAGACCCCTGAGAAAGTATTGTGACAGTCGTTTCATGGTGGGCATGGATGGATGACGTCCATTGTGCGTGATGGTGACACCGCTTCAGGCGTTTTTTATGACAGAGATTCAGTTGTTTTTCCAAAAATGTTTCACCGCCCTCCTTAAGCTGACGCTGTGGGTGATCATGGCTGTGGTCGCCGCTTTTTTACTGGTGATCGCGCTGGTGCTGCTGTTGCTGGGCGTCTTGTGGGCGCTTATCCGGGGGCGCAAGCCCGTGCCGCCGGTGTTCGTCGGGCGATTCCACCAGTTCACCACCCAGCGGGTCTGGCCGGGCGGCGCGGGGCAGCCACCGCGCACCCAGAGGGAAGACGTGGTGGACGTCGAGGTCCGGGAAGTGGATGCCAACACGGGCATTGAGGATCAGCGCGACCCCCGCCAGCGCGATTGACAGCTCAGTCCGTCTGTTTGAGTTGCAAGGCCGCTTGGTACAGCGCGTTCTTCGATTCGCCAGTGATGTCGGCGCCGAGACGGGCCGCCTGTCTGACCGGCAAGGCTTCCAGCAGCAAGGCCAGCACGCGCCGTGTCTCGGGTGACAGGCCTTCGTCCGGGGTTGTGGGGGGTTGCGGGTGCAGGGCCAGGACAAACTCCCCTTTGAGTCGATGTTCACTGCCTTGCAGCCACGCCACCAGCGAACGGCAGGGCAGCGTGGCGATTTCCTCGAACTGCTTGGTCAGCTCACGACCGATGGTGACAGGTCGGTCCCCCCAGGCGGCCAGGGCTTCGGCCAGCGACATGATACGGTGGGGCGACTCGAGCAGCACGCAGGCGTGGGTTTGCTGCTGCAGGCGTTTGAGGGCCTGGGTGCGTTCGGCGCCCTTGGCCGGCAGGAAACCGGTGAATTCAAACGCTGGGCTGGCCCCGCTGGCGACCCAGCCGGCCACGCTGACCAAGGCTGTCACGCTGCTTGCCCCGGGTAGGGGGATACATCGCAGACCCGCCGCCCAGACGGCCGCGCAGAGCCGGCTGCCCGGATCGCTCACGCCCGGCGTACCCGCATCGCTGACGTAAGCGACGCGTTCGCCATTGTGCAGTCGCCGGATGACCTGTTGGGCGGCTTCGGCTTCATTGTGTTCGTGGACGGCCAGCAAGGTGGCCGACAGGCCATAGCTGCGCAAGAGGGCCCCTGTGTGGCGAGTGTCTTCGCAGGCGATGGCGTCCATGCGCGCCAGCACGCTCAAGGCGCGTACCGTGATGTCTGCCAGATTGCCGATGGGGGTGGCCACCACATAGAGTGTGCCCACCGGATAATCTTGCGTCTCGGCCATGCCGCGCGCAGCGTGCAGGGCGGGTTCGACAGAAAGGTTCACACAATGACAGCAGGGAGAGAGCCCTCAAGGGGCGGGCTGGCGGGTTCGACATCGGCCAGTACGAAGCAACGCGGCGACCAGGCCGAAGACGAGGCCCTGGCCTATCTGCAGGCCCAGGGTCTGCAACTCATCAGGCGCAATTTTCACACGCCCGGACGCGGGGGCGGGGAAATCGATCTCATTTTGCGAGCACCCGACGGAACCGTGGTGTTCGTGGAGGTGCGTCAGCGTCGTTCCGCCCGGCAGGGTGGGGCGGCGGCCAGTGTCAGCCTGACCAAGCAGCGACGGATCATCTTTGCCGCCAGACACTTTCTGATGCGCTGGCCGCATCTGCCTGCCTGCCGGTTTGATGTGGTCGCCGTGGAAGGCGAGGCCGATCAGCGGCACATGGTCTGGACGCAGGGTGCCTTTGTTGCAGACGGTTACTGACACTGGGTCTTGGTCACAGGGCAATGATCGGTTGCCGCAGGTATGATCTGAATATGCTTTTGCAACGCATCCAGCAACATTTCATTGACAGCGCCGACCTGAAGTACCAATGCGCGCCAGCCGTGGCGCCGCATGTGGAGTCGGCGGTGTCTGCGCTGCTGGCTTGTCTGACCGGGGGCGGCAAAGTGCTGGCGTGTGGCAGCGGTATCTCGGCGGGTCAGGTGCAGTCGTTTGTGGCGTCGCTGGTTGGTCGATTCGAGCGGGATCGCCCGGAACTCGCGGCATTTGCCCTGGGCTCCAATGCGGCGGTTGTCACGGGGTTGTACAACCTGTTTGAGGCACGAGCCGTCTTTGGCCGGCAGGTGCGGGCCCTGGGGCTGCCGGGCGATGTACTTCTGGTGGTTTCCACGCAGCCCCAGTCGCCCGATGTGCTGGGCGCCATCGAGGCCGCCCATGATCGCGACATGGTGGTCATTGCCCTGTGTGGAGCCAAGCCAGGGCCCATGGGGGCGTTGCTGAAAGACACCGATGTGCTGATCAGTGTGCCGAGTGAGCGCGCGTCCCGGGTCCACGAAATCCACCAGCTGGTCATGCACTGTCTTGCGGATGGGCTGGATGTCCAGCTCTTGGGTGATGACACTGAAACTGAAACGGAGTCCGAATGAAATCAAGCAATCAAGCCTGGGCGCGCGTGCCTTCCCGACTGCTGCTGGCTGTGGCGGTCGTTGCAGGGCTCAGCGCGTGCGCGCCACTCGTGGTTGGTGGTGCATTGGGTACAGGGGTTGTGGTGGCGAATGACCGCCGCACATCTGGCGCCATCGTCGAGGATCAGGGCATCGAGTTGCGGGCCGCGGCTCGGCTGCGTGAAGAGTTCGGCACCCGAGCGCGCGTGGTCGTGACCAGCCACAACCGCAAGGTATTGCTCACGGGTGAAGTGCCCAGTCAGGCGGACAAGGCGTTGGCCGTGCGTATCGTGGCAGCGGTGGAAAACGTCAACCTGATCGTGGATGAACTGGCGGTGCAGTCGTCGCCTTCTCTGACGGCGCGCTCTTCGGATGCCTTGGTCACCGCGCGAGTCAGGGCCGCGCTGATCGATGCTCGTGATGTGTTTGCCAGCGCCATCAAAGTCAACACGGAGCGTGGCAATGTCTATCTGATGGGGCGCGTCACCCAGCGTGAAGCCGATCGCGTCGCCGACATCACCCGGAGTATTCAGGGCGTGCAGCGGGTGATACGCGTATTCGAGATCATTTCCGAGGAGGAGCTGGCGCGTATCCAGCCCCGTCAGACGCCAGAAGGGCGACAGCCCGCGAACTGACGTTCAGACTGGATCGGGCGTCTGTCGCAGGCGCCGGATCAGGCTGGAGGTGTCCCAGCGCTGACCGCCCATGGCTTGCACATCCGCATAGAACTGATCGACCAGCGCGGTCACGGGCAGGCGGGCGCCGTTGCGTTTGGCTTCATCCAGCACCAGCCCGAGGTCTTTGCGCATCCAGTCCACGGCAAAACCGAAATCGAACTGGTCGGCCACCATGGTGCGCCCCCGGTTGTCCATCTGCCAGCTTTGCGCCGCGCCCTTGCCGATCACTTCCAGCACCTGGTTCATGTCCAGCCCGGCGCGCTGGCCAAAAGCGATCCCTTCGCTCAGGCCCTGGATCAGTCCGGCAATGCAGATCTGGTTGACCATCTTGGTGAGCTGACCAGCGCCGCTCGGCCCCATGAGCGTGAAGGCGCGCGAAAACGCCATGGCCACCGGTTTGACCCGGTCAAACACAGCCTGATCGCCACCGCACATGACCGTCAGGAGCCCGTTCTGCGCGCCGGCTTGTCCACCGGACACGGGGGCGTCAATGAAATGGAGCCCGTGTGCACGGGCGATCGCATCCAGTTCGCGCGCCACGCCCGCTGAAGCCGTGGTGTGGTCTACCAGCACGGCCCCGTTGGCCATGCCAGCAAACACACCGTGCGTGCCCAGAGTGATGGCCCGCAGGTCTTCGTCATTGCCCACGCAGCTGAATACGATGTCAGCGCCGCGTGCAGCTTCTTGAGGGGTGGCCGCGCTGCGCACGCCCTGCGCTGCAAAGGCCTGCACAAAAGCCTGGGCTTTGGCGGTGTTGCGGTTGTAGACGGTGACGGCGTGGCCCGCCAGGGCCAGATGCCCAGCCATGGGAAAACCCATGACCCCAAGGCCGATGAAGGCCACACGGGTCGGGGCAGCGGGTTCGTAGCTTTTGGAATGGACGAAAGTCATGCAGGTCGGGGGATCAGAGCAGTGTCAGGTGCTCGGTGCCAGCAGCCAGATCGCTGTTGCGGGCACGCTGGCTGTTGAGCTTGATGTTGAGCTTGAGGTCGTTCTGCGAATCGGCGTTGCGCACCGCATCTTCGTAAGTGATGAGATTGGCCTCAAAGGCATCGAACAGGGCCTGGTCGAAGGTCTGCATGCCGACTTCGCGGCTGCGCTTCATGGTCTCTTTGAGCTCGTAGATCTCGCCCTTCATGATCTGGTCAGCGATCAGGCCGCTGTGCAGCATCACTTCCACGACCGCGTATCGGCCCTTGCCGTCCTGGCGAGGCAGCAGGCGCTGGGCCACCATGCCCTTGAGGTTGAGCGACACGTCTTTCAGGACCTGGGCATGGGCTTCTTCGGGGAAGAAGTTGATGATGCGCTCCATCGCCTGGTTGGCGCTGTTGGCATGCAGGGTGGCTAAACACAGGTGACCGGTCTCGGAAAACGAGATCGCATGCTGCATGGTTTCCCGGTCGCGGATTTCACCCATGAGGATGACGTTGGGGGCCTGCCGCAGGGAGTTTTTCAGGGCGATTTCCCAGCCATCGGTGTCCAGGCCCACTTCGCGCTGCGTGATGATGCAGTTCTTATGCTGGTGCACGAATTCCACCGGGTCTTCGATGGTGACGATATGGTCATGGGTTTTTTCGTTGCGCCAGTCCACCATGGCTGCCAGGGTGGTGGACTTGCCCGACCCCGTACCGCCGACGAGGATACAGATGCCGCGCTTGGCCAGTGCGAGATTCTTCAGTACCTGTGGCAACCCCAGTTCATCCACGGTCGGAATCTTGGCCGGAATGGTCCGCATGACCAACCCCACCTTGCCCATCTGCACAAAGGCATTGACCCGGAAGCGGCCAATGCCCGCCGGCGCAATGGCGAAGTTGCACTCCTTGGTGCGCTCGAACTCGGCCGACTGCTTGTCGTTCATGATGGCCCGTGCCAGGGCCTGGGTGTGCTGACCGCTCAGCGGCTGTGGCGACACCTTGGTGATCTTGCCATCCACCTTCATGGCAGGCGGGAAGTCGGCCGTCAGAAACAGGTCGCTGCCGTTGCGGCTGACCAGCAGTTTGAGCAGGTCGTTGACGAAATTGCTGGCTTGATCGCGTTCCATGGAACGACTCCTTCCGTGTGTTGTGCTTTTTAACCGGGGAAGTTCTCAGGAATCTTGGCCTTGGAGCGGGCTTCAGCCGAGGTGACCACATTGCGGCGCACCAGATCCATCAGGCTCTGGTCCAGGGTCTGCATGCCGAAACCACTGCCCGTCTGGATGGCGGAATACATCTGCGCCACCTTGTTTTCCCGGATCAGGTTGCGGATAGCAGGGGTGCCGATCATGATTTCGTGCGCCGCCACGCGGCCATTGCCGTCCAGGGTTTTGAGCAGGGTTTGCGAGATCACGCCCACCAGAGACTCGGACAGCATGGCGCGCACCATTTCCTTTTCTTCCGGGGGGAACACGTCCACGATGCGGTCGATGGTCTTGGCGGCGCTGGAGGTGTGCAGCGTACCGAACACCAGGTGGCCGGTTTCGGCGGCGGTCATGGCCAGCCGGATGGTTTCGAGGTCGCGCATCTCGCCAACCAGCACGCAGTCCGGGTCTTCGCGCAGGGCCGAGCGCAGGGCGTTCGAGAAGCTGAGCGTCATCGGGCCCACTTCGCGCTGGTTGACCAGACACTTCTTGGATTCGTGCACGAATTCGATCGGGTCCTCGATGGTGAGAATGTGGCCGTATTCGTGCTCGTTGAGGTGATTGATCATCGCCGCCAGCGTGGTCGACTTGCCCGATCCGGTGGGGCCTGTGACCAGCACCAGTCCGCGCGGTTTGAGCGACAGCTCGGCGAAGATCTTGGGGCAATTCAGGTCTTCCAGCGTCAGGATTTTTGAAGGAATCGTCCGGAACACGGCCGCCGCGCCGCGCTTCTGGTTGAAGGCGTTGACACGAAAGCGTGCCAACCCTTCGATCTCGAATGAAAAGTCGACCTCCAGGAATTCTTCGTAGTGCTTGCGCTGGGCATCGGTCATGATGTCATACACCATGGCATGCACCTGTTTGTGGTCCAGTGGCTCGACGTTGATGCGCCGCACGTCGCCATGGACACGTATCATCGGAGGCAGGCCGGCCGACAGGTGAAGGTCCGAAGCTTTGTTTTTGGTACTGAAGGCCAGAAGCTGAGTGATGTCCATCCCGTTTCCCGATATTGATCAATTGTTCCATTATGGCAACGATTTCAGACAATCTCCAGCGTGTTCGCGCCCGCATGCAACAGGCCTGCGAACAAGCCGGGCGGCTGCCGGCATCGGTGCAACTGCTGTCGGTGTCCAAAACCTTTCCGCTGGCGGCAGTTGTGGACGCCCATGCCGCTGGCCAACGGGCTTTCGGCGAGAACTACGTGCAGGAAGGCGTGGACAAGATCCTGGCGGTCCAGGCCCTGGGCCTGACGGACGTGCAATGGCATTGCATCGGCCCGGTGCAGAGCAACAAGACCCGTCTGGTGGCGGCCCATTTCGACTGGGTGCACACGGTGGACCGGCTCAAGATCGCCGAGCGCTTGAGTGCGCAACGCGCACAAGACCTCCCGCCGCTGAACGTGTGTGTGCAGGTGAATGTGGATGGCGGCGCCAACAAGGCGGGGGTGGCGCCTGACGAGCTGCTGACACTGGCGCAGGGCGTGGCGGGCCTGCCACGCTTGCGACTGCGCGGGGTGATGTGCATCCCCGAGCCCGCGCCGGATTTTGACGCGGCGGTGGCGGTTTTTGCTCGGGCGCGCGCGCTGTTTGACACACTGCAGCAGGCCGGATTGCCGGTGGATACCCTGTCCATGGGCATGAGTGATGACCTGGAAGCCGCTGTGGCCGCCGGCAGCACTTTGGTGCGGGTGGGCAGCGCGATTTTTGGAAACCGCCCCCGAAAGGTGAACGATGCAACTGCCTGACAACCCTTTTCTGGCGGCACTGCGCCGGGATGAAACACAGATCGGCTTGTGGCTGGCCCTGGCCAACCCCTACGCCGCTGAGATCGTGGGTGGTCTCGGCTTTGACTGGCTGCTGATTGACGGCGAACATGCCCCAAACGACGTGCGCAGCACATTGGCACAGTTGCAGGCCATCGCGAGTGCCGGCGCGGTGTTGCCGCCAGGGCGGGCGCCGTCGCATCCGGTAGTGCGGGTGCCCGTGGGCAAAGGCGATGTCGGCACAGCGCTGATCAAGCAATACCTTGATATCGGTGCCCAGACCCTGCTTGTGCCCATGGTGGACACCCCCGAGCAGGCTGCCCATGTGGTGCGGGCGGCCAAATACCCCCCGGAAGGCATACGGGGCATGGGGGCTGCGCTGGCCCGCGCCTCACGCTGGCAGGCATACCCGGACTACGTGCACGAGGCCAATGCCCAGGTGGCGGTGCTGGTGCAGGCCGAAACCACCGAAGCCATGCAGCATCTGGACGCCATTGCCGCCACGCCGGGGGTGGATGGCGTGTTCATCGGCCCGGCCGACCTGAGCGCCAGCATGGGCTATGTGGGGCAGCCGGGGCATCCCGCCGTGCAGCAGGCCATCCTCAGCGGCATCGAAAGGATTCGTCGCGCTGGCAAGGCCCC
>JAUVYR010000113.1 GCA_030602985.1 Burkholderiales bacterium
GATGTCGCCCACACTGGCGTAACGGCGCTTGGAACCACCCAGCACCTTGATGCACATCACGGACTTGGCACCCGTGTTGTCAGCAACATCGAGTCGAGATTGCGTTTGGATCATTTGATTTAAGTCCCAACTTGAATCCCAGCCACCACCACGGCAGCAGGCGATCAGTCTTGGGCCCGTCGTCACCGGCCACAGGATGCAGCCGATTTCGGTGGGCAGATAACTCCGCCAAAACTGGCGAAGCTGCGTATTATTGCGGCTTGCGGCCGGGCTGTCAACACCCAGACGTCTTTTCGACCCATATATAGACTCTCGCCATGAAAAAATACTTGCTGGCCCTGGACCAGGGCACCACGAGTTCACGCAGCATGGTGTTCGACATGCAAGGTCGGATCGTTGCTTTGGCGCAACAGGAGGTGCCCACCCACTTCCCTCACCCAGGCTGGGTCGAGCAGGACCCGGCTGCCATCTGGTCCACGCAACTGGCCACTGCTCGAGAAGCCATTCGGCGCGCCGGGGTCGCACCCAACGAGATGGCGGGGATCGGCATCACCAACCAACGGGAAACCACCTTGCTCTGGCACCGGCAGACCGGCGAGCCGCTGGGCCGGGCCATCGTCTGGCAGGACCGTCGAACCAGCGCCCAATGTGCCGCACTTTCAGCACAACTCGGCGCCGGGGTGGCCCATGAACGCACCGGCCTGCGCTGGGACCCTTATTTTTCTGGCACCAAGCTGGCGTGGATGCTGGATCACCTGCCGGGCGCACGCGCTCTGGCAGAACAGGGACTGCTGGCCTTTGGCACGGTGGACACCTGGCTGATCTGGCAGCTGACACGCGGGCAGCGCCACGTGACCGACGTGACGAACGCTTCGCGCACATTGCTCTTCAATCTCCACACACGCCAATGGGACGATGTCATGCTCAAGGCACTGAACATCCCGCGATCGGTGCTGCCAGCGGTATGTCCCTCGAGTCATGATTTCGGGATGACAGACCCGGGCTGGCTGGGCGCAGCCCTGCCGATTGCCGGCGTGGCTGGCGACCAGCAAAGCGCCCTGGTGGGACAGGCTTGCCTACGGCCTGGGATGGCCAAAAACACGTATGGGACTGGCTGTTTTCTACTCATGCACACCGGCCACCGGCCCACGCCCAGCGCAAACGGTCTGCTGTCCACCACAGCGGCCGGCCTGGATGAGACGCCTGCGTATGCGCTGGAGGGCAGCGTGTTCGTGGGCGGAGCAGTCGTGCAGTGGCTGCGCGATGGGCTGCGTGCGATTGCCGACAGTGTGGAAGTCGAGGCACTGGCTGCGGGCGTGCCGGACAGCGGCGGCGTGGTGCTGGTCCCGGCCTTCACGGGTCTTGGCGCGCCTTACTGGGAACCCGAGGCGCGAGGCATGCTGACCGGTCTTACCCGAGGCACCACCCTCGGCCATATCGCGCGCGCGGCGCTGGAAAGCATTGCCTTTCAATCGACAGCCGTTCTGCAGGCCATGAACCGGGATACCCAGCTGCAAGGCGGAGCCGCCCTGACCGAACTGCGGGTTGACGGCGGGGCCAGCGTCAACAACCTCCTCATGCAGTTACAAGCCAACATGCTGGGCATCCCTGTCGTGCGCCCGGCCGTGACCGAAACCACCGCCTGGGGAGCGGCGTGCCTGGCTGGATGGCAGACAGGCCTGTTTGAACACCCGCAAGCCTGGGCGGAGCAATGGAAGGCCGAGCGGATCTTCGAGCCGCAGTGGAGTGAAGATGAGATACGGACCCGGTTGGCTGCCTGGGAACGGGCCGTGAAACAGGCGACAATGCCAACATGAATCAGGAAAACTCCACACTGCCGCCCGTCCTCAGCCAGGCCCGACTGGCCTTCATCGGGGGGGGCAATATGGCCTCGGCAATCATCGGTGGACTGATCCGCCAAGGCATGCCAGCCGACCGCCTGGATGTGGTCGAGCCTTTTGCGGCGCAGCGCGACAAACTGCGCGCGACGTGGCCCATCCATGTGCACGAACTGGCGGGGCCTGCGCTGCAACGGGCCCACCTGGTGATCTGGGCCGTGAAGCCACAGACTTTTGCCGACGCTGCACGGGCTGCGGCCAGCCATACGCAGACGGCTCTGCATTTGAGCGTGGCAGCCGGGATACGATCGGACAGCATGGCCCAGTGGCTGGGCACAGAGCGGGTTGTTCGGGCCATGCCGAACACGCCCGCGCTGGTCGGCGAAGGCATGACCGGCCTGTATGCGCGCCCCGCTGTGAGCGTTGCCGACCGGGAGCAGGTCAACGCCATCATGGCGACCACCGGTCAGGCCCTGTGGCTGCCGCGCGAATCGGATCTGGACGCCGTCACGGCCCTCTCCGGTTCCGGGCCGGCCTACGTGTTCTATTTTCTGGAGGCCATGCGGCAGGCCGGCACCGAGATGGGGCTGGACGCCGAGACGGCGACGCAACTGGCCATCGGTACGTTTGTGGGTGCGTCGCGCCTGGCGGCGGCTGCCAGCGAACCGCCTGAAGTCTTGCGGGAACGGGTCACCTCCAAAGGCGGCACGACGTACGCCGCCCTGTGTGCAATGAACGATGCCGGCATGGCCGACGCGTTCGTCAAGGCCATGCACGCCGCCCATCGGCGTGCCCAGGAACTGGGTGACGAATTCGGGCGTTGAACCGGAGGCGGCTCACAGCAGCTCGATGGCCAAGCCCACAAACAGCGTGAAGCCGAGCCAGTGATTCAGCCGGAAGGCCTTGAAGCAGCCTTCCCGGGTCCGGTCACGAATCAGCGCCACGTGCCAGATCACCTGCGCGAGCGCCACCACCAGCGCCAGCCCGAACCAGAGCCCGCCGGCAATGGGCCAGATCAGCCCCGCCCACAAAGCCAGGTGCATCAGATAAAAAGCGGCGATGGCTGGCACGTCCCAACGGCCGAGCGTGATGGCCGACGTCTTCATGCCGATGCGCAGGTCGTCGTCACGGTCGACCATGGCGTATTCGGTGTCGTAGGCCAGCACCCAGAACAAATTGGCCACGAGCAAGACCCAGGCCTGCCAGGGCACTTCGCTGAGTACCGCCGCATAGGCCATGGGTATGCCGAAGCTGAAGGCCACGCCCAGCACTGCCTGCGGCATGGACACGAAACGCTTGGCATACGGGTAAGCCACGGCCACCGCCAGGGCGGGAAAGGACAACCAGACCGCGGTGGCCGTGGTGGTGAGCACCAGCCCAAAGGCCAGCAGGGCAAGCACCGCACCGAGCCACAAGGCCTCGCGCACAGTCACCTGACCACTGGTCACCGGACGCTGGGCGGTACGCTTGACATGGCGGTCGAAATCCCGGTCGGCCACGTCGTTGATGCAGCAGCCGGCGCTGCGCATCAGGATCGTGCCCAGGACGAACACCGCCAGCAGATGCCAGCCCGGCCAGCCCGCCGAGGCCAGCCACAGGGCAGACAGCGTGGGCCAGAGCAGGAGCAACCAGCCGGCTGGTCGATCCCAGCGGATGAGATCCAGATACAGGGACATCCGGCTGCGTGGCGTCAACGGATCGGGCGTCGATGGGGCAGTCATCATGAGGTCAGGCGCTTGACACCTGGCAGTTCACAGGCATAGACCGCATTGCGCAAGGCGGCAATGGCTTCGTAACGGGTAAAGCTGCGCCGCCAGGCCAAGACCACACGGCGGGTGGGCGCGTCGCCCGCAAACGGCAGGTAGCGAACGTAGGCCGTGTCGCCCGGTCCGGAATCCGGGGCGGCCCGCTTCGCGGCTGGCTCCAGGGCCCCGGGCGGCACGCTCAGGCGGGGCACCAACGTGATGCCCATGCCGGCCGCCACCATGTGCTTGATGGTTTCGAGCGATGACCCTTCAAAGCTCTTGCGGATGCCTTCGGCGTCGTTGGAAAAACGCGCAAATTCGGGGCAGACCTCCAGCACATGGTCGCGGAAGCAGTGCCCGCTGCCCAGCAACAGCATGGTTTCCTGCTTGAGTTCTTCAGCGGTCACCTGATCGGACTGGGCGAGGGGGTGACAAGCCGGTACCGCGGCCAGGAACGGCTCGTCGTACAGCGGCGCGATGGCGAGGTTGGTGTCCGGGAAAGGTTCGGCCAGAATGGCGGCGTCGATCTCGCCCAGGCGCAGCTGCTCCAGCAGCTTGGCGGTGAGGTTTTCCTGCAGCATCAGCGGCATCTGCGGTGTGTGATCGATCACCTGACGCACTAGATCAGGCAACAGGTAAGGCCCGATGGTGTAGATCACTCCCAGGCGCAAGGGGCCAGCAAGCGGATCCTTGCCGCGCTTGGCGATTTCCTTGATGGCGGCGGCCTGCTCCAGCACGACCTGCGCCTGACGCACAATGTCCTCGCCCAGCGGGGTGACCGCCACTTCGCTGGCGTTGCGCTCGAAGAGCTTCAACTCCAGCTCTTCTTCCAGCTTCTTGATGGCCACACTCAAGGTCGGTTGCGAAACGAAGCACGCCTCGGCCGCTTTGCCAAAGTGCTTCTCGCGCGCCACGGCGACGATGTATTTGAGTTCGGTCAATGTCATGGCAGCGATCGGTTCATGCTTTGAGATATTCGGATTTTGCACCCATCCATCGCTCGACATGCCGTTCAGCCAGATCCGGATGCTGAGCCCACAGGCGAGGCGCCCAGGCGCGGGCCCATTCCAGCAGGTGGGTATCGGTGGCCAGATCGGCAAATCGCAGCATGGGGGTACCCGACTGACGCGCACCCAGAAACTCACCGGGGCCACGGATGTCCAGGTCGCGCCGGGCAATCTCGAAGCCGTCGTGGGTCTCGGCCATGGCGCGCAGGCGCTCGCGTGCGGTTTCGCTGACGCGGCCGTTTTCGTTGGGCGAGTACAGCAGCATGCAGACCGAGGCAGCCGTGCCCCGCCCCACCCGTCCGCGCAGCTGGTGCAACTGGCTCAGGCCAAAGCGCTCGGCGTGTTCGATGACCATGAGCGAGGCATTGGGCACGTCCACCCCCACTTCAATCACCGTGGTGCTGACCAACACCCCCATCACACCGGCGCTGAAGAGGGCCATCACCGCTTTCTTTTCTGCGGGCGGCATGCGCGAGTGCAACAAACCCACGAAGATGGGGGAGCCGTCGGCTGCGGTGAGGCCACTCAGGGCCGCCGACAGTTCGGCGT
>JAUVYR010000112.1 GCA_030602985.1 Burkholderiales bacterium
ATTCAGTCCCTGGCCGGCCAGAGGGTGCATGGTATGTGCGGCATCGCCTGCCAGCGCCAAACCGGGCTGAACCCATGACCGCGCTTGCGACAGTTCCAGCGGCCAGCCAGCGGGCCGACCTTGCAGAGTCATCTGGCCCAGCGCCTGGTCGCAGGCTTGCATGAGCAACTGCTCGAAGGTGGGGGCCTCTGCAGACAGCAAGGCTTGTGCGCGTTCGTGCGGCAGCGACCAGACCAGGGCCACCGAGTGGCCGCCATCACCGCCTGTGGGCAGCAAAGCCAGTACCTCGCCCTCCAGGAACCACTGTCGGGCCACGCCACCATGGGGCCGCTCACATTGCAAACGGGCGGCCACAGCCGTGTGGTCGTAGGGACGGACATCCCATTCGAAACCGCGTTCGGCACGCGTGGTGCTGCGCTTGCCTTCGCAGATGACAGTGAGCCTGGCGGAGGGTGAGGCAGTCAGCGTGTCGATGCCGGTCTGGTAATGCAGCGCTTGGCTGACCGAGGCTTCCAGGGCGGGGACATCCACGATCCAGGCCAGTGGGTGCCCGGCGGCATCGGGGTCGAATCGCAGGGTTGCCGGGTCGTCCCGGTCAGGTTCGGCCACCCACATGTGCCTCACGGGGGTGACGGCCGCCTCATCGGGCCAGACCTTGAGCGATTGCAGCAGCGCGCGTGAGGCATGATTGAGCGCATACGCGCGGATGTCCGTCGACTCGGGGCTGGGTGGCCGCGCCGGGGGTTCGTGGACCAGCGCCACCTTGAGCCGGTCGCGAGCCAGCAGAAGAGCCAGGGTGTGGGCCACCAGACCCCCTCCCAGAACCGCGACGTCGTAAGTCTTGGACATGGTGAAATTGTAGAGGGGTCCTCCAGCCGCTGCGGTCACGCGGCACAATGCCCTGGAAAGGAATCGATTCATGGCCATGCAATCCGACGCGGGCGACACTGTCCCCTTTACCCTCGATCAACTCTGGATCTATCCCATCAAATCGTGCGCAGGTATCCGCGTGCCTGAAGTGACCCTGACCGACACCGGCCTGGACTGGGATCGCGCGTGGATGGTGGTGGATGAGGCAGGGGAGTTCGTTTCCCAGAGGGAGTTGCCGCGCATGGCCCTGATCCAGCCGCGTTTTCACATGGGGCAGCTGGAGTTGCGGGCGCCTGGCATGCTGTCGCTGCATCTGTCTCTGGAGGGGGTGGAGGCACCCTGCAAGGTGCGCGTCTGGGACGATGAAGTGGATGCGTACGACATGGGCGCGGTGGCCGCGCAGTGGTTCAGCGACTTCCTGCTGGCCGATCGCCCCATGGTCGCCAGCCGTTTGCGGCTGGTCCGTTTTGATCCGGCGTGCCATCGCCCGTCGGATGTGCGCTGGACCGGAGGTCGACAGGCGCCCAATCAGTTCAGTGACGGCTATCCCTTGCTGGTGCTGTCGCAGGCCTCGCTGGATGATCTGAATGAGCGCCTACAGCTGCTGGGGCGCTCCCCGGTGGGGCCGGAGCGTTTTCGGCCCAATCTGGTGCTCGGTGGGCTGGGGGCGCATGACGAAGACCGCTTCTCCACCCTGAGCCTGGCCAATGAGCTGGCCGCCATGGAATTGGTCAAGCCGTGTTCTCGTTGCAGCATCCCGGATGTTGATCCGGCGCTGGGGGCGTCTGACGCGGGGGTGTCACCCGTGTTGCAAGGCTACCGGCAGGACCATCGGCTCATGGGCGCGCTGACCTTTGGCATGAATGGCATCGTGACCGTCGGTGCGGGGGCGATGCTGCGCGAGGGTATGAACGGATCAGCCCGCTGGGCGGCCTGGTAAGCCTTGATGCCAGGCGCTGTGATCAGACCCGCTTGAGCAGGCGAGAGCGATCAAGCCGGATGCGCATGTCTTCAGGTGAGACGGGCGATCGAATGGCGTACGTGGGCACCTGGGTGTCGCGACGGCTCGGGGCTGTCATGAGCAGGCCGTCCGGGTCCGTGACTGCCAGCACCAATGGCATGTTGACCCGTGGGCCACGACGCACCACCACCCCGATTTCGTCGGTCTTGAGTTTCACAAAACTCCCTGGGGGGTACATGCCCAGCTGTTTCACGAAATAAGCCCCCAGTGGGCTGGCCCTCGTCTGTGACTCCAGATAGAGGTTGCCGACCACCACGTTCGGCCAGAGGCCACGCCGCGAGGTGCGGGGACTGATCCGCGCAATGAACAGATCGCTCATGCGCAGAATCTGTTGAGCCACTGTCAGATCGGTTTTCTGATTCGGGTAGCCATTGCCGTCCGGGGACTCGTGGTGGTCTTGTACCAGCGCCAGCCAGAGGGGGTCTTCTACCCCCAATTCGCGCAAAAGTCGAGCCCCTTCGGTGGGGTGGGCTTCGATGGCTTCACGCTGGTAGGCAGTGGCTTGCTGGGCCTGGGTTGCCAGCAGATCCTGCATCTCCGCCATCGCGATGTTCATGGTCAAAGCCGCCCTGACCAGTGAAGCGATCTGGGGTTCGGCCATCCCGGCCATGGGCGCGACCATCAGGCAGGTGGTGGCGGCCATCAGGGCGTGGGTGGCGCAATAGCCGTACTGCCGGTCCGACAGCATTTGCACCAGCATGAAAAGGGTGTCGTCTTCCCGGTTGAGCAGGGTCAACCGCAAACCAGCTTCCACATAGGCCAAGCGTTTGTGGAAATCCTTGGCTTGATCTCCCTCCAGCAGGAGAGAAGCCAGTCGCCGACGCAAGGCGGGCAGGGCCTCGGTCGGGTCGGTGTCGAGCTGGGCCAGTACATCCTTCAGGACACCTTCAAGCTCCAGAGGCAGGCTGGCGGCAGATTCGTCGGGCGCGAACGGCATGGCTGCAAGTGTATACGCATGCCCCGTCATGGGTGGGCCGGTAAAATCGCTGCTTTCTGAACCATTCCAAAGGCTTACATGAGTCTCAAGTGCGGCATCGTCGGCCTGCCCAACGTCGGCAAATCCACCCTGTTCAATGCCCTCACCAAGGCAGGCATTGCGGCCGAGAACTACCCCTTCTGCACCATCGAGCCCAATGTGGGCGTGGTGGAAGTGCCCGACCCCCGTTTGCAGCAACTGGCCGACATCGTCCAGCCCGAGCGCATCGTGCCGGCCATTGTCGAGTTCGTGGACATTGCTGGCCTGGTGGCGGGCGCGTCCAAGGGTGAAGGGCTGGGCAACCAGTTCCTGGCCCACATCCGCGAGACCGATGCCATCGTCAACGTGGTGCGTTGCTTTGAAGACCCGAATGTGATCCACGTCGCCAACAAGGTGGATCCGATTGCCGACATCGAGGTGATCCAGACCGAGCTGTGCCTGGCCGACCTGGGCACGGTGGAGAAGGCCCTGCAACGCTACACCAAGGCCGCCAAGAGCGGCAACGACAAGGAAGCCGCCGCGCTGGTGGCGCTGCTGACCAAGGTGCAGGCGGTGCTGAACGAGGGCAAACCGGTGCGCACGCTGGCGTTGAGCGACCAGGAGCAGGTGCTGATGAAGCCGCTGTGCCTCATCACCGCCAAGCCGGCGATGTTCGTGGGCAACGTGGCTGAGGATGGCTTCGAGAACAACCCTTTCCTGGACCGCCTGCGCGAATACGCCGCGGCGCAGAACGCGCCGGTGGTGGCCATTTGCGCCAAGATCGAGGCCGAACTCGCCGAGATGGACGACGCCGACCGGCTGGAGTTCCTCAAAGAGCTGGGCCAGGACGAGCCGGGCCTGAACCGCCTGATCCGCGCCGGCTTCAAGCTGCTGGGCCTGCAGACCTACTTCACCGCCGGGGTGAAGGAGGTGCGCGCCTGGACGATCCACATCGGCGACACCGCACCACAGGCGGCCGGCGTGATCCACGGCGACTTCGAGCGCGGCTTCATCCGCGCGCAGACCATCGCGTTCGACGACTACATCGCCTACAGGGGCGAGCAGGGCGCTAAGGATGCGGGCAAGATGCGCGCCGAAGGCAAGGAATACATCGTCAAAGACGGCGACGTGATGAACTTCCTGTTCAACGTCTGATCTCAGTAGGGCCTGTCGTCTTTCAGGGGCCTCCATGCTCGGTCGTCGCCGTCCTGTCCACATTGGGCTGTCTGCCCGTATCTTCCACCCGGAGCACGGGGGCATTGGTCTAAAGACCAAGACCCTGCAAGTGCTGGAGCAGTCGGTGGCGCAATGGGCGGCGTCACGCGATACCTTGGTGCTCATGGTGCCGTCGGTGTTGTCGGATGGGGCGCTGATGCGCAGCAACATCCGCATCCGCGACTATGCCGATTACCTCGATGGGCTGATTCTGCAAGGTGGTGCTGACGTGAGTCCGCGCGCCTACGGCGAAGAGCCACTCAAGCCCGAATGGAGCGGCGACCCGGTGCGCGACGCGTACGAACTGGAGCTGGTGCACGAGTTCATGGAGGCGGGCAAGCCCATTCTGGGCATTTGCCGTGGCATGCAGCTCATCAACGTGGCGCTGGGCGGCAGCCTGTACCAGGATCTGCCCACCCAGTGTCCTGAATCGCACGGTCACGAAACACCCGACTACGACCGCAACGCCCACGAGGTGACCTTCACACCCGGCGGCCAGTTTGCCAAGTGGTTCGGTGGCGCGGCTGGCGGCCGCGTGGCGTCCATCCACCATCAGGCGGTGCAGCGGCTGGGCAAGGACGTGGTGGTGGAGGCGCGGGCGCCTGATGGCGTGGTGGAGGCCATCCGCTGGACCGGGCGCAGTTTTGTCTGTGGCGTGCAGTGGCACCCGGAATTCCACCACCTCAACAGCGACATGCTGGACTGTCACCCACTGCTAGAAGCCTTCTTGGCCGCTGCTCGGTAAAATGGCGGGTTGATCCCAAGGAGCGCTGCAGCGGCGCGGTACGCAGGTACGGCGCTGTCAGGCTTGGGGCTGTGTCATTGTCAACCGCGCTCACCTGATGTCTGCCTGTGCAGGTGAGTGCCGCGCCCATGAAATCCTCCCATTCCGTTCCCCCCATGCTGTTGTCCGGTCTGGAGCTGCTCGTCATTGACGACAACAGCCTGTTCGTCAACATCGGCGAACGCACCAACGTCACCGGCTCCAAGGCGTTCGCGCGCATGATCCTCAATGGCCAGTACGAGGAAGCCCTGGCCGTGGCGCGCCAGCAGGTGGAAAACGGCGCGCAGATCGTGGACGTGAACATGGACGAGGCCATGCTGGA
>JAUVYR010000181.1 GCA_030602985.1 Burkholderiales bacterium
CGATTTCGGCAACGTGGAAAGCGTGGTCGCCCATGAATATTTCCACAACTGGACCGGCAACCGCGTCACCTGTCGCGACTGGTTCCAGCTGAGCCTGAAGGAAGGCCTCACGGTCTTTCGCGATCAGGAATTCAGCATGGATATGGCGGGCAGCCCGTCGGCGCGCGCCGTCAAGCGGATCGAAGACGTGCGGGTGCTGCGCACTGCCCAGTTTCCGGAGGACGCGGGCCCCATGGCTCACCCGGTGCGGCCCGACCAGTACGCCGAAATCAACAATTTCTACACCGTCACCGTCTACGAAAAAGGCGCCGAGGTGGTGCGGATGCAGCAAACCCTCGTGGGCCGTGAAGGCTTCGCGAAGGGCATGAAGCTGTACTTCGAGCGGCACGACGGCCAGGCCGTGACCTGCGACGACTTTGCCCAGGCCATGGCCGACGCCAACCCCGACAGCGATCTGGCCCGCCTGCTGCCCCAATTCAAGCGCTGGTACAGCCAGGCCGGCACGCCCAGGGTCCACGCCCAGGGTGTGTACGACTCAGCGGCGCGCACCTACCCCCTCACCCTGTCGCAGAGCTGCCCCGCCACCCCCGGCCAGCCGGTGAAGGAACCTTTCGTCATTCCGGTGGCGTTGGGCCTGATCGGCATGGATGGGGCTGAACTGCCCTTGCAACTGGCGCATTGGAGCCACGCGGAAGCGGGTACCCGCACTTTGGTGCTCACCCAGCCGAGCGAAACCTTCACCTTCGTGAATGTGGACAGCGAACCCGTGGCGTCGCTGCTGCGTGGCTTCAGCGCGCCGGTGATCCTGGAGCAGGAACTCACCGACGCCCAGTTGCTCGCCCTGCTCGCCCACGACACCGACGCTTTCAACCGCTGGGAGGCTGGCCAGCGGCTGGCGTTGCGCCTGGCCCTGGCTGCCATTCGTGCCAATGGCCCGGTGGCTACCCAGGTGCTGGATGACGCCTACCTCGACGCCATGCGTGCCGTTCTGGGCCACCCTGGCCTGGACGCCGCCTTCAAAGAACTGGTGCTTACCCTGCCCGCCGAAACCTACATGGCCGAGCAGCTCGACGTGGTGGACCCGCAGCGGGTGCATGCCGTGCGCGAGGCCATGCGCCAACAGCTCGCCCATGCCTTGCAGAACGACTGGACACAGACCTACGAAGCCCACAAGGACAACGGTGCCTACCGGCCCGACCCGGTGTCAAGCGGTCGCCGGGCGCTCGCTGGTTTGGCCCTGCAGATGCTGTGCATCAACGCACAGGCCACCGGAGACGCCGTATGGCCCGGCAAGGCCTACCAGCGCTTCAAAGATGCCAGCAACATGACCGACCGTTTCAACGCCTTGCAGGCGCTGGTGGTGAGCGGGCACGCGTTGGCTCAGGAAGCCCTGAAGCGCTTTCACACCCAGTTCAAGGGCGACGACCTGGTGCTCGACAAGTGGTTTGCCCTGCAGGCCGGTGCCCCCGACCGGGGCGGCAACGTGCTGCCGCTGGTGCGTCAACTCATGCAGCACCCGGACTTCCATCTGCGCAACCCCAACCGCGCACGCAGCGTGATCAGCACCTACTGCCACGCCAACCCGGGCGCCTTCCACCGGGCTGACGCGGCGGGTTACGTGTTCTGGAGCGAACGCGTCTGCGAGATCAACGGCTTCAATCCGCAGGTGGCGGCCCGCCTCGCCCGCGCGCTGGATCGCTGGAAGAAGCTCGCCGAGCCCTACCGCAGTGCCGCCCGCGAAGCCATCGCTCGCGTGGCTGCCCACGATGCCCTGAGCAACGACGTGCGTGAGGTCGTCACCCGCGCGCTGGCTGACTGACTGAAC
>JAUVYR010000156.1 GCA_030602985.1 Burkholderiales bacterium
GCTGGACATCGCCATGGGCGGCTCCACCAACACCGTGCTGCACCTGCTGGCCACCGCTCGCGAGGCGGAGGTCGACTTCACCATGTCCGACATCGATCGCCTGTCGCGCCGCGTGCCTACGCTGTGCAAGGTGGCGCCCAATACCAACAAATACCACATCGAAGACGTGCACCGCGCGGGCGGCGTGATGGCCATTCTGGGCGAGCTGGACCGGGGTGGCCTGCTGCACACCCATTTGCCCACCGTCCACAGCCGAACCATGAAGGACGCGCTCGACCAGTGGGACGTGGCCCGTCAGCCCTCCGACGAGGTCAAGACCTTTTACATGGCGGGCCCGGGCGGTATCCCGACCCAGGTGGCCTTCAGCCAGAACAGCCGCTGGCCCTCGCTCGACCTGGATCGGCTGGCCGGCTGCATTCGCAGCGTCGAACACGCTTATTCCCGCGATGGCGGCCTGGCCGTGCTGTACGGCAATCTGGCCGTGGACGGTTGCATCGTGAAAACCGCGGGCATCGACGAGAGCATGTTCGCCGTGGAAGAGTTGCGCTACACCACCAGCGTGCCCACGTCCACCCTGCGCGTGTTCGAAGGGCCGGCACGCGTGTTCGAGAGTCAGGACGCAGCGGTGGACGCCATTCTGGCCGACCAGATCAAGGCCGGGGATGTGGTGGTGATCCGCTACGAAGGCCCGCGCGGTGGGCCTGGGATGCAGGAGATGCTGTACCCCACGTCCTACCTGAAGTCCAAAGGGCTGGGCAAGCATTGCGCTCTGCTCACCGACGGCCGCTTCTCAGGCGGGACGTCGGGCCTCTCGATTGGCCACGTCTCGCCCGAGGCGGCCGCCGGCGGCACCATTGGCCTAGTGCATGAAGGCGACCGTATCCGCATTGACGTGACGAAGCGCTCCATCGAGCTGGTGGTGGACGCCGCTGAACTGGATCGGCGCCGCGCCGAGCAGGACGCCAGGGGCTGGAAGCCGGCCAAGCCGCGCGAACGCAAGGTCTCGGGTGCTCTGAAGGCCTATGCCATGCTGGCCATGAGCGCCGACAAGGGCGCTGTGCGCGATCTGTCCCTGCTGGATTGACGCGTTCCCATGCTCCAGCATCCGCAAATCGACCCGGTGGCCCTGCAGATCGGGCCCCTGGCGCTTCACTGGTATGGACTGACCTACCTCGCTGCCTTCGGTCTTTTCCTGTGGCTGGGCCGCTTGCGGCTTGCGCATGTGCCGTACGCGCAGGGAGTCTGGCAGAAGCGCGATGTGGAGGACATCCTGTTCCTGGGGGTGCTGGGCGTCATCCTGGGCGGGCGACTGGGTTATGTGCTGTTCTACCAGCCCATGGAGTACCTGGCCAACCCGCTGGGGGTGTTGGCGATCTGGGAAGGCGGCATGAGCTTCCATGGCGGTCTGCTGGGCGTGCTGGTGGCCATGGTGTGGTTTGCGCGTACGCGCCACCGCCCCTGGCTGCAGGTCATGGACTTTGTCGCCCCTTGCGTCCCCACGGGCCTGGCCATGGGCCGCATCGGCAACTTCATCAATGGCGAGCTGTGGGGCCGGGTGGCCGATCCGTCGCTGCCCTGGGGTATGGTGTGCCGGGGGGCGGGCGCTCTGCCGAGGCAGCCCTCGCAGCTGTACCAGGTGCTCCTGGAAGGCGTGCTGCTGTTTGTGCTGTTGTGGCTTTATGCCCGTCGGCCCCGCCGCATGGGCGAGGTCTCGGCCGCGTTCCTGGTGGGTTACGGCAGCTTCCGCTTCATCGCCGAATTTTTCCGCGAGCCCGACGCGCACCTGGGTCTGCTGGGGTTGGGCCTGAGCATGGGGCAGTGGCTCAGCATGCCCATGGTGGTCGCCGGCGTGGCCCTGTGGGTTTGGGCGGCGCGGCGCACAGCCTGAAAACCTTATGAAGCCTTCCATCGATCACCACAACGTCTGGTCTCACATGCGTGCGGCTTTCCCGGCCGATCTGGACCGGTGGGCCATCGAAACCGAAGCGGGCCTGGTCTACACCTGGCGCGACCTGGACCGTGCCAGCGCCATGATGGCCAACCTGCTGGCCTCGCTGGACCTGCCTGAAGGGGCCCGGGTGGCGGTGCAGGTGGAGAAATCCGTCGAGGCTATGATGCTCTACCTGGCTACGTTGCGTGCCGGGCTGGTGTTTCTGCCCCTGAACACGGCCTACCAGAAGGCCGAAATCGAATACTTCATCGGTGACGCAGAGCCCGCCGTGGTCGTTTGCACAGGGGCGAATTTCGGCTGGGTCAGCAAGATCGCCTTCAAGGCTGGCACGGCTTATGTGTTCACCCTGAACGACGACCGCACCGGCAGCCTGCTGGAGCGCGCCATTCATCACAGCGATGTGCATGTCCCTGTGCCCCGCCAGGCCGACGATCTGGCGGCCATCCTGTACACCAGCGGCACCACCGGTCGCAGCAAGGGGGCCATGCTCACGCACGGCAACCTGCTGAGCAACGCGCTCATGTTGCGCGACTACTGGGGCTGGCAGGCCGACGACGTGCTTATCCACGCCTTGCCCATCTTCCACGTGCACGGGCTGTTCGTGGCCATACACGGCGCGCTCATCAACGGCAGCCCGTTGTTGTGGATGGCCAGGTTCGACCCCAAAACCGCCATCGGCTGGTTTCCCCGTGCGACGGTGTTCATGGGTGTGCCCACGCTGTACGTGCGCATGCTGGCCGAGCCTGGTCTCACGCCAGAGGCGGCCCGGCACATGCGCTTGTTCATTTCGGGGTCGGCCCCGCTGCTGATCGACACCTTCCAGGCCTGGCAGCAGCGCACGGGCCACACCATACTCGAACGCTATGGCATGAGCGAAACGATCATGCTCACGTCCAACCCCTACCGGGCGGATGCACGCTACGGTGGCCAGAGCGAACGGCGCGGTGGCACGGTGGGCTTTCCACTGCCGGGGGTGGGGGTGCGCGTTGTGGGGGAGGGCGACCAGCCCCTGCCGGTGGGTGAGATCGGCGGCATTCAGGT
>JAUVYR010000071.1 GCA_030602985.1 Burkholderiales bacterium
GAAAAAAGCGCTGACCAAGGGTTGGCGCTCTACCGCAACTTCCTGCACTGGAACCCCTGACTGCCATGCTGCTGATCCCTGCCATTGACTTGAAAGACGGCCAATGCGTCCGCCTGAAACAGGGCGATATGGACCAATCCACCGTATTTGGCGAAGACCCGTCGGCCATGGCGCGCAACTGGGTGAACAAAGGCGCCCGGCGCGTTCACCTGGTTGACCTCAACGGCGCCTTTGCGGGCAAACCCAAGAACGAAGCCGCCATTCGCGGCATCCTCAAGGAAGTGGGCGGCGAGGTGGACGTCCAGCTCGGCGGTGGCATTCGCGACCTCGATACCATCGAACGCTACCTGGATGCGGGCTTGCGCTACGTCATCATCGGCACGGCGGCAGTGAAAAGCCCCGGTTTCCTGCAGGACGCCTGCACGGCGTTCCCTGGCCACATCATCGTGGGTCTGGACGCCAAGGATGGCAAAGTGGCCACCGACGGCTGGAGCAAGCTGACCGGTCACGAAGTGGTCGATCTCGGCAAGAAATTCGAGGACTACGGCGTCGAGTCCATCATCTATACCGACATCGGCCGCGATGGGATGCTCAGCGGCATCAACATCGACGCCACGGTCAAGCTGGCGCAGGCCCTGACGATTCCGGTCATCGCCTCAGGTGGGCTGTCCAAGATCGAGGACATCCGCCAGCTGTGCGCGGTGGAAGACGAGGGCGTGGAGGGCGTGATCTGTGGCCGGTCCATCTACAGCGGCGACCTCGATTTCGAGGAAGCGCAGCGCCTCGCCGACCAACTTAACGGCTGAAAGCACGCGCGGCATGCTCGCCAAACGCATCATCCCCTGCCTGGACGTGACCGGTGGCCGCGTGGTCAAAGGTGTCAACTTCGTGGAACTGCGCGATGCCGGTGACCCGGTGGAGATCGCCGCGCGCTACAACGAGCAGGGCGCCGACGAACTCACCTTCCTGGACATCACCGCCACCAGCGACGGGCGTGACGTGATCCTGCACATCATCGAGGCGGTGGCTTCACAAGTGTTCATTCCGCTGACCGTCGGCGGGGGGGTGCGCACGGTCGATGATGTCCGACGGCTGCTCAATGCGGGGGCCGACAAGACCAGCTTCAACTCGGCGGCGATCGCCAACCCGCAGGTGATCCGCGACGCGTCGGCCAAGTACGGTTCACAGTGCATCGTGGTGGCCATCGACGCCAAGCGGCGCACCGCTGCCGACGAGCAGCGGCCGAATGCGCAGGGCCAGCCCATGGGTCCCGGCTGGGACGTGTACAGCCACGGCGGGCGCAAAAACGTGGGCCTGGACGCGGTGGCCTGGGCACGCCAGATGGCCGAACATGGCGCCGGCGAAATCCTGCTGACCAGCATGGACCGGGACGGCACCAAGGCCGGGTTCGATCTGGCATTGACCCGAGCCGTCAGCGATGCGATTGACATTCCGGTCATCGCCTCCGGTGGCGTGGGCAACCTGGACCACCTTGCTGATGGCATCCAAAAGGGTGGAGCCGATGCGGTGCTGGCCGCCAGCATCTTTCACTACGGCGAATACACCATTGCCCAGGCCAAGCAGCGCATGGCCGAGCGGGGCATTCCCGTTCGGCTGTAAAGGAGTGACGATGGACTGGCTGGACGAAGTCAAGTGGGATGCGCAAGGGCTGGTGCCCGTGATCGCGCAGGAAAACAGCACCGGCGACGTGCTCATGTTCGCCTGGATGAACCGCGAGGCGCTGCAGAAAACCGCTGAACTGGGCCGTGCGGTGTACTTCAGCCGTTCGCGCGGCAAGCTCTGGTTCAAGGGCGAGGAATCCGGTCATGTTCAGACGGTGCACGACATTCGCCTGGACTGCGACAATGACGTGGTGCTGCTGAAGGTGACGCAACTCGGTCATGAGCCTGGGATTGCCTGTCACACCGGCCGGCACAGCTGCTTTTTCCAGCGTTATGAACCCAACGATGCAGGCGGTGTCTGGACCAGCGTCGAGCCCGTGCTGAAAGACCCGGAGTCCATTTACCGATGAGCACCCCCACCGACACGCTCGACCGCCTGGCTGGCGTGATTGCTTCCCGCATGCCGGCCAACGGGGGCGACCCGGAGAAAAGTTATGTGGCCCGACTCTTGCACAAGGGGCCCGACGCCTTCTTGAAGAAAATCGGCGAAGAAGCCGGCGAGACCATGATGGCCGCCAAAGACCTGCAGCACGGTCAGGGCACGCCCCAGGCGCTGGTGGGTGAAATGGCCGATCTGTGGTTCCACAGCATGATCGCGCTGGCCCATTTCGGCCTGAGCCCGGCCGATGTGGTGGCCGAACTGGCTCGCCGTGAAGGGTTGAGTGGTCTGGAGGAAAAGGCCTTGCGCAAAGCCAAGGAAAGGGATGGTGAAGCATGAATGAACCCCAAACGATCGATGTGATCGCCAAAACACCTGAACAACTGGCCAGTCTGCGGCAGCTGACGCTGGTTATTTACATTCTGTATGCGCTCTCTTGGTTGATCGGCATCACCGCCATCGTGGCCATCGTGATCAACTACATCAAGCGGGAGGATGCGGCTGGCACGATTTATGAGAGCCACTTCACCTGGCAGATACGCACTTTCTGGTGGGCCTTGCTGGGCTGTGTGATTGGGGTGCTGACCTTGGTCATTCTGGTGGGTTTCGTGATTCTGTTTGTCACGGCCATCTGGTCCATCTACCGTCTGGTCAAGGGCGGGCTGTACTGGAATGATCGCAAACCCATGCCTGTCTGATCTTTTCCCATGAGCCACGATCCCAACTGCCTTTTCTGCAAGATCATTGCCGGTCAGATCCCCAGTCGCAAGGTCTACGAGGACGAAGACATCTTCGCCTTCCATGACATCAACCCCTGGGCGCCTGTGCATTTTCTGATGGTGCCCAAGATTCACATCCCCTCAATGGCCCATCTGGACGCCACCCATCAGCTGCTGATGGGCAAAATGCTGTGCTTGGCTCCTCGGCTGGCCCTGGAGCAGGGCTGCGAACCCTATCCCGATGGAGGATTTCGCATCGTCTGCAATACGGGCCTGCACGGCGGTCAGGAAGTCCACCACCTGCACGTGCACGTGATGGGGGGGGCCCCGGCCCTGGCTGAAAGGGTGACCCCCTGTTTTCTTCGACGCTCGTGAGCTCATCACAACATGAAATTGTCGGCGGTCCCCCGGTCCGGGGCGGGACCGGCTTAAAATCAACAGCAATACAGGTCTGACCTGGTCACAGGAGTTTGCAATGGGTACGTTTTCGATTTGGCATTGGCTGGTCGTTCTGGTGATCGTCTTGTTGGTCTTCGGGACCAAAAAGCTGAAAAACCTGGGTTCAGACCTCGGTGGTGCAGTCAAAGGCTTCAAGGACGGGATGAAGGATGGCGGTTCTTCTGACGCCGAGTCCCAGGTCACGGCGCAGGTGGGTCAGGACAAGCCAAACGCTGAAAAGTCCACCATCGACGTGGAAGCCAAGACCAAGAGCTGAGTGACAGTCTCCGTATGTCACCGCCCCTTCGGGCGGTCTTCAAGCTCGTTCTGAAAGCGCTGCATGTTTGATCTGGGCATTTCCCAACTGGCTTTGATCGGCGTCGTTGCTCTGGTGGTGATTGGTCCTGAAAGGTTGCCCAAAGTGGCCAGGACCTTCGGAACTCTGCTCGGCAAGGCTCAGCGCTATGTCGCTGATGTCAAGGCGGAGGTCAACCGCACCATGGAGCTGGAAGAGCTGAAGAAAATGAAAGATTCCGTCGAGAGCGCCGCTCGAGATGTGGAGTCTTCGATCAGCAAGACCACCACCGATTTCGAGAAGAACTGGTCCGATGTGACTCAGGGCCTGGAGCAGGCGGCCCCTCCTGCCAGCTACGACGATACCCACGCCTACGCCTACGGGTCGGCCGTTCACCCGGTGTACCGGCACCCTCGCAAGAATTTCAGACTCAAGCAACAGGCGGTTCCGCAGTGGTTCAAGGCCCGCAATGGCGTGCGCACCCGTGCCTTGTCTGGGGCGGCCCGTGTGGCTCGCCATCGCCCGAAATCACGGCCTTTCTGAGCCTCTTACTGACAAGATCCATGGCAGATTCCAAAGACAAGGCCGACGAACTCGCAGGGACTGAACAGCCTTTTGTTCAACACCTGTTCGAGTTGCGCGACCGCATCCTGTACGCGCTGGGCGGAGTCGTGGTCTGCATGGTGATCCTGGCCATCTGGCCGGGACCCGGGGGACTGATCGATTTGATTGCCGTACCCATTCGTGCCCATATGCCCCCAGACATGAAGCTGATTGCAGTCGGGGTGTTCACACCGTTTTTTGTGCCGCTCAAAGTTCTGATGATGGCGGGTCTGCTGATGGCCTTGCCATGGGTCATGTACCAGCTATGGGCTTTTGTGGCGCCGGGCCTTTACAGCCACGAAAAGCGTTTTGCTATCCCGCTGATCGTCTTCGGCAGCGGCTTGGCCTATCTGGGGATCGCGTTTGTCCAGTTTTTCGTGCTGGACAAAATGTTTGCCTTCATCCAGGGCTTCACCCCGGACAGTGTGAACGCCACGCCTGACATTGCCTCCTACGTCAGCGCCATCTTGTCGCTCTATCTGGCATTCGGGCTCGCCTTTCAGGTGCCTATCGTAGTCATGTTGCTGGTGCGTTTCAACGTGGTATCGGCTGAAAAGCTGAAGGAATTCCGTGGCTATTTCATTGTGGTGGCATTTGTGATCGCTGCGATCGTCACACCCCCTGATGTGATTTCACAAATTGCCCTGGCGGTGCCCATGATCCTGCTTTACGAGCTGGGCATCATCGGTTCGAAGTGGTTTGCCAAGGCCACTCGAGCACCAGACGACAAATCAGACAGCGATTCTCAACAATCAACGTGATCGGCCGTTCGGATTCCGTCGGCCGGGGATGACGGTCATTTCCATCTGACCTTCTCGTCTTTCAATACCGATCACGGAAGGCTCGCCGGGCCGCAAAGCGGCGACGGCGGCCAGCAGACCGGCCACGTCGCGAATGGGCTGGCCGGCGATGTGGACAATCACATCACCTGGCCGGATGCCAGCCGAAGCGCCCGGCCCATTTTGTAAAACCCCCGTGATCACCACGCCCTGAGTGGTATTCACCCCAAAATGACGAGCCAGTTCAGCATCCAGCTGCTGGGGTTCCACACCCAGCCAGCCGCGCGTCACGGCGCCCTCGCGAACAATGGATTCCAGCACAAAACGCGCGGTCGAAGTCGGGATCGCAAAACCGATACCCATCGAGCCCCCTGACCGGGAATAGATGGCCGTGTTGATCCCCATGAGGTGCCCATTCACATCAACCAGCGCCCCACCGGAGTTGCCCGGATTGATGGCCGCGTCGGTCTGGATGAAGTTTTCAAACGTGTTGAGGCCCAACTGGTTTCTTCCCAGGGCACTCACAATGCCACTGGTGACGGTCTGGCCGACGCCAAAGGGATTGCCGATAGCCAGCAAGACATCACCCACTTCCAGTTGATCGGAGTTCCCCAGCATGATGACCGGCAGCTCGCGCAACTGAATTTTCAGCACAGCCAAGTCGGTCTCGGGGTCCGTACCGATCACCTCGGCCAGGGCTTGCCGTCCGTCACTGAGCTGCACCTCGATTTCGTCCGCGCCTGCAATCACATGATGATTGGTCAGCAAGTAACCTTCGGGGCTCACGATCACCCCGGAGCCCAGACCGGTTTGAGGGATGCGGTTGGGCTGATCGCCAAAAAAGAACCGGAACCAGGGATCGTCGGCGTGAGGATTGCGGACCGGTGCCTTGGACGTGCTGATGCTGACGACGGCAGGGGAGGCCAGCTTGGCGGCTCCACTCAGGCTGGTGGCCGCGACCAGATCGCTCCGCTCGAAGCCACTCATGTCGAAGACGGGCACGATGCTGGCCAGTCGGGGGCGCTTGTCGAACCACTCCGGTTTGAGTGTCGTCACCACGAACCAAGCCGCCACCAGGATGGTGACAGTCTGGGAAAACAACAGCCACGAGCGTTTCATCAATGACTCATTCCTTAAATCACGACCTCTTGACCTTGATCAACGTGTACTAGGAGGTGATCGGTCAGTATCGACGCGTCTAAATGCATCCAGTGGAGCATATATGAAAGCGTTTGTCGACCTCTTCACGACCGATTACGGCTTGTTCAGCATCATCGTGATTGTGGGGGTGATTCTCATGGGATTTTGGTTTTTCCGTTTTTTTGTCCGAAAAATGGAGGAATCCGAACAGGCAAATCGTCGTCTGGACTCGTGAAGCCGGCGGCGGTGGGACAATCCTTCTATGACTGCACCACTATCGACACAATCCGAGGTCATCACTGAGGTGGAGCGACACGTATTCCTCAAGGCCTGTGATGACCTGCTGCAGCCTGAGCGTTTCAAGGACTACGGGCCCAATGGTCTTCAGGTAGAGGGGCGCCCGGTGATTCGCCGGGTGGTCAGTGGGGTCACTGCCAGTCGGGCGTTGATTGAGAAAGCCATTGAAGTCCAGGCTGACGCCCTCTTTGTCCATCACGGGCTTTTCTGGCGCGGGCAGTCTGGCTGCATCACTGGCTGGATGAAGCAGCGCTTGGCCCTCTTGCTGGCGCATGACATCAATCTCTTCGCCTATCACCTGCCTCTCGATGCGCATCCCCAATGGGGTAACAATGCCAGGCTGGGTCAGGTGCTCGGCTTCCTGCCGCCCTCTGAGGCCGAATGGGGTCGTTTCGGTGATCAGGCACTGGGTTTCTGGGGGTCAGCTGATTTTGAGGGGCCGCAAGCGCTGGCCCGTCATATTGAGGGTGTACTGGGTCGAGGCGTGACCTGGGTGGGTGACGCGGGGCGCCCGATTCGCCGAGTGGCCTGGTGCACGGGCGGCGCACAAAGCTACTTCGAATCGGCCATCGAACTCGGCGTGGATGCGTTCATCACCGGTGAATTGTCTGAACCACAGGCCCACTATGCCCGTGAATGCGGAGTGGCCTTTCTGGCCTGTGGGCATCATGCCACTGAGCGGTATGGCGCCCCTGCGGTGGCCGGTCATCTGTCGGAGCAACTGGGTCTGTGGCACACCTATATGGAAGTGGACAACCCGGCATGAAGTCTCTGCATCCGATTGCCATCACGCTCGGTGACCCGGCAGGGATCGGGCCTGAAATCATCACACAGGTCTTTCGGCGCCACCCATCATGGTCATCGCGCTGCGTGGTGGTCGGTGATATCTCCATTCTTCGAGAAGCCGCCGAGATCACGGGAGGGGCTCTGCCACTGGCTGAGCTCGATGATTGGTCCGATGCCATGCATGTGCCCCCCGGTACGTTGCCCGTACGGCCTCTGGCGATGGACGTTCCTGCGTTCACGCGTGGTCGGGTCAGTGCGGCGGCTGGCCAGATTGCTGCCGAATCGATTCGACAAGCAGCCCAGGCAGCCTTGTCGGGGCAGGTGTCTGCCATTGTCACGGCACCGATCAACAAGGCGGCACTCCAGGCTGCGGGGGTGGACTTTCCTGGGCACACGGAATTCTTGCAAGCATTGGCGGCAGACGATCTGGGCATACCGGTGGACGATCTGCCTGTGCGCATGATGCTGTCCAACCCTGAACTCAAAACCGTCCTGGTCAGTATTCATGTCTCACTCAGGCAGGCCATGGATCTGGTCACGGTCCCCCGTTTACTGGAAACCTGTCGCATCACCCACCGGCATTTCACCAAGCAACTGGGACACGCCCGTTGCCGCATCGCTGTGGCTGGGTTGAACCCGCATGCGGGAGAAGGCGGGCTGTTCGGCACTGAAGAGCTCGACGTGATACAACCTGCCATTCAGGCTGCCCGACTCGAAGGCATGGATGTGTCTGGACCCTGGCCGCCCGATACGGTGTTTATGCAGGCCCGCCAGGGCATGTTCGACGTGGTGGTCGCGCTGTACCACGACCAGGGGTTGATCCCTGTGAAGTACATGGGCATACAGCATGGCGTGAACACCACACTGGGTTTGCCGTTCATTCGCACCAGTCCCGACCACGGGACCGCCTTTGATCTGGCAGGGCGGGCGGTGGCCGACCCATCGAGTCTGGAATCGGCCATCGAGGCGGCCTGGCCCGATCACTCGCCGAGCGCCATACAGGGTTTTCAAGGGGGCAACCCCGTTGCAATCCCTTACAATACGCAATGACCCGTCCTGGGGTAGGTTTATTCGTACCATTGAAAGATTCCCATGAGCGATGCTGCCGTAGATAAAGAACGCCGAACCTGGATGATTGCGACCTGTGCCGCTGGTGGCGCAGGTGCCGCTGCTGTTGCCGTCCCCTTCGTCAGCTCTTTGCAGCCCTCGGCACGCGCACTCGCTGCTGGTGCTTCGGTGGAGGTGGATATTTCCGATATTGCCCCCGGCGAGAAACGAGTGGTGGAGTGGCGCGGACGTCCTGTCTGGATTTTCCACCGGACGCCTGAGCAGCTGGCGTCACTGGAGGAGATTGAGCCTCGGCTGGCTGATCCCAACTCACAGCGTCGGGCGTATCCGACGCCCCCTTATGCACAAAACCGTCATCGTTCGATCAAGCCAGAGTTTCTGATCGCGATCGGCATTTGTTTGCACCTGGGTTGTTCGCCTGTCGCACGACTGACTCCGGGCGCCCAGCCCTCGTTGCCCAATGATTGGCCGGGTGGTTTCCTGTGTCCATGCCATGGCTCCACGTTCGATGTGGCCGGACGGGTGTTCAGAAACCAGCCTGCTCCCGACAACTTGGAAATTCCACCCCATTACTTCGTTTCCGACACTGTGGTAGTAATCGGTGAAGAGCAGCGAGCCTGAGCAGGGATTAGAGGATCATCATGGCTGAATTCAAGGAAGTTTCTCCGAACGCGCCGGCTGGCGAGAAGTTGCTCAACTGGATCGACAATCGTTTTCCGTTGTCGAAAATGTACAAGGAGCACCTGGCTGAATACTATGCGCCCAAAAACCTGAACTGGTGGTACATCTTCGGTTCCCTGTCTCTTCTGGTGCTGGTCATCCAGATCGTGACGGGTATTTTTCTGGTGATGCACTACAAGCCTGACGCTTCGCTGAATGCGGCAGGTATTCCGGTGGCTTTTGCCTCCATTGAGTACATCATGCGCGATGTGCCGTGGGGCTGGTTGATCCGCTACATGCACTCCACCGGTGCCTCCATGTTCTTCGTGGTGGTCTATCTGCATATGTTCCGCGGGTTGATTTACGGTTCATATCGCAAGCCTCGCGAGTTGGTGTGGCTGTTTGGCTGCGCCATCTTCCTGGTATTGATGGCTGAGTCCTTCATGGGTTACCTGCTGCCCTGGGGTCAGATGTCGTACTGGGGGGCAGCTGTGATCATCAACTTGTTTTCGGCAGTGCCCATCATCGGTCCTGACCTGGCTTTGCTCATCCGTGGTGACTTCGTGATCGGTGATGCCACTTTGAACCGGTTCTTTGCCCTGCACGTGATTGCTCTGCCGCTGGTGCTGCTGGGTCTCGTGGTGGCGCACATCATCGCGCTGCACGAAGTGGGCTCCAACAACCCTGACGGTATCGAGATCAAGGCCAACAAGGATGCCAACGGCATTCCCCGTGACGGTATTCCTTTTCATCCTTACTACACTGTGCACGATATTTTTGGTGTGGGCCTCTTCCTGCTGGTGTTCTCGGCAATCATCTTCTTTGCGCCGACGTTTGCTGGCTTCTTCGTGAAGTACACCAACTTCATCCCGGCCGACCCGATGGTCACGCCCCCGCACATTCCACCAGTGTGGTATTTCACCCCTTTCTATTCCATGCTGCGTGCCGTGACGGACGAAAT
>JAUVYR010000087.1 GCA_030602985.1 Burkholderiales bacterium
CTGTGGTGGCCGAGGGAGTCGAGACCGCTGCCCAGTTCGAAGCCCTGCGTGCCATGGGCTGTCGTCTGTTTCAGGGCTACCACTTCGGCCGGCCTGAGCCGCTCTAGCCTGGCGCCCGCCGTTGGGCTGCCAGCCAGATCAGCGACACACCCAGCAGGATGACAGGTACCAGCGAGCCCATGTTCAGCCATGCCCAGCCGCTGGTTGTGATGAGCGCCCCCGAGGCAAACGATGTCAGTGCCATGGTCGCGAACACGAAGAAATTGATGGCGGCCTGGGCTTTGTCTTTTTCTTCGGGGCGATACGCTTCCATCGCCAGGGTGGTGCTGCCGGTGAACAGGAAATTCCAGCCGACACCCAGCAGGAACAACGCGATCAGGAACTGGTGCAGGTCCTGACCAGACAGTGCAATTGCAATGCAGGCCAAGTTGAGCGCCACCCCCACACCCATGATGGGCAAGACCCCGAACCGCTTGATCAGGTGACCGGTGAAGAAGCCCGGGGCGAACATGGCGATCACATGCCACTGCAAGACCAGTGCCGCATCGGAAAACGGCATGCCACAGATCTGCATGGCCAGGGGG
The DNA here is from genome assembly GCA_030602985.1 of Burkholderiales bacterium. Lineage (GTDB taxonomy): Bacteria > Pseudomonadota > Gammaproteobacteria > Burkholderiales > Burkholderiaceae_C > UBA997. The sequence continues at coordinate 585 of JAUVYR010000087.1, forward strand.
GTAGCCGCCATCAGCAGGTTCATCACGCCATAGCCCAGGGCCGCCCCCATGGTGGCAACGATGAACACCGGCTGACGCATGATCTCGCCAAGCGGGCGACCTGTGCTGGCCCCGGCTTTTCTTGGAGGTTCTTTCGGGAAGCGGATTCCGGCCATGAGAACCATGGACAACAACGCCACAACGGCCAGTGCCAGATAGGCACCCAGGAAGGGCTTGCCTAGCCAGTCGCGCGTGTGGTTGGCCAGATTGGGGCCGATGATGGCGCCGATCAGTCCACCGGCCAGCACCAGCGACACTGCTTTTTCCCGGAACGACGGCTCGGCCAGCTCGCCGGCCGCAAAGCGGTAGAGCTGACCATTGGCGCTGTAGTAGCCCGCGATCACGGTGGCCGCCACCAGCAGCCAGAAGTGGCCCATGTACAGCGCTGCGGCACACAGCAAGGCGGAAAAAAAGGCGACCACCAACCCCAGCTGGAAGGACACCCGGCGGCCCCAGAGGCGCTGGCTGCGCGCGACCAGCCCCGTGGACAGGGCGCCGCCCACCACATAGCCCATCACGGGCAGGGTGGCCATCCAGCCCAGCGGCGCCAGACTCAGGCCGACCAGGCCATTGATGGCGATGAAGACCACGTTGTTCGTCAGAAAAAGGCCTTGAGCACCCGCCAGCAACCAGAGGTTTTTGTTCATCCAGGAGGTTATAACGCAGGCGACAGGGCTTGTCTGTCCGGTTTTCGTCCCCACTCTCTACAATCCCATCATCTACAACACGCCAGCCCGAAAGGCTCTGCATGGTTCCCCATCTGGTCACGGCCCTCTCCGGCCCCATCAACGAACTTGAACAGCGTATCCTCGAATCCACGCCCGTCATCGAGCGCTGGTTCCGCCTGGAGTGGATGGAGCACACCCCCCCGTTCTACAGTTCGGTGGATATTCGCAATGCCGGTTTCAAGCTGGCGCCAGTGGACACCAATCTCTACCCCGGCGGCTGGAACAATCTCACCCCGGAAATGCTGCCACTGGCCGTTCAGGCGGCCATGGCGGCGATCGAAAAAATCTGCCCCGAAGCCAAGAACCTGTTGCTGGTGCCTGAAAACCACACCCGCAACGCGTTCTACCTGATGAACCTGGCTCAGTTGCAGAAGATCTTCTATCAGGCGGGTCTGAACGTGCGTCTGGGCTCGCTCAATCCAGACTTGAAGGAGCCCACGCCGTTCGACCTGCCCAACGGCGAGCAGATCACCCTGGAGCCTTTGATCCGGGATAAGCGCCGTCTGGGTCTCAAGCATTTCGATCCCTGCACCATCCTGCTCAACAACGACCTCAGTGCCGGGGTGCCCGGCATTCTGGAAGAACTGCACGAGCAATACCTGCTGCCCCCCCTGCATGCAGGCTGGCACGTCCGTCGCAAGAGCAACCACTTCAAGGCCTATGAAGAGGTGGCCAAACGCTTCGGCAAGCTGCTCGGCATGGACCCGTGGCTCATCAACCCCATGTTCAACCATTGCGGCGAGGTGAATTTCGCCGAGGGCACGGGCATGGAGTGCCTGCAGACCAACGTCGATGCCTTGCTGGGCAAGATCAAGAAGAAGTACAAGGAATACGGCATCAACGAAAAGCCATTCGTCGTGGTCAAAGCCGACAACGGCACCTATGGCATGGGCATCATGACGGTGCGTGATGCCAAGGATCTGGACGCGCTGAACCGCAAGACCAAGAACAAGATGAACATCATCAAGGATGGTCAGCAGGTCTCGGACGTGATCATCCAGGAAGGGGTGCTGACCCACGAAAAGATCAACGACGCCGTGGCCGAACCCGTGGTTTACATGATGGATCGCTACGTGGTCGGGGGTTTCTATCGGGTGCATGCCGATCGCGGCATCGATGAGAACCTCAACGCCCCAGGTGCCAGCTTCGTACCGCTGGCCTTCGAGAAAAGTGCGCAGCAGCCGCAACCGGGCCAGAAACCGGGCGCCAGCCTGCCCAATCGTTTCTACATGTATGGCGTGATTGGTCGGCTCGCCATGCTCGCAGCCAGCTACGAGCTGGAGGCAACCGACCCGAACGCCGAGGAGTACGAATGACCGGGCGGCGCATCCTGTTTGTGGCCGATCCCTTGGCCACCTTCAAGACCACCAAAGACACCACGTTTGCCATGATGCGCGAGCTGCAGCGGCGTGGCCATGCCGTGGCCGCCTGCGAACCGGCGCACCTGCAGTGGCAGAGCGGCCAGCCCGTCACCGCCTTGCTGCGCCACATCACGCTCACCGGTGATCTGGATGACTGGTACCGGGTCACCCATCCGGGCCGTGAAGCGCTGAAGGACTTTGACGCCGTGCTGATGCGCAAGGACCCGCCGTTTGACAGCGAGTACTTCTACGCCACCCACCTGCTGGAGCAGGCCGAGCGTGAGGGCGCCCGCGTGTTCAACAGCCCCCGTGCCCTGCGTGACCACCCGGAAAAACTGGCGCTGATGGAGTTTGGCGAGTTTGCACCGCCCACGCTGGTGACGCGTTCACCCGAAGCCATCCGCCACTTCCACGCCGAGCATCGCGACATCATTCTCAAGCCCCTGGATGGCATGGGAGGGATGGGGATTTTTCGCGTCGGGCCGGACGGCATGAACCTGGGCTCCATCGTCGAGACGCTGAATCACGGCGGTCACACCAGTGTGATGGTGCAGCGTTTCCTGCCCGAGATTGCCGCGGGCGACAAACGCCTGCTGCTGATTGGTGGGGAAGCTGCGCCGTTCTGCCTGGCGCGCATACCGCAGGGCAGCGAAGTTCGCGGCAACTTGGCCGCTGGCGGCAAAGGGGTGGCCCAGCCGCTGAGCGACAGCGACTGGGCGATTGCGCGTGCCATCGCCCCCCGTCTCGTGGCACGTGGTCTGCTGCTCGTGGGGCTGGACGTGATTGGCGAGAAGGTCACCGAAATCAATGTCACCAGCCCAACCTGCTTCCAGGAAATTCATCAGCAGACGGGTTTTGATGTGCCCGCGATGTTTGTGGACGCGCTGGAGCGGGCGTTGACGGCGGGGGGCTGACGTGCGCTGGATGGCGGGACTGGTTGGGTGGGTGCCGCGCTGGTGCTGGCGTATCGGTTTCTGGACGGTGGTGCTCGCGGTGTTGGTGCTGTCGCTGCTGCCGGTTGACTATCTGCCCGAACAGGCCACAACCGTCTGGGACAAGGCCCAGCATGCCTTCGGCTTTGCCGTGCTGACCGTGCTGGGCTTGTGGGCCTATCCCAGTCGTGCCCGGCTGGTGCTGCCAGGGTTGCTGATGCTTGGCGCGCTGATTGAGCTCGCGCAGGGGGCCACCGGCTGGCGCCATGGCGACTGGCAGGATGTCCTGGCCAACGCGGTAGGGGTGGCCTTGGGGGCATTGCTCGGTTTCATGGGGCGGCCCACCACATCCAGCCGCTGATCAGCAGCGCCGCCACGGCACTCACGGCGGCTCCCTGTTTCAGCATCTCACGCTGCGGCAGCAGGCCTGAGGCAAACACGATGGCATTCGGTGGGGTGGCCACCGGCAGCATGAAGGCACACGAGGCCGCCAGCGCCACGGCCATGGCCAGGCCTTGGTGATCGAGTCCGGTGCCTGCGCTCAGAGACAGCACCACCGGAATGAACAGTGCGGCGCTGGCGGTGTTGCTGACGAAGCTGGTTAGGGCCATGACGGCCAGCACCACCCCGATCAGCAGTACCAGGGCATGGGCACCGCCCAGCCCACCAATCAGCCATTGCGCCAGATGGTCGCTGGTGCCGGTGACCATCATGACCTGACTCAGCGCCAGTCCACCACCAAAGAGCATCAGCACCCCCCACTGGGTTTGCCGTTCGATGTCGCTCCAGCTCACCACCTTGCTGACCGACAGCAGGGCTATTGCCAGCAAGGCGACCAGGGTGTCCATGTCGGCGGACACGCCTATGGCCGGGCCCAGCCAGCCCCCGCTGACCCAGCCAGCCACGGTGAGCCCGAAAATCGCCAGCGTCCAAAGGCGGTCGCGCGTCCATTGCCAGGGTGGTTCACTGTGGTCCTTCGGGGCCATCTGGGGGTCCGCGGGGGGTGGCGTCCACCGGGGTCTCAGCATCAGGTAGAGCACGCCTATGCTGGCTGGCAGCAGCAGGGCCGCTACCGGCAGGGCCATCATCATCCAGGCGGCAAATGAGGTCTGGGTGGCCGCGGCGGCAATCGCATTGGGCGGACTGCCGACCAGCGTGGCCATGCCACCGATGCTGGCGCTGAAAGCCAGGCCCAGCAACACAAACCAGCGTGTGCGCTGGGTGGCTGGATCATCGGCCTGGGCTTGGGTGCCCAGCAGCCCCAGGGCCAGCGGCAGCATCATGGCCGTCGTGGCGGTGTTGCTCAGCCACATGGAAAGCACGGCCGTCAGGCCGAATAGCCAGAACACGGCATGCCTGGGGCGGCCACGCGCCAGCTTCAGCACCTGCAAGGCCAGCGCACGGTCGAGACCGTGACGGGTCAGTGCCGAAGCCAGCGCAAACCCGCCCAGAAACAGAAAAATCACAGGCTGGGCAAAGGCGGCCAGCGCGTCTTTCACCGTCAGCACGCCCGTCAGGGCAGCAAGCGCAGGCACCAGGAGGGCGGTCGCGCTCAGTGGCAAGGCCTGGGTGATCCAGAGGCTGGCAATGAGAGCGAACAGGCTCATGCCCAAGCGCAGGGGGGGCGGGCCATCGACCAGCGCATAGGTCAGCGCACCGGCAGCCAGGCACAGCAACAAGGTCAGCGAAGATCGACTCGGCATCATGCGTTCACAGGCAGGCCATCCACAAACACCTTCAGCTCCCCTGGGGCGAAAGCCGTCCAGGTCTCGTTGCGGGTCAGTGGCGTGGTCACGATCACGGCCGCCCGATCGCCGGGCTGATTGACGTCGGCAAAGTTGATGCTCCAGTCGTCATCGGTCAGGGTGGCCTGGGCAAACGGATGCTGTCGCACCAGGTAGTGCAGTTGTGTGCTGCAATGCGCCCACAGCGCTTCGCCGTTGGACAGCAGGCAGTTGAAGGTGCCGTGAGCCCGGATCTGGGGAATCAGCTCCTGCAGGGTCAGCGTGAGTTCGTCCACGCTGGGCACCCCGGCGTGCGATTTGGCCAGCTCCTGCATCAGCCAGCAGAAGGCGCGCTCGCTGTCGGTGTCGCCGACGGGGCGGAAATGCGCGTGCAGGTGGGGCCGATAGTCCTTCAGGTCACCGTTGTGCGCGAACACCCAGTGGCGGCCCCACAACTCGCGGGTGAACGGGTGGGTGTTTTCCAGTTTCACCGCCCCCTCTGTCGCCTTGCGCACATGCGCGATGATGTTCGTGCTTTTCAGCGGGTAGTGCCGCAGAAAATCCGCCATGGGGGAGTCGGCGGCGCTGCCGTGATCCACGAACAGGCGCAACCCCTTGCCCTCAAAAAAGGCAATCCCCCAGCCGTCGGCATGGTGGTCGGTGGCGCCTCCCCGGCGGCGAAAGCCGGTGAAACTGAAGTTGGCATCGGTGGGGGTGGCGCAATTGAGGCCGAGCAGCTGGCACATGCCTGAAGGTTAACACCACAGGCTGCCTACAATTGGCGTTATGAATTTCACCGACCTGCTCCAAGCCGCCGAGCACAAGAACCGTTCCCTGCTGTGTGTGGGGCTGGACCCGGACCCGAGCCGTTTTCCGCACCACATGCGCAACGACCCCGACCGGATTTACGAGTTCTGTGCGGCGGTGGTTGACGCCACGGCCGATCTGGCGATCGCCTTCAAACCCCAGATCGCCTATTTCGCAGCCCACCGTGCCGAAGACCAGCTGGAGCGGCTGATGGCGCACATCCGCGTGGCGGCGCCGCAGGTGCCGATCATTCTGGATGCCAAACGCGGCGACATCGGCAGCACCGCCGAGCAATACGCCAAGGAAGCGTTCGAGCGTTATGGCGCAGACGCTGTGACGCTATCGCCTTTCATGGGGTTTGATTCGGTTCAGCCTTATCTTCGCTATCCCGGCAAAGGGGTTTACCTGTTGTGCCGAACCAGCAACCCAGGCGGCGATGACCTGCAGAACCAGCGTCTGGCTGGCATCGACGGACAGCCCCTGCTGTACGAGCATGTCGCCCGGCTGGCGCAAGGCCCCTGGAACCTGACTGGTCAGGTGGGGCTGGTGGTGGGGGCCACCTACCCGGCCGAGATTGCCCGCGTGCGTGAACTGGCACCGACCGTGCCGCTGCTGATTCCCGGCGTCGGTGCCCAGGGGGGCGACGCTGAAGCCACGGTGCAGGCAGGCTGGCGCGGAGACGCCCAGCACACCACCGGTTCTGTGGCGATCAATTCATCGCGCGCCATCCTGTATGCCAGTGCCGAGGCCGATTTTGCCGATGCCGCCCGGCGTGTGGCAGAAGCCACCCGGCTGGCACTGGAGGCGGCCAAGCCTCATTGATCGATCAGCAGAAAAACTGCATCTCGGTGCCTGCCAGCGAAATCACGTCATTGTTCCGAAGGGGGGCGGCTTCTTTGCCAATGGGCTGGCCATTGATCAACGGCGCCGAGTGTCCAT
>JAUVYR010000040.1 GCA_030602985.1 Burkholderiales bacterium
CAATGGCGTCGTCCGTGGCGGTATCGCAAGCATGCAAAGCCGTCACGATGTCCACTTGAGCGGGCAAGTCGGCCGCCGTGGTGGCATCTTGCACCGTGGTCGCCACAAAACGCATGCGCTCGAAACCCAGGCGATCGGCCAATGCACGGGAACGCTCCACCAGCTCCGTCCGTGTTTCCACCCCGATCGCCGTCCCGACTCCCCGCAGGCGGAGGACCAGGTCATACAACATGAATCCGAGATAGGACTTGCCTGCCCCATGATCAGCCAGGACCACATCGCCTCGTTGCTGGATCACGTCATCGATCAGCGGCGCGATGAATTGCACCAGATGCTGCACTTGCTTGAGCTTGCGCCGGGAATCCTGATTGAGCTTGCCTTCGCGCGTGAGAATGTGCAACGCCTTGAGGAGCTCGATGGACTGGCCCGGCAGCAGCTCGGGCAAGGAGGCGGCCGTATCGCGGGCAGAAGCGGATGGCTGGGTCATGGAGCGATGATAAACCCCTGCGAATAAATTGCACACAATTTGATTGTTCGCTATAATTCTGGCATGTCTTCCCCAATCGCCGCGTCGATTCAATGGCTGCAGCTGGACCAGCAACTGTGTTTTGCCCTCTATTCGACCTCGCTGGCGGTCACCAAAAGATACAAACCGCTGCTGGACCCGCTGGGCCTGACCTACCCACAATACCTGGTGCTGTTGTGCCTCTGGGAGCAAGACGGCGCCTCGGTGTCTGGGCTGGGTCAGCGCTTGCAACTGGACTCCGGCACCCTCACTCCCTTGCTCAAACGCATGGAAGCGGCGGGCTGGATCAAGCGCGAGCGAGCCCATGAAGATGAGCGTCGTGTGCATGTTCATCTGACCGACAAAGGCCATGCACTCAAAAGCCAAGCAGCGCAGATACCGGCGTGTCTGCTGGAAGCCCTGAACTGCCGCCTGGAAGATGTGCAGACCCTCACCCAGCAGATTCGCGCCTTGCGCGATGGACTGCAACCGCTGTCTGATCCCTCTCACCCCTCGCCCAAACGGGCCCATCCCTGAAGGAGCCATCATGGCCAACACCATTGAAAAAGTCGTTTATCAAGCCCACGCTACCGCTACCGGTGGGCGTGACGGCAGTGCCCAGTCGTCCGACGGCCTGCTGGACGTCAAACTGGCGGTCCCCAAGGAAATGGGCGGGCCTGGCGGCGGCGTGAACCCGGAGCAACTGTTTGCCGCCGGCTACAGCGCCTGCTTTCTGGGCGCGCTGAAGTTCGTCGCAGGTCAGCAGAAAATCACCGTACCCGCCGATGCACGCATTGACGCCACGGTCGGCATCGGCGCCATTCCGCAAGGCTTCGGCATCGAAGTGCAAATGACCATCCACCTGCCCGGGCTGGATCGTGCAGTTGCCCAGGCGCTGGTCAACAAGGCGCACGAAGTCTGCCCTTACTCCAACGCCACTCGCGGCAATATCGACGTGATGCTGCAACTGGCCTGATCGATTCGCCAATGGGGGGCACAATGTCACCATGCCCGCCCCCCAGACCCACCCCTATGACGACCTGACGCCAGACGTCGTTCTCGACGCCCTGTCCCAGATCGGACTGGAAGGCGATGGACGGTTGACGGCCCTCAACTCCTATGAGAACCGGGTGTATCTGGTGCACCTGGAAGACGGCACCGCCCAAGTCGTGAAGTTCTACCGCCCGGATCGCTGGACGGACGCACAAATCGAAGAGGAACATGCCTTTGCCGAAGCGTTGGCCGCGGCGGAGGTGCCTGTCGTTTCACCACGGCGCATTCAAGGTCGCACGCTGCACCACCACAGCGGATTCGCCTTCAGCGTGAGTCCACGCCGGGGCGGGCGTCACCCGGAACTGGATGACCCTGAGGTGCTGGAATGGATCGGGCGCTTTCTGGCCCGACTGCATGACGTGGGCACTCAATCTGCCTTCATTCAACGCCCGGCATTGAATCTGTCACGAATGGGCCAAGATCCGGTTGAGTGGCTGCTCACCCAGTCGGTCATTCCTCAAGAAGTCAGGACTCGCTGGCAACAGGCGGCCGAAGCCGCGTTGGGTGCAATCGAATCGGTCTTAAAAGCCACACCGACAGACGTTTTGCGGCTGCACGGCGACTGCCACCCAGGCAACATCCTGTGGACACCCACCGATACGCCAGGCGGCGGCCCGCATTTTGTGGACCTGGACGACGCCTGCACCGGACCAGCCATCCAGGACCTGTGGATGCTGTTGAGCGGAGATCGTGTTCAGCAACAGCACCAACTGGGTCTGCTCCTCGACGGCTACGAAACGATGCATGCATTCAACCGCCGGGAACTGGCCCTGATCGAACCCCTGCGCACGCTGCGTATCATTCACTACAGCGCCTGGTTGGCCCGCCGCTGGAACGACCCCACCTTCCCCATTCATTTCCCCTGGTTTGGCAGCAGCAGCTACTGGCTGGAACAGACCCAGCTGCTGTGGGACCAGATAGACGCCATGGAAGGCAAACCTTTGGTAGCATGAGGGCGAGCCCATCGGGCCGAGGAGACCCTGCCATGACCAGCACCATCGCCGGCTACATACCGACCACCCTGCCGGAAGCCAAGCTGCGGCGCTTCCCCACCAAAGTGATCAATATCATCGGTGGGCCCGGTTGCGACAAGTCCCTCTATTCGTCAGCCATTGTGCTCAAGCTGCATTTGCGGCACAAAACGGTTGAAACCGTGCCCGACATCGGCAAGATGCTGGTGTGGCAGCAAGACACCGAAGCCCTGCGCAACCAATACGGTATTGCGCTGCACCAGTACCGCATGCTGGAGGTGCTCGACGGCCAGGTGGCGTTCCTGGTGACTGAAGGCGCCTTGCCACAGTTGCTGTACTACAACGCCCACTACCCGGACAATGTGTGCGATGTCGACAAGACGCGACAACAGATCCTCGCCTGGTACAAACAGTTCAACAACATCAACATTCTGGTGCAGCGAGACCTGGACAAACCTTATGTGGCCAGTGGCCGCTACCAGGTCGAAGCCCAGGCGCAGCAGGTCGACAAGGATCTGCGCAGCGTCCTGATCGAGGAAGGCATCAAGTTCACCGTGCTGCCACCCGACCACAAGGCCATCATCGAGTTTGCCGCCACCCTGGAATGACGCGGGGCCTCCTGGACCCCGCTGACGTCAGACCAGCAATGCGTTGACGCGCTTCACATACGCCGCCGGGTCTTCCGGCAATCCGCCTTCGGCCAGCAATGCCTGATCGAACAGGATGTGCGCCAAGTCGTCGAACTGAACGTGACCATCAAGCTTTTTCACCAGCGGATGTTCCGGGTTGACTTCCAGGATGGGCTGCACCTCGGGCGCCTTCTGTCCCGCCTGTTTGAGCATCCGTGCCAGTTGCATGGAATAGTCACCGTCCTCCACCACCAGGCAGGCCGGTGAGTCCACCAGGCGCGAGGTCGCACGCACGTCCTTGGCGCGGTCTTTCAGGCTGTCCTTCAACCGATCCAGCACCGGCTTGAACGTTTCGGCGGCCTGCTCAGCGGCCTTCTTCTCTTCTTCGTCCTGCAACTTGCCCAGATCCACCGCGCCCTTGGCCACGCTCTGCAGCGGGCTGCCGTCGAATTCGTGCAGGAAAGACAGCGCCCACTCGTCCACGCGGTCGGTCATCAGCAGCACTTCGATGCCCTTTTTACGGAACACCTCCAGCTGCGGGCTGTTCCTGGCAGCGGCCAGCGTGTCAGCGGTGATGTAGTAGATGGCCTCCTGGCCTTCCTTCATGCGAGCCTTGTAGTCGGCCAGGCTTACGCTGACCGTGTCGCTCTGGGTGGAGGCGAAGCGCAGCAGCTTCGCGATGCGCTCGCGGTTGCCAAAGTCCTCGCCCAGGCCTTCCTTGAGCACCGCACCGAATTCGGCGTAGAAGGCGCTGTACTTGCCCACCATCTTTTCGGCTTCGGCTTTTTCTTCAGCGCTCAGCACATCGGTCACGCCGTCTGCACCCTCACCGGCCTGTGCAGGCAGCTTGTCTTTCTTGGCCAGATCTTCCAGCATGGCCAGCACGCGGCGGGTGTTGCCCTCGCGAATGGCCTTCACATCGCGGCTTTCCTGCAGCAACTCACGGCTCACGTTCAGCGGCAGATCGGCCGAATCGATCACGCCCTTGACCCAGCGCAGGTAGGACGGCATGAGCGCCTCGGCATCATCCATGATGAAGACGCGCTTCACGTACAGCTTCACGCCCGCCTTCTTGTCGCGGTTCCAGAGGTCGTGCGGCGCCTTGGCGGGAATGTAGAGCAGCTGCGTGTACTCGGTGCTGCCTTCGACGCGGTTGTGGCTCCAGCTCAGTGGGGCCTCGCTGTCGTAGCTGATGTTTTTGTAAAACTCGGTGTATTGCTCTTCCGAGATGTCCTTCTTGGCGCGCGTCCATAGAGCACTGGCGCTGTTGATGGCCTCCCAGTCGGCCTGCAGCACATACTCACCCTTGTCCTTGTCCCATTCCTCTTTCTGCATGAGGATGGGCAGGCTGATGTGATCGGAATACTTGCCGATGATCGTTTTGAGCTTCCAGCGGTTGAGGTACTCGCTGGCGTCATCACGCAGGTGCAGGATGACGCTGGTGCCACGCTCGGTACGGGTGATGGTTTCGGTTTCGAAATCGCCCGAGCCGCCGCTGACCCAGCGCACACCCGCTTCGGGCGCCAGACCCGCACGGCGGCTTTCGACCGTGATCTTGTCGGCCACGATGAAGCCCGAGTAGAAGCCCACACCGAACTGGCCAATGAGCTGGGCGTCCTTCTTCTGGTCGCCGCTCAGGCGGCTCATGAAGTCCTTGGTGCCGCTCTTGGCGATGGTGCCCAGGTGGTCGATGGCCTCCTGCTCACTCATGCCGATGCCATTGTCGGTGATGGTCAGCGTCTTGGCATCCTTGTCGAACGCCACACGCACCTCCAGGTTCGGGGCATTCTCGTACAGGGCAGCGTCATTCAAGGCTTCAAAGCGCAGCTTGTCGCAAGCATCCGACGCGTTGGACACCAGTTCGCGCAGAAAGATGTCCTTGTTCGAGTACAGCGAATGCGTCACCAGGTGCAGCAACTGGGCCACTTCGGCCTGAAAAGCGTGTTGTGTCGTCATGGGTCGAGTTCAGCGTAGTCTGGAGGGTTGAATCTGGGCGCGCCGGTACTGACCGACGGGCCGCTGGATGTGTATCTGGCGGCCCGAGCCAGATTTTCAAGAGGCCTCAGAACCGCTCGTGTTCGCCCAGGTAGCGCCACTGACCCAGTGGCAGATTGCCCAGCACCACTTTACCGATGCGGATGCGCTTGAGCCCCACCACGTGCAGCCCCACCTGCTCGCACATGCGGCGGATCTGCCGTTTCTTGCCTTCGCGCAAGACAAAGCGAAGCTGTTCGGGGTTCTGCCAGTCCACCAGGGCAGGCTTGAGCGGCTGATCGTCGAGTTTGAGCCCATGCCTGAGCAAACCCAACCGCTCGACGGGGAAGACCCGCTGAACATCCTGCGTCACCACACCCACGCCCTTGGGGCCGTTGGGTGCCCAGTGCACGCGCACCAGGTATTCCTTGTCCACATCGCTGGTTTCGCCGATCAGCGCCTTGGCCACGCGACCGTCCTGCGTCAGCACCAGCAGCCCGGTGGAGTCGATGTCGAGCCGACCGGCCGGGGCCAGCCCACGGGTATGACCTGCCTCGAAGCGTCGCGGTGTCCGGTCATCACGCCAGCGGGTCGCAGGCTTCACCAGCACGGCAGCACTCTGGTGGCCGTCTTCAGGCAAGCCGCTCACATAGCCCACCGGCTTGTGCAACAGAATCGTCACACGGCCCCCCTGGCGCTCAGTCGCCTGGGGGGCCACTTCGACCCGGTCGGCTGCGGTCACGGCCTGGCCCGTCTGCGCCGGCTGGCCATTCACGCGCACCCAACCCCGGGCGATCCACTCGTCTGCTTCGCGCCGCGAGCACAAGCCCATATCCGCCAGCCGCTTGTTCAGACGCACCGTTTCTGACGCCTCTACCGCTGCTGACGGCTTCGGGGTACGCCGAGCGGGTTGCGGACTGGCAGCGGGCTTTTGAGCCGGAAGACGTAAGGTGCGAGACATGATCAATGGGCAGCGACCCAGGCATCTCGCCAGGCCAGAAATTCGGGAACAGGGATGGGGCGGCTGATGAAAAACCCTTGCGCTTCATCGCAATGCAAGGCGTTCAGAGCGTCCAGATGACTGGCTGACTCCACCCCTTCCGCCACCACACTTAGGCCCAGATTGTGCGCGAGATCGATGGTGGAGCGCACGATCTTGGCGTCACTTTCGTCCTGAATCATGCCGAGCACGAACGACTTGTCGATCTTGAGTTCCTGCACCGGCAGGCGCTTGAGGTAAGCCAGCGAAGAGTAGCCAGTACCGAAATCGTCGATCGATAACTTGAAGCCCAGTTCGGCCAGTCGATTCAGGGTGGCTTCGGCCCGCTGGGGGTCGTCCATGATGGCGCTCTCGGTGATTTCCAGGCAGAAGCCATCGGCCTGCACCCGCTGGCGAGCCATGATGTCCACCAGCCGCTGTGGGAAATCCAGGTCCAGCAGGTCGCGGGTGGACAGGTTGATCGCGATGCGCAGGCGCCCTCCGACTGGCTGCAGGGCGTGCCACTGGCGAGCGGCCTCTTCAAACATCCACAACGTCAGCTGGCGGACAAAACCGGTCTGCTCGGCAAACGGGATGAACTCCATCGGCGGAACCAGCCCCCGCTTGGGGTGCAGCCAGCGCACCAGTGCCTCAGCTGCGACCACCTCACGAGTCGTGACGCGAAGTTTGGGCTGCAGGTACAGGCGCAGCCCCCCCGTCTGAAGCGCTGATCGCAAATCGCTCAGCAGCGATAAGGTTTGCGCGCTGGACGAATCAAGCCGGGGGGTGTAGTGCAGCACGCCCGCCGTGCTGGCCTTGGCCGCATGCATGGCAATTTCGCAACGGCTCATCAAGACATCAGCGTCCTGGGCATCCTGAGGAAATCCCGCCACCCCCATGCTGGCACTGAGGTCCACCGTCTGATCCCCCAACGCCAGTGGCTGCTCGAAAGCAGAGCGTACACGCATTGCCATGAAATCAGCGCCATTCGCGTCACTCCGCGTCAGGAGCAAGGCAAACTCATCTCCGCCCAGACGGGCCACCAGATCGCCAGAGCGTGTCACCTGATCACGCAGACGCTGGGCAACGGCCTTGAGCAACTCATCACCGAAGGCATATCCCAAGACATCGTTCACATGCTTGAAACGATCCACATTCAGGGTGATCACAGCCAGCGTGACCTGCTCAGTACCACTGCTCGAGTCATTGATGCGCTGCTTGAGGGTCTGGCGGAACTGCTCTCGGTTGGGCAGTCCCGTCAACCGGTCCCAGTAAGCCAGCCGAAGAATCTCCTCCCGCTGCTCGGCCAGGCTGGAACGCATGCGGTCGAACCCACGGGCCAGCGCGCCGACCTCATCGCCACGGTCTTTGCCGGGCACCTGAACGTCATAGTCACCCCCCTCCAAAGATCGAGTGACTTCGGTCAGCTGATACAACGGGGTTGTGACTCGGCGCGCCGCCACCTTGCTGACCGCGGCAAACAAAGCCACCGCCGTCAGGGTGATCAGCCCCAACAACCATTGCAGCTGCTCATAAGGGGCCAGGAGCTCGTCTAGCGGGCGGATCAACACCACACCCACCTCACCGGCCACACTCTCCAGATGCAGCTTACGCAAGCCCACGCGTTTGCCATCAATCGCTGCGGGGGGCTCGACTTGTCGTGCAGCCTCGAGCACCGCGGACCGGTCACCCGGCCAGCTCCCGACCGTGATCGCCAGCGATTGGCCTGCGTCTGCCGCCAGAATCACGGCATGAACGCCATACAACCGCCAGAAATCATCAACAACGTTCTGATCCAGAGGGAAGCCCATCAACACCCATCCCACGATCAGTGGCGCACGCACGGGCACAATCACAAACAGATGCGGCTGCCCGCCGACCGTCGCCAGGCGCCCTTCATTGCGATTGACCGACAGCTCTTGAGCCAACAACTCCAGCGTCGCCACCCCCTCCTCGCCAAGGACTTGAGCGGCACTCAAAAGGGTGAAGTCAGGCTTGAGAAAAGCCACCACGCCCGCACCGATTCGGTTGCCGGCGTTTTCAAGGGCAGAACCAATTGTCTCGACATCGTCGGTGGCAACCGCGCTGCGGAAACCAAAGTCTGCAGCCAGCACCACTGCCGCATCTCGCAGGCGGGCCGCATTCTGGAGCAACTGTCGCACCCAGATCCGCTCGGCCACTTGCAGACTGGCTTCGACTTCAATGCCCACATGTCGATCGAACACCTGACGCACCACGCCGAACCCGGCCAACTGAACCCCCAGCAATAAAAGCAGCATCACCAGCACCATCTTGCTGGAGAGAGACAACGCAGAAAACCAATGTCGCCAAGCGTTCACGAGCCGATCAACCCCCTGACGACCACCTCCAGCGCCTGAGGATCACCGCTCCAGCGCAAGGTCTGTGTATGCGGTTGCGCGTTGGCCGGCAGGCGTTCATGCCAGACTCTCAACTGGTAGTCACCTGAAGGCATACCATCGATCTGCACGCGCCCTTGTGCGTCGGTTGTGCCGAAATGGGGAGTGTCCAGCACCACCACCCAGGCCACCATGTCGTCATGGATGTTGCACCCGAGCACCACCACCCCGGCTCGATCGAACAGCACAGGCTCTGGCGGAGTCCCCACATAAAGCCTCAATTCAAAACGCTTGGCCGGCGAAAACGAATACACATGATGCCGAACCGTGTCTTCATTCGGGAACTCAACCTGCGTGCCCCGTGTGATCGGCAACACCGCTGGCACAAACTCACGCCGAATCTGGGTGATCTTTTGGGTGGGCATAGGCTGAACCCGCCGCTGGGCTGCGGGCGACTCCAGGTAAACCACCGCCTGAGCCAAGGGTGCCCCGGATGCGTCGCGGACTTGCACTTGCAGGCTTTGTGCCATGGCACTGGCAGCCAGGCAGGTCATCAGCATCAAGGCCAGGCGCTTGATCATCGCAGTTACCTCAAGGCTGAATGGCCATGCCACGGATCGCCCCCCGAACACCCAAGGCGCCGATGCGCTGAGCGGCGCCCGTGTCCAGATTCAATCGGTACAGCACGGCACGCGGAGCCCCTTGGCCACTCGCCACAACCAAGGCGATGTTGTCGACATCCGAAATGTCAAACGAGATGTCTTCGAAGGCACCAATACCCAGCGGACCGACAGTGAACAGCTGTCCGGTGTTGGGGGATACCGCCGGCTGGATGCCTTCACGCGTGCCTTGCGTCACCAGCGAACCGTTGGCCCGGTCGATGGCAAAGTTGGTGGTGAGCTTGTCGTCTTGCTGGTTGTAGGTGTAACCGGCCGCGATCACTTGCGGCGCTTGCCCCGCATGGACATCACCCTCGGCATAGACCAGATCGGGGTCGCTGGATACCAATGCACCGGTGTCCGGGTGCAGCCGCAGATTCTGGCCGGACTCATTCACGACACGAATCCGGTCCACCGTGGGATTGAAGTCAAACCCGAAAACCTGCCCACGAAAAGTCGTGGGCAAGGGGGCAGTCGCCACCGGGGTCATGGCGCCGGTCTGGGTGTTGACGATCATGAGTCGCCCGCCATCGGTCAGGGCGTAAAGGATGCCGCGAGCCACTCGAAAGTCGATCCCCACCACGTGCTCACCGGGATGCAAACCCGTCAGGGGCTGCTGGCTCAGCACACGCCGCGGCCTCTCAGTGGGGAAGGAAACCAGCTGATGATCGGCCGTCACCACCCATACCTGATCAGCCGAGGACAATCGAGGCGCTTCAGTGGTTGCGCAGCTTGCCAAACCCAACACCGAAACAGCAGAAATGATCCATGTTTTCAATTTTTGCTCCTGCAAGTCCTGCTCGGTCCAGTGTGCCACAACTCGCTGTGGCATTGTGATCAATTCCCCCACCGAACGGCATACAGCCTCAATCCCTGCAGGTCCAACACACGCAAGCCGCCGTAGGCAACCTCGATCAATCCCGCCTCGTCCAGCGCCGCCAGCGATTGATTGACGCGCTGCCTGGATAAACCCACCAGATAGGCCAGCTCTTGCTGGGTGATACGCAGCACCTGCCCCACGCCGGGAAACAACCCCGGGTGGAACAAGTTGGCCAAGCTGCGCGCCACTTTCACGTCGGGGTCCGAGATGCGATCGATCTCGCGGGCGGCGATGAATTGCCCCAGGCGCTCGTTGAGCTGCCACATCACAAAGCGGTTGAAGCCAATGGAATGATCGAGCAGCCAGTGAAACGCATCGACCGGCAGACCAGCCACCAGGCTGCGACGCAGGGCTTGCACGTTGTAGCGATAAATTTCACGTTTGAGGGCTGTCCCCTCCCCGAACCAACCTCCTGGGGCCAGCCCGGCAAAGGTCATGATGGGGCCCTGACTGTCATCATTGCTCATCTTGAGCAGCCCCTCGAGCAACCCGAACCAGTAAGTCACCGGCTTGCCGATACGACAGATGGCGTCACCCGGTTCCGCCAGGGTCACCACCATCTGATCACGAATGCGGTCACGCTCATGGTCGGCCAGCTTGGGGACCCATGAGATGGCATGAAACTCATCATCGGTCAGGGGACGCGCTCGTTGTCTCAATGCGACCTTCACCACACCCGCTCCTCAAAAAAACATGCTCAACCCAGGGTTATTCCTAGGGAGTAACTACCCTAGATTGTCAACGGAAGGACAACATGACGTCAAACCTTGGGCGTACATTTCGTGACAGTCCCGTTATCAGGGTCTTGACCCGATTGAAAACGCACAGGAGACAACATGCGGACGACGTTCCCCCGGCTGCTGCTGGAACATGCAGCCAAACGCCCTGGCGCACCAGCGATGCGCGAAAAAGAATACGGCATCTGGCAGACCACCACATGGCAAGAGATGGCCAACTTGGTCCGCCATCTCGCGGGTGGCCTGCACCAGCTAGGCCTTCAGCGTGGCGAACACCTGATTGTTGTTGGCGCCAATCGCCCGCGCCTGTACGCCACCATGCTGGCTGCGCAGTCGCTGGGTGCCATTCCAGTCCCCCTCTATCAGGACGCTGTGGCGGCCGAATGCGTCTTCCCGATCAACAACGCAGAGGTTCGATTCGCCGTTGTGGAGGATCAGGAGCAAGTCGACAAAATGCTCGAGATCCGCGAGCAATGCCCGCAGTTGGCGCATATTCTTTTTGACGACCCGCGCGGCCTTCGCAACTATGACGAACCCGGTTTGGCCGGTCTGATGGAAGTGATCGCTGCAGGCAAGGTGTTCGACGATGAGCACCCCGACTTTTTCCAGGAACAGGTCGACATGGCTCAGCCTGACGACGTGGCCGCGATGTTCTTCACGTCGGGCACCACAGGCAACCCCAAAGGCGTGGTGCACACCCATAACACCCTGCTGGACCGTGCGCATGTGGGCGCGCAGTTCGACAAGCTGACCGAGCAGGAAGAGGTCCTGGCCTACCTGCCGCCCGCCTGGATTGGGCAGAACATTTTCAGCTACGCCCAGTGGCTGGCTTGCGGTTATGTGGTCAATTGCCCAGAATCCTCGAGCACGGTGATGATCGACCTCAAGGAAATCGGTCCGACCTATTATTTCGCTCCACCGCGCGTGTTCGAAGGACTGCTCACCAGCGTCATGATCCGGATGGAGGACGCAGGCACCCTGAAGCGCAAGATGTTCCACGCCTTCATGAATGTCGCGCGCCGGGTGGGACCCGCCCTGACTGACGGCAAGTCGGTCGGCTTCGGTGATCGGCTGCTCTACACACTGGGCAACCTGATGGTTTATGGCCCGTTGCGCAATAACCTGGGATTCAGCCGCGTCCGAGTGGCTTACACCGCGGGTGAGGCCATCGGCCCGGATCTCTTCAGCTTCTATCGTTCCATCGGCATCAACCTGAAGCAGCTGTACGGCTCCACCGAAACCGCCGTGTTCGTCTGCTTGCAGCCCGACCACGAAGCCAAAGCCGACACCGTGGGCGTCCCATGCGATGGCGTGGAAATCAAGCTGGCCGACAACGGCGAAATCCTGGTCAAGTCGCCTGGTTTGCTCAAGGAATACTACAAGAACGAAAAAGCCACTCGCGAAGTCCTGAGTGACGACGGCTGGTACCACACCAGTGACGCCGGCTTCATCGATGCCTCCGGTCACCTGAAGATCATCGACCGCGTCAAAGACGTGGGCCGTATCAAGGGGGGCGCCAACGATGGCGCCATGTTCGCGCCCAAGTATGTGGAGAACAAACTCAAGTTCTTCTCGCACATCAAAGAAGTCGTGGCTTACGGCGACGGACGCGACCGCGTCTGCGTGATGATCAACATCGACTTCGACGCGGTGGGGAACTGGGCCGAACGGCGCAACCTGCCCTACACCGGCTATACCGATCTGGCCCAAAAACCCGAGGTGTATCAGCTCATCAAGGAGTGCGTGGAAAAGGTCAATGCCGACCTCAGTCGCGACGCCTTGCTGGCGGGCAGCCAGGTCAGTCGTTTCCTGATCCTGCACAAGGAGCTGGACGCCGATGACGGCGAACTCACCCGGACCAACAAGGTGCGGCGGGGTTTCATCGCCGACAAGTACGGGGTGCTGGTCGAGGCCCTTTACGACGGCAAGACCGAGCAATTCATCGAAACCCAGGTGAAGTTTGAAGACGGCCGCACAGGCAAGGTCAGCGCCACGCTGAAACTGATGGATGCCAAAACCCTGGCGGCCGTCAAGCAAGCCGCCTGATGCCGCGTCACCCCACGGAAGAGACCACAACCATGGCACACAAGAAAGTTGGAGACGTCATTCTCGACGTCCAGAACATCAGCCTGCGGTTCGGCGGCGTGAAAGCCCTGACCGACATTTCCTTCGACGTCAAAGAACATGAGATTCGCGCCATCATCGGTCCCAACGGTGCGGGCAAAAGCTCCATGCTCAACTGCATCAATGGGGTCTACAAACCGCAGGAAGGCTCCATCACCTTCCGCGGCCAGACCTTCAAACACATGAACAGCCGTCAGGTGGCAGAAATGGGCATTGCCCGCACCTTCCAGAACCTGGCGCTCTTCAAGGGCATGAGCGTGATTGACAACATCATGACCGGTCGCAACCTGCACATCAGGAGCAACATCCTCCTGCAGGCGCTTCGCATCGGCCCTGCCCAGAAGGAGGAGGAAGCGCATCGGGAAAAAGTCGAGCAGATCATCGACTTCCTGGAAATCCAGGCCTATCGCAAGACGCCCGTCGGCCAGTTGCCCTATGGCCTGCAAAAACGGGTGGATCTGGGTCGCGCTTTGGCCATGGAGCCCAAAGTGCTGCTGCTCGACGAGCCCATGGCAGGCATGAACGTCGAGGAAAAGCAGGACATGTGCCGCTTCATTCTTGATGTGAATGACGAGTTCGGGACCACTATCGTGCTGATCGAACACGACATGGGCGTGGTGATGGATATTTCCGACCGCGTGGTGGTACTGGACTACGGGAAAAAGATCGGTGATGGCACACCCAACGAAGTACGTAGCAACCAGGACGTGATCAGTGCCTATCTGGGCACCAGCCACTGAGGAGACGGATCATGGGATTTTTCATTGAAGTATTGTTGGGTGGCCTCATGGCAGGGATGTTGTATTCCCTGGTCGCGTTGGGCTTCGTCCTGATTTTCAAAGCGTCTGGGGTGTTCAACTTCTCCCAAGGCGCCATGGTGTTGTTCGCTGCACTTGCGATGGCCCGCTTTTCGGAATGGGTCCCGATGTGGTTCGGCTTTGAAAGCAAGCTGGTTGCCAACATCATTGCCTTCTTCCTGGCCACGGCCTGTATGCTGGCCTTTGCCTGGCTGGTGGAGCGGCTGGTGCTTCGGCATCTGGTCAACCAGGAAGGCGTCACACTGCTGATGGCCACACTTGGGATCACCTACTTCCTGGATGGTTTTGGTCAGACCATTTTCGGTAGCTCGGTCTACGCCATCGATGTGGGCATGCCCAAGGAACCCATCTTCATCCTCGAAGGCGTGTTCGATGGTGGCCTGCTGATCAACAAGGAAGACTTCATCGCCGCCGGTATTGCTGCCATTCTGGTTGCCGCGCTGTCTCTTTTCTTTCAAAAAACAGGGACTGGTCGGGCGTTGCGCGCTGTGGCTGACGACCACCAGGCTGCGCAGTCCATCGGGATCCCGCTGGGCCGCATGTGGGTCATCGTCTGGTTTGTGGCCGGCATCACCGCCCTGGTGGCCGGGATCATCTGGGGCTCCAAAATCGGGGTGCAGTTCTCGCTGACCACGGTGGCTCTCAAGGCCTTGCCCGTGATCATTCTGGGAGGACTGACCTCCGTGCCAGGCGCCATCATCGGCGGACTGATCATCGGTGTTGGTGAAAAGATGTCCGAAGTCTATCTGGGCCCACTGGTGGGCGGCGGCATCGAAATCTGGTTTGCCTACGTTTTGGCGCTGGTGTTCTTGCTGTTCCGGCCACAGGGGCTGTTCGGTGAAAAGATCATTGACCGGGTTTGAGGAGCACACTGATGTTTTACAGAGAAAACGGTCAATTCAAGACCTCCTACCGCAACGACCAACAGATCTTCCCGATCGCTCAGGACCGGATCGCCATTCTGGGGTTGATTGCGTTCGCTTTCATTGCGGTCCCGCTGCTGGCGGATGACTATCTCTTCCGCGCCATCCTGATCCCCTTTGTGATCCTGTCACTGGCAGCCATCGGAGTGAACATCCTGGTGGGCTATTGCGGCCAGATCTCGCTGGGTTCAGGCGCCTTCATGGCCGTTGGGGCTTACATGGCCTACAACATGTTCGTCCGGATCGACGACATGCCGCTGATTTTGGCCTTGCTCGCGGGCGGCTTCTTTGCCATGGTCGCAGGTATCGTCTTCGGGATTCCCAGTTTGCGGGTCAAAGGCCTTTACCTGGCTGTGGCCACGCTGGCGGCGCAGTTCTTCTTCGACTGGGCATTCGCTCGCATTGTCTGGTTCACCAACAACAGCACCTCCGGCAACGTCTCGGTCACCAACCTGTCCGTGCTTGGCTGGCGCATCGACTCCCCGGTTGAAAAATACCTGTTCTGCCTTGCCTTCACCGTGGTATTTGCCTTGCTGGCCAAAAACCTGGTCCGCTCCGCGATTGGGCGTGAATGGATGGCTATTCGCGACATGGACGTGGCAGCCTCGGTGATCGGCATTCGTCCGATGTACGCCAAGCTCAGCGCATTCGCCGTGAGCTCGTTCATCGTGGGTGTGGCGGGTGCACTGTGGGCCTTTGTCCACTTGGGATCCTGGGAACCGCTGGCTTTTGACATCAACCGTTCCTTCCAGCTGCTGTTCATCGTGATCATTGGTGGTCTGGGCTCGATCATGGGCAGCTTCTTCGGGGCAGCCTTCATCGTGATTCTGCCGATTATTCTGAACCAGTTTTTGCCATGGTTCGGGGGCCTGTTCGGTGTGTCTATATCGACCGCCATGGTCTCTCACGTGGAGTTCATGATCTTTGGTGCGCTCATCGTCTGGTTCCTGATCAAGGAACCCCACGGTCTGGCCAAGTTGTGGAGCATTGGCAAGCAGAAGCTGAGGCTCTGGCCATTCCCTCACTGACCGGTTTCAACGTGGCTGCCCTGCTCGACACCTCGGGGGCATCCAATTCGCGTGTGCTTGGGTAGGTGTATTTTTGAAGGAGACAATCCATGAAATTTCGGCATCTTGCGCTCGCAGCCACCATGGCCGCTGCAGCGCTCACCACGAGCCTGACCGCCACGGTGGCCATGGCCCAAAACGCGGTGCAATTCTTCCCGAGCCTGACCGGCAGAACCGGCCCTGTGGCGCCTAACGCCACCCCGTGGGCCAACGGCTACGCCGACTACATGAAGCTGGTCAATGCGCGGGGCGGCATCAACGGCGTCATGACGCTGGTGGAAGAATGCGAAACCGCCTACGCCACCGACCGCGGCGTGGAATGCTACCAGCGCCTGAGAAACCGGCACGGTGGTGCCACGGTGTTCCAGCCGCTGTCCACCGGCATCACCTTCGCACTGACCGAAGCGGTTCGAGTAGACGGCCACGCGCTGATCACCTCAGGCTACGGCCGCAGTGACTCGGCCGATGGTGGCATCTTCAAGTGGAACTTTCCTCTGATCGGTCACTACTGGGTGGCGGGTGATGTGGCGCTGCAGCACATCGCCAACAAGGAAGGCGGCTGGGACCGCCTGCGTGGCAAGCGCATTGCTGTTGGCTACCACGACAGCCCGTTCGGCAGAGAGTTGCTGCCCATCCTCCAAAGACGGGCGCAGATGCATGGTTTCACTTTGCAGGAGTTGCCTATCCCCGCGCCCGGCGTGGAACAGCGCTCCATATGGCTGCAGGTTCGTCAGTCTCGCCCGGATTATGTGATCCTGCAGACTTGGGGCGTCATGACACCCACCGCCATTCGTGAAGCCATCGCCGTGGGCTACCCGCGCGATCGCGTGATCGGCACGTGGTGGTCCGGTGCAGAACCCGATCTGCGTGAACTGGGCCAGGCTGCACGTGGTTACAGCGCGGTGATGATGCAGCACGGTGCCGAACCTCAGTCGGACGTTGTCCGTGAGATTCTGGCTCAGGTGCATGATCGCGGCCAGGGTACCGGCCCTCGCAGCGAAGTGGGTGAAGTGCTGTACATGCGTGGTGTGGTGGGCGCCATGCTGGCCGTAGAGGGCGTCTTCCGTGCCCAGGAGCGCTTCGGCAATGGTCGTCATATGACACCTGAGCAAGCACGCTGGGGTTACGAAAACCTGAACATCACCCAGGCGCGTCTGGACCAGTTGGGCTTCCGTGGTGTGCTGCGTGGTCCGATCACCACCAGCTGTGAAGATCACATGGGGGCCGCCTGGGCACGCGTGCACACTTGGACCGGCAACGGTTTCGAGTGGGCTTCCGACTGGCTGCAGGCTGATGAGTCGATCATGCGCCCCATGGTTCGGGCCTCGGCTGAACAGTTTGCCCGTGAGAAAAACCTGACCCGTCGCACAGCGGCGGACTGCCAGTCC
>JAUVYR010000016.1 GCA_030602985.1 Burkholderiales bacterium
GCCTCTGGATCATCAGCGGCCGGTGGCCGATACCGTACCCGCGCTGGCAGTCGCGTTGGCCACGTTGCGGTGCAGAATGTTGGAAAACTCGTCCATGAAGGTTTCCATCCGGTTGGCGGCGCGGTCGATGTCGTGGGTGAAGCGGTTGTAGGCCACGACGGCAGGAATGGCGGCAAACAGGCTGATGGCGGTGGCCACCAGGGCCTCGGCAATACCGGGCGCCACCGTGGCCAGGGTGACCTGAGACATCGCAGCCAGGCCGGTGAAGGCGTGCATGATCCCCCAGACGGTTCCGAACAGGCCAACGTAAGGCGACACCGAACCCACCGAGCCCAGAAACGAGAGGTTGGTTTCCAGGGCCTCGACTTCACGCTGGTAGCTGGCCTTCATGGCGCGCTGGGCGCCCTCCACCAGTGCATCGGGCTGGCTGATGCGGCGATCACGCAGCTTGTGGTATTCGCGCATGCCGCTGGCAAAAATCCGCTCCGTCGGGCTGCCGTCCCGCGCGCTGCGCACGGCTCCTTGGTACAGGTCGTTCAGGTTGGTGCCTGACCAGAATTCCTTTTCGAAGTCCTCGGTCTGGCGCCGCACCCGCTTGAGCAGAAAGACCTTGCGGAAGATGGCGGCCCAGCTGATGATCGACACGCTGATCAGCAATAAAACCACTGCCTGCACCACCCAGGTGGCATCCAGCATGAGCTGGAAAACAGAAAAATCTTGGGTCATGGATGTCTTAAAACGTCTGTGATCGCGGAAGGTATCCGGCTTGGGCGCATCTGTGAGGCATCCACCCAGCCGATCCGGATGGTGCCTTCACACAACAATGTATCGGGTTTTTCGGGGTTGATGCGATGGGCCACCTGATGCAGTGTCAGGGAAGCCCGTCCAAGTTCCTGAATCGTTGTTTGGACTTGCAACCAATCGTCCAGACGGGCCGGCTGGTGGTAGCGCAACTCGGTCCCGGTCACCACAAACATGCCGCCGGTGGCGTCTTTCAGACGCTGCTGTTCGACCCCGAGGCTGCGCAGCCATTCGGTGCGAGCTCGTTCAAAAAATTTCAGGTAATTGGCATAGAACACGATGCCACCGGCATCCGTGTCTTCCCAGTACACCCGAATGGGCCAGAGGAATGCATCTGCCATGTGGCTTCAGTGACCCGAGGCAGAGGGGCGCGGTTTGCGTTGCTGGTCACGCTCGACCTCCAGGCCCCGCCAGAGCGGTGCCAGTTCGTTCAACACGCCGTTGACATACTTGTGGCCATCGGTTCCACCAAAGGATTTGGCCAGCTCGATGCATTCGTTGATCACCACCCGCCAGGGCACATCCACACAGTGCCGGAATTCGTAGGCGCCGATCCAGAGCACGCCCCGCTCAATGGGGGAAATTTCAGCCAGGGGGCGGTCGAGCAAAGGCGTGATGGCCGCGTCCAGTTCGGCGCTCTCGGCGATGCAGCCGTGCAGCAGCGCGTCGTAGTGAGCGCTATCGGCCTTGTGGAATCCGCTCAGATCGCGCGTGAACAGGTCGATGTCCTCCGCTGCATGGCGACCCACCAGATGCTGGTAAAGCGCTTGCAAGGCGAATTCGCGTGCGCGAGTGCGGCCTGATTTGTCCGAGGCTTTACGAGGTTTATCGGGTGCGGTGGCCTTGCTCATGCGGTTTCCAGCGAACGGAGCAAACGGGCCATCTCGACCGCCACCTGCGCGGCATCGCGGCCTTTGTCCTCTTGTCGGGACACAGCCTGCGACAGGTTTTCAGTGGTCAGGATGGCGTTGGCAATCGGAATGTGATGATCCAGACCTACCCGCGTCACGCCGGCGGCCGATTCATTGCACACCAGCTCGAAATGGTAGGTTTCCCCGCGGATGACACATCCCAATGCCACCAGCGCGTCAAAACGGTCGGTGTCGGCCATGGCCTGGAGGGCCAGTGGAATTTCCAGGGCGCCGGCCACCTGCACGTGCTCAATATGGTCTTCGGTCACCCCGAGTGCCAGCAGTTCCTGGCGGCATGCCTGAACCAGTGCGTCGGTGATCCCCTGGTTGAAGCGGGCCTGCACGATGCCGATCCGCAGTCCTGATCCATTCAGCGCTGACGCGCTGCCTTTGTTTGCACCCTGCATGGGTTCACCCTTCCGTTTTACTCAAAAAACCCACCACTTCCAGGCCGTAACCGGTCATGCTGGGCATGCGCCGGGGACGTCCCAGCAACTGCATCTTGTTGACCCCGCATTCGCGCAGGATCTGCGCACCGATACCATAGGTGCGCAAGTCCATCCGGCCCCGCTCGGGCGCTTGCGCGGGCTGGGCTGTGCCTTCGAACTGTGCGAGCAACTGGTCGGCGCTTTCGCCGCAGTTCAGCAGTACCACCACGCCGCGGCCTTCATCGGCCATGTGTCGCAGGCTGGTTTCCAGCGTCCAGGAGTGCATGGAGCGACCCACTTCCAGGGCATCCAGCACGCTCAGGGGTTCGTGCACCCGCACACTCACGGTCTGGTCGGCGGTCCACTGGCCTCTGACCAGCGCCAGGTGCATCGCACCGCTTGTGTCGTCGCGGAAAGCGTGAGCCTGGAATTCGCCGAAAGCGGTATTCAAGGGGCGCGAGCCAATGCGTCGTACCAGGCTCTCGGTCCGGCTGCGGTATTCGATCAGGTCGGCAATCGTGCCGATCTTGAGCCCGTGTTCGGCGGCAAACAGCTGCAGATCGGGCAGCCGTGCCATCGTCCCGTCGTCTTTCATGATTTCGCAGATCACGGCAGCCGGGGTACACCCCGCCATACCGGCCAGATCGCAGCCCGCTTCGGTATGGCCCGCGCGCATCAGCACGCCACCCTCCACGGCCTGCAACGGAAAGATGTGACCTGGCTGCACCAAGTCTTCCGCCTGGGCGTCAGCGGCGACGGCCACTTGCACGGTGCGAGCCCGATCCGCGGCCGAAATACCCGTGGTCACGCCCTCGGCCGCTTCAATCGACACGGTGAAGGCCGTCCCCATTTTGGTGCCATTGCGGGGCACCATGGGCGGTAGCCTGAGTCGTTCACAACGCTCGCGCGTCAAGGTCAGGCAAATCAGGCCGCGGCCAAAACGGGCCATGAAGTTGATGGCTTCGGGGGTCACATGATCGGCGGCCAGCACCAGATCGCCTTCGTTTTCGCGGTCTTCTTCGTCCACCAGAATGACCATGCGGCCTGCCTGGATCTCGGCAACGATGTCTTCCACCGGCGAAATGCCGACCGGTGTGAGGGGAGGGTGAGCTGCGTTCATTGGGGCGGTGTCCCGAGCATGCGTTCGACGTATCGTGCAATCAGGTCGATTTCCAGGTTCACTGGACTGCCCGCTTGCAGTTGCCCCAGCGCCGTGTTCTGCACGGTGTGGGGAATGAGGTTGATGCTGCACTCGCAGCCATCGGTCAGGTCTTGCACCCGATTCACCGTCAGGCTGACGCCATTGACAGTGATGGAGCCCTTGTAGGCCAGATATTTGCCCAGCGCGGCCGGTGCCAGGATACGCAACTCCCAGCTTTCGCCCACCTGGGCAAAAAAGGTCACCCGCCCGATGCCGTCCACATGGCCTGACACCAGATGTCCACCCAGGCGGTCGTTGGCACGCAGGGCCTTTTCGAGGTTGACGGGGCCTGTCTGGTCCAGACCGGCGGTCTTGTCCAGGGATTCGGCGGAAATATCGATGGTGAAGTGCGATTGGTCTGAGGCCAGACTGGTGACTGTCATGCAGGCGCCGTTGATGGCGATGCTGTCACCCAGACCGACGTCGTCCAGATAGCCTGAGGGGGCCTCCACGGTCAAGCGTTTGCCGTGTTGGTCGGAAGAGCCAAGGGAGTGGGCAGCGGCGATGCGCCCCACGCCGGTGATGATGCCGGTGAACATCCTCGTATTGTCGCAGGAAAGCCCGGTGTACGTTGGCGTCGTCCCCCAACATCCGGCTAAGCAAGGGCTCAGTGCCGCACTTCGTCCACCAGATTCTTGAAGTCGTCGATGTCCTCGAAGCTGCGGTATACGCTCGCAAACCGGATGTAGGCCACTTTGTCGAGCTTCTTGAGTTCGCGCATCACCATTTCACCCAGCTGGTGGGAAGGGATTTCACGGGCGCCGAGGTTGAGCAGTTTTTCCTCGATGCGCTCCATCGCACCATCCACCTGCTCGGTGCTGACTGGCCGTTTGCGCAGGGCCAGGGCAAAACTGGCTCGCAGCTTGACGGGGTCGTAGTCGATGCGCCGCCCGTCCTTCTTGACCACTGCCGGGAAGGTGACTTCGGGTCGCTCGTAAGTGGTGAAACGTTTGTCGCACTGGGTGCAACGCCGCCGGCGCCGGATGAATAGCCCCTCTTCGGCCACACGCGTTTCCACCACCTGGGTGTCGTCGTGGCCGCAGAAGGGGCACTTCATGGATTTACTTGTACACCGGGAAACGGGCAGTCAGGGCGTTGACCTTGGCGCGCACCGCTTCGATGTTTGCCGGGTCGCGCGGATTGTCCAGCACGTCGGCAATCAGGTGGGCCGTTAGGCGGGCTTCCTCGTCCTTGAAGCCACGGGTGGTCATGGCCGGGGTGCCGATGCGCACGCCGCTGGTGACCATGGGCTTTTCCGGATCGTTGGGGATGGCGTTCTTGTTGATGGTCATGTGGGCACTGCCCAGCACGGCCTCGGCTTCCTTGCCAGTGATGCCTTTGGCGCGCAGGTCCACCAGCATGACGTGGCTTTCGGTACGGCCCGAAACGATGCGCAGGCCGCGCTGGGTCAGCGTCTCGGCCACGACCTGGGCGTTGCGGATCACCTGCTGCTGGTAGGCTTTGAACTCGGGCTGCAGCGCTTCCTTGAAGGCCACCGCCTTGGCGGCAATGACGTGCATCAGCGGGCCGCCCTGCAGGCCGGGAAAGATGGCGCTGTTGATGGCCTTCTCATGCTCGGCCTTCATGAGGATGATGCCGCCGCGCGGGCCGCGAAGGCTTTTGTGCGTCGTGGAGGTCACCACGTCGGCATGGGGCACCGGGTTGGGGTAGACGCCCGCAGCGATCAGACCCGCATAGTGGGCCATGTCCACCAGGAAGATGGCGCCGACTTCTTTGGCGATCTTGGCAAAGCGCTCGAAGTCAATCCGCAGGCTGTAGGCCGAGGCGCCCGCGATGATCAGCTTAGGGCGGGTTTCGCGCGCCTTGGCTTCCATGGCTTCGTAGTCAATCTCTTCCTTCTCGTTCAGGCCGTAGCTCACCACGTTGAACCATTTGCCCGACATGTTCAGCGGCATGCCGTGGGTCAGGTGGCCGCCTTCGGCCAGGCTCATGCCCATGATGGTGTCACCAGGTTTGAGGAAGGCGAGGAACACGGCCTCATTGGCGGACGCCCCGCAATGGGGCTGCACGTTGGCGGCATCGGCACCGAACAGCTGCTTGACGCGATCAATGGCCAATTGCTCGGCCACGTCCACATATTCGCAACCACCGTAGTAACGCTTGCCGGGGTAGCCTTCGGCGTACTTGTTGGTCAGCTGGGTACCCTGTGCAGCCATCACGGCCGGAGAGGCGTAGTTCTCGCTGGCGATCAACTCGATGTGGTGTTCCTGGCGCGCGTTTTCGGCCTGGATGGCGGCAAACAGCTCTGGGTCGGTTTGTTCAATAAGAATCTGGCGGTTGTACATGGCAGACAGGGCAGTTGGGTTGAGGTCAGTGGACCCGCAGCGCTTGACGCGACGCAGGCTGCCCAGGCGAACGGCTCAACGCCCGGGTGGACTCTGCCCAGGCAGCACGCTCCCCAGTGGTAAACCCACGTCAACCCGGTCGGGACTGATACGGTCCGCCGGGTCTATCGCCAGTCGCGCGCACCAATAATTTTATCAGGATGAGAGCGCCATGGCGGGCAGCTGATCAGGCGCGGCTTCCGCTTCCATTTCGTTTTGCGCAGGTTCCATGGGGGGTTGGGTCGGCGCAGCCACGGCAGGTGTGTGGCGCTGGAAGGCATTGAAGGCGACTCGCTGCCCTTGAGCGACCCGCTGGAGTCGCTCATGTTCCGATAGAACCCGGTCAATGTAGACACGTCCATCGGTGGTGACGGCACCCACATAAAGCCGAAGGCCGCCTTCCACAGACCCTGACCGGCGAATGGTGTCACGAAGCACCATGGCACCCACTCGCAAGTTGGTGATGGGGTCGAAGGCGGCCAGCGACCCACCAAAATCTTCGAATTTATCCTGATGAACCCGAGTCATGACCTGCATGAGCCCATGGGCACCGACGGGGCTGGCCGCAAACGGATTGAAGCGTGATTCCATGGCCATGACCGACAGAATCAATTTCGGATCAACGCCCAGTTGATGGCCTACATCAAAAGCCTCAGCCACCAACGCACTCATGGGCTCCTTGGCGACACGATACTTTCGACTCAGCCAATCAGCGATCAGTGCCTGCTCCTCCGGGAGTAAAGAGGGGTCGGTAGCTGTGACCCGATCGATCGCTGTGGGATCCGCCAGATCGTCCAGGCTGGCCATCTGGCGCTCCATGAGCCAACCAAAGATGTGTTGTTCGGCCGACTCCCGCCATTGGGGTTGGGTCAACAGAATGCCCAGGCCCATGGCCAGCATGAAACCCAGCAGGGCCAGGCTGTTGTGAGTGACCTTCATGAAACCCTGCGCAGTGTCTTCGCAGACGGTGTAGAGTGTTTTCAGTAAGCCGCTCTCGCGGCTGGGTTGTGGCGCTGTCATCGCACGATCCTTTCATCGCCTTCTCGCTGGAAAATGTCATTCGCGAGTGGGCCTGATGGTTTGGTCGCCATTGAAAACCCAATCGGGTCATCAACTTAGCCGGTTTCGGCAGCGTCCTAGGGTAAGTACTAGGGAATGAGTTCGGGGCGGATGTTAGGGTTCCTTAAATGCCGTGTCAATACTTTAAAAACGATATATAACTACTTATATGTATATAAAAGCGCTCTTGCAGAAGGGGTTATGCCCTTTTGTTGCAAAAAAACAATGGCGTTTGAACAGTCGATTTAAATAATGTGCTGGCACGAACCATCGGGTGTGATTACATTGGAGTCGTCTGAACAAGCGCTGACGATCCCAGTTTGTTCAGGCCACTGCCCGCACTCAGGTCCGCCTGATTGCCCGGCAATCATCAGGAAGCAATCGTTGCTTCCGGCGAGGTGTGACGACAACACTCCACTTCGCCTCTCGGCACTGGACTGCGTCCGGCCGATGACCCCGGTGGGTTCAGCTCGCCGGGGTCTGTTTGTTTGTGGGTCTGCTCAATCGCTCGTCGCTCGGGCGCGAACCGCTGCAATGTACGCGGCGCCATCGGGTGGTCGCCCATTGCGCTGGCTTTCCCAGATCATGCGACCCAGACAGTCCATCACTTCATGGTGCGCATCGTGCAAAGAGCCGCGACGTGCAGCCAGCAATTCAACGGCCTGGCGAATGCCCGGCGGCTGGTCGATGGAGCACTGCTCGCTCACGCTCAGGTGCATGGACAGATGCAGGAACGGGTTTTCCTGGGCATCCTGTACCTGCTGCATATCCGCCAGGGCCTGATCCAAATCGGCGAGGGTGCGGTGGTATTGCGGGTGTTGCTCGATCCACCCACCAGCGAGGGTTTCAATCGGCTCCATGGGGGCCTGGCGAATGAGCTTGTCATAAACGCCGCAAAAAAAACGGCGCACATCGGCTTGAGAGGGTTGAAACATGATTCGATTGTCGCCGCATCAGGCTTTCCAGGCAGGCAAAGACCAGTTGCGCCACAGGGCCAGTGCCCGCAGGCCGAAGGTCACGGTCACGCATACCATCAGCGCCTGACCGGCGGAACCCGTGATCCACCACCAGCCCACATACGCCCAGCCCCCCACGAAAGCACAGATGGCATAGGGTTTGTGGTCTCTGAATGCGCTGGGTATCTCATTACAGACCACATCTCGCAATACACCGCCAAACACCCCGGTCACCACACCCATCAGTACCGCGACCAGGGCCGGTGAGCCGGTGTGCAACGCTTTGCTCACGCCTGCTGCAGCGAACAGACCCAGTCCCAGGGCATCTGGCCATTGCATGGCGCGCTCTGTGGGTTCGAAATGCCGATGCCGCATGAACAGCATGGCGGTCATGCACAAACCCATGAGCACCCACAGCCAGTGCACGTGTTCCACCCAGAAGAACGGGCGCTGATCCAGCAGCAGATCGCGAAGGGTGCCACCGCCAAAAGCCGCCAGAAAGGTCACCGTGAACACGCCCACGGCATCGAGCGACTTTCGGGCCGCTGCCAACAGGCCTGACAAGGCGAAGGCCAGTACGGCCGCGGCTTCAATCAGCAGATTCAGATGGTTGGTCCAGAGGGGCATGGAAGACATCAGGCAATGGTAGAGTCTTTCCGTGACCTTCGCACCCATCACCGATCCTTGGTTCTACGCAGTCGCCATCCCGGCCGTTCTGCTCATGGGCGTGAGCAAGAGCGGCTTCGGATCGGGTTTCGGGTCTATGGCGGTGCCCATGATGGCGTTGGCCGTCACGGTACCGCAAGCGGCGGCCATCATGATGCCGCTGCTGTTCATCATGGATGTACTGGGGATGGCGGCGTTTCGCCGCGATGTCGACTGGCGATTGTTTCGCTTTCTGGTGCCTTTCGCCTTGCTGGGCACGCTGATCGGGACACTGCTTTTCAAATGGATGGATCCGAGACTCGTTGCCGGCTTGGTGGGAGCGCTCACCTTGCTGTTTCTCGCCCAGCGACTGTTGTTTCCCCCTCGGCCCGATGCGCCCCCGCCGCCCCGTTGGCTGGGTGGTGTGCTGACGGTGATCTCGGGCTTTACCAGTTTCATCGCGCATGCCGGTGGCCCCCCCTTGAATGCGTATCTCATTCCGCTGAAACTCAAGCCCATTGTCTTCACCGCCACCGTGGCCTTTCTTTTTTTCCTGGTCAACCTGTCCAAATGGATACCCTATGCGTGGTTGGGATTGCTGGACATGCAACAGATGGCGACGGCTGTGGTGTTGATGCCATTTGCCCCGCTGGGTGTCTGGGTGGGTGTTTTTCTGGCCCGCCGCATACAGCCCGTGCTGTTTTACCGGCTGGTGTACGCGGGCATGATGTTGACCGGGCTGAAACTGGTCTGGGATGGTTGGCTGGCATGAAGCCAAGCCAGAACAAGGAGCAAGCGCATGGGTGTTGTCGTGGTGGCCAATCCAAAAGGCGGGGTGGGTAAATCAACGCTTTCCACCCAGGTGGCCGGTTATTTGGCCAAACGTGGGTATTCCGTCATGCTGGGTGATGCCGACAGGCAGCAGTCTTGCAGCCAATGGCTGCAGCGTCGACCCCCACAGGCACGTCCGATCGTCACGTGGGACGCGAGCCGTGGCGATATCCTCAAGCCCCCACGTGGGACCACGCATGTGGTCCTTGACACGCCAGCCGGTCTCCATGGCAAGGCGCTCAAGGCAGTGCTGAAACGGGCCGATAAACTCATCATCCCCCTGCAGCCCAGTATTTTTGACATTTATGCCACACGTGCATTCATGGACGAACTGCTGGACAGGCGTCAGGCGGCCGACCTCCAGATCGGTGTGGTGGGGATGCGGGTGGATCAGCGCACACTGTCGGCTGAGCGACTCCGCGATTTTGTCGGTTCGCTTAACCTGCCTGTTCTGGGTTTTCTGCGAGAAACCCAGTTGTATATTCACTTGGCTGCTCAGGGCTTGACGTTGTTTGATGTCCAGCCCGCGCAGGTCCAGCGGGACCTTGAGCAATGGGCGCCGATCTGTCAATGGCTGGAAGCCTGAATGCATGCAGATTTTTGAGCAACTTCACGATATCGACGCCCATGTGGGCTCCGCCGTGGCCATCAGCCCATGGGTGGACATCACGCAACAGCAGGTGAACCAGTTCGCCGACGCGACCGGGGATCATCAGTGGATCCATACCGACCCGGAACGTGCGCAAAACGGTCCGTTCGGCGCCCCGATTGCCCACGGTTTTCTGACCTTATCGCTCATGCCGCGATTCCTGGAGACCTCCTTGAGTTTCGAGGATGTTCGCATGGGCGTGAATTACGGCATGAACCGGGTGCGCTTCACCGCCCCGGTGCCCGTAGGCAGCCGTTTGCGAGCCCATCTGTACCTGCTAGCCAGTGAGCCGATCGAGCCTGCCGGCCGGCAGCTCACCTGGCAGGTGAAGGTCGAGCGTGAGGGCAGCGACAAACCGGTCTGCGTTGCCGAGTTCCTTGCCCGGCTTTACACCTGATCCAGGCCAAAACCCTGTTGCCGCCAGGCCTCATACGCCACCACCGCCACGGCATTGGACAAATTCAGGCTGCGCTGATCGGGACGCATTGGCAGACGCAGGCGCTGCCCGGCGGGGAACTGATCCCTCAGCTCGGGCGCCAGTCCGCGGGTTTCGCAGCCGAAAACCAACCAGTCGCCCGGCTTGAAGTCTGTTGCATAGACGCTGCGCGTCCCTTTGGTGGTCATGGCGAACAAGCGTGTCGGGTCCGGTTTTTCGTGGTCGAGGAAAGCACCCCAATCGCGATGTCGCTGAACATCTGCGTATTCATGGTAGTCAAGCCCGGCGCGGCGCATGTGTTTGTCGTCCATTGAAAAGCCCAGCGGCTCGATCAGGTGCAGGCGACAGCCCGTATTGGCACAAAGACGGATCACATTGCCTGTGTTGGGCGGAATTTCCGGATTGACCAGAACGATATGGAACATGACGTCAATCTTGCAGTTCGGGTTCAAGGGTGGGTTTGGGCGTGCGGGCAAAGACCAGAGCCTGGACCTGCCGGGCGCCTGCCAGGGTCAGGCAACGGGCGGCGGCTGCGAGTGTGGTCCCCGTAGTCATGATGTCATCAATCAGGACCACTTTCAGGCCTTGCAGCGCCCGCGCAGCCTCGGGGTTGACCGCAAAAGCGCGCTCGGCATGCTGCCGACGCTGATCCAGGGAAAGCCGGTGCTGGAGATGTCCGGTCTCGATCCGCAGCAGGATGTCATGACGTGCAGGCCGCCCAGTGGCGGTGGCCAGATGTCTGGTCAATTCCCACGCCTGGTTGTATCCGCGTTCAAGGAGCCTCTCGCGGCTCAGCGGAATGGGTATCAGCAGATCGCTGGCAGCGAGCATCTCGTTGGCGCCAGGTTGTTCGAGCATCAACCGGGCCATGTCACGTCCCCAGGCCGATTGACCGTGGAACTTGAATGAGGCCATGACCTGCGTCCAGGGCCACTCATAGGCGACGCGTGCGATGCATGCACTGGGTGATGGGCGGGTTTCCGTGGCGCAGTCATGGCACTGGACCAGTCCAGGTGCCAGGGGCAGTGCGCAGCCAGGGCAACGCATGCGGGGTTGACCGTGGTCCTGCTGACAGGCTTCGCACACCGATTGTGTCGACCAGGATCGACACACCGCGCACAGTGTGGGTAAGCCCGAATCAAGCAGCTTTCTGAACATCCCGGCACTATACTGGTTCGAACTTCCAACGCTGTATGCCGAGCACACCACAGACCTCTTCCGTACCTGATCTCGACGCTGTTGCCTCAACGCGATGGCAGCATCTGCCGCGCGCGAAAAGCCCGTGGTTGCACGAGGAAATCGGTCGTCGCATGGCAGAGCGTCTGGACTGGATCAAGCGGGAACCCCAGCGATGGGTCAGTTGGTCCCCTCTGTTGGGCGGGTTGGCGGCTCATGAGGCAGTGACACGACGATATCCCCAAGCGGTGTGTCAGATCGAAGGGCCCCAGCAGGCGGCCGCCCGATCGTTGCTAGAAGGCGTTGGAACCAAGCCGCTCTGGCGGCGGTGGATGGCCGCCATCAAAGGGGCGTCAGGCACGCCTGTGTCTGTCGCGGGTCAGGCCGACCTGTTGTGGGCGAATCTCTCTCTCCACATCCACGAGCACCCGCAGCAATTGCTCAAGGCTTGGTTACGCCTGCTGCAGACCGAGGGCATGCTGATGTTCTCATGTCTGGGGCCCGATACCTTGCGTGAGATCCGTCACGTGCATGCGTTGCAAGGCTGGACACCTCCGGCCCATCCCATGACCGACATGCACGATTGGGGTGACATGCTGATCGAGGCCGGATTTGCCGAGCCTGTCATGGACGTGGAGCGTCTGACACTGACATATTCCCATGCACAAGCGATGCTGAACGACATGCGTGACTGGGGTCGCAACTTGCATGGCGGGCGTTCAGGGCATCTGCGAGGGCGTGCGTTTCGAGCAGCATGGCTGGATGCGGTGGAGGCCTCCGCTCCCCGAACGCCTGACGGGCAGCTTCAGTTGACCATCGAAGTGATATATGGGCATGCCATCAAGCCCGTGCCTCGTGTCAAGGTGACAGAAGCCACCTCTGTTTCCATGGACGACATGCGGCAATTGCTCAAAAAAGGCAGGCCTTCTTCTCGTCATCCTTCGGTGTAATCCGACGTCTTGTGTCGGGCACCCTGCCCAAAGTGCCGAAACATCTTGAAACCCCGGATACAATTGATCTAAGTCAAAGACCGACCGTTCTGTCATTTGTAGTCACGATTCGAAACGATCTTACAAAGCTGTGCCAGAAGCTCCTCCGCAATATCGCTTGGCCATTGAAACGGACCAAGGCTGGATATGGTTGCTCAAACGCAACTGTTCCATGGCCCCTCGCCACTTGTGGATGACCTTCGGATTTTTGTGTGTGGTTTCGCTGTCTGTGGCTGCATTTTTCTGGTCCATGGGGGCTCTTCTGGTTTTGCCTTTCGCGGCGGTGGAGTTGGTTGCGTTGGGTGTCGCCTTTCTGGTTTATTGCCGGCATGCGACAGACCATGAGATTGTGCGTATGGAAGAAGAGCGGGTGGTGATTGAGCGAGAGACGGCCGGTCGGCTGGTCACGGAATCGCTCCCTCGTCGCTGGGTGAGGGTGTCAAGAGGTGACAAGTCAAGTGGTCTGGTCAGCCTGAGAGTGTCGGAGCGAGAGGTGCAAGTCGGTCGTTATGTGCGTCCGGCATTGCGTGATCTGCTGGCCCTTGAGCTGCGTCACGCTTTGCATACCGCTCGGTGATGATTGACATTGATCAATGCTTAAATTAGAGGCAACAAAAGTGAACACGATGAAAAAGTCGATTCAATCGTTGCGCCAGCTGTGCTCGGGCGTACACAGGACCATGTTGGGAGGGGCGCTGGGTGTCATGACCTTCGGATCTGCCATGGCGCAGCCAGTGAACGATCTCCCAGGGGGGCCTGCTCGCAATCAGTTGAACTTCCACCCGCCAGCCACCCAGATCGCCGAGAACCTGCATTGGCTGCATTGGTACATGCTGTCCATCATCGCCGTGATTTTCGTGCTGGTGTTTGGTGTCATGTTCTATTCGATCATCAAGCACCGCAAGGCGGCAGGTCACAAGGCGAAAGAGTTGCCTGAACCCCTGTGGCTGGAGCTCGGTTGGACAATCGTTCCCCTGATCATCGTGATCGGTATGGCGCTGCCTGCCACCAAGGTGGTGGTGGCCATGAAGGACACCAGCAACAGTGACATCACCATCAAAGTCACTGGCATGCAGTGGAAATGGGGTTATGAATACCTCAAAGGTGAAGGTGAGGGCATCGGTTTCCTATCGACCCTGGATCCTCAGCATCGGGTCTGGGCAGAAAGTGGCCGTCCTCCACGTGTGGACGACTACCTTCTTCGCGTCGACAATCCGCTGGTTGTGCCTGTTGATCAGAAGATCCGTATCATCACCACAGCCAATGATGTGATTCACGCCTGGATGGTGCCAGCCTTCGGTGTGAAACAGGATGCAATTCCCGGTTTTGTGCGTGACACGTGGTTCAGGGCTACGCAAACCGGTGACTTCTATGGCCAATGTGCCGAGCTTTGCGGCCGTGAGCATGCTTTTATGCCGATCCACGTTCGCGTCGTGACGCAACAGGAATACACCGCCTGGGTGGCTGAACAGATGGCATTGATCACAGCCCGCCAGGAAGATCCGAGTCGCGTCTGGACGCTGTCCGATCTGGTGGCACGAGGTGCTTCCGTGTATGCTGCCAACTGTATCGCCTGCCACCAGGCCAATGGTCGTGGCACTGCGGTCTTCAAGGCCCTGGACGGTTCGGCCAAGGTGACAGCCGAAGATCAGACAGCTCACCTACAGATCATGCTTAACGGCCAAGGCGCCATGCCTTCATGGCGCAACCTGTCTGATACCGATCTTGCCGCTGTCATGACATACACGCAGAACAGCTGGTCCAACGACACCCAGCGTCTGATTCAGCCTGCCGATGTATTGGCGGCGCGTCAGTGAATGCCATTCACCAGTTTTGAAACGAGGGAATCACCATGAGTGCTGTTCTTGACCACCATGACGCACACGACCACGACCATCACACCCCGACCGGGTGGCGTCGTTGGGTGTATGCCACCAACCACAAGGACATCGGGACGATGTACCTGTTGTTCAGTTTTGCGATGCTGATGTTCGGTGGCATCCTTGCCATGGGCATTCGGGCCGAGCTGTTCCAGCCCGGCTTGCAACTGGTGCAGCCTGAACTGTTCAATCAGTTCACCACCATGCACGGCATCATCATGGTGTTTGGTGCCATCATGCCGGCCTTCGTAGGCTTCGCCAACTGGATGTTGCCCCTGCAGATCGGCGCATCCGACATGGCTTTTGCCCGCATGAACAACTTCAGCTTCTGGTTGATGGTGCCTGCTGGCATCATCCTGGCGGCCTCGTTCTTCATGCCTGGTGGAGCGCCAGCGACCGGCTGGACCATGTATGCACCGCTTACACTGCAGATGGGTCCTTCGATGGACGCCGCCATCTTTGCGCTGCATATCCTGGGGGCTTCCTCCATCATGGGTGCCATCAACATCATCGTCACCATCCTGAACATGCGCGCACCAGGCATGACCCTGATGAAGATGCCCATGTTCGCATGGACCTGGCTGATCACGGCATATCTGTTGATTGCGGTGATTCCTGTGTTGGCCGGCGCGATCACCATGACGTTGACCGACCGCCACTTCGGCACCAGCTTCTTCAATCCCGCTGGTGGCGGTGACCCGATCATGTACCAGCACATCTTCTGGTTCTTCGGTCACCCTGAGGTGTATATCCTGATTCTGCCTGCCTTCGGTATCATCAGTCAGGTCGTGCCCGCCTTCTCTCGCAAGAAGCTCTTCGGCTATGTCGGTATGGTTTACGCCACGGGTTCGATTGCCATCCTGTCGTTCGTGGTGTGGGCTCACCACATGTTCACGACGGGTATGCCGGTCACAGGCCAGCTCTTTTTCATGTTCTCGACCATGCTGATTGCTGTGCCCACAGGCGTGAAGGTCTTCACCTGGATCGCGACCATGTGGAAGGGCTCGATGACCTTCGAAACCCCGATGCTCTGGGCCGTTGGTTTCATCTTCGTGTTCACCGTGGGCGGGTTCTCGGGCCTGATGCTGGCGGTTGCGCCTCTGGATATCCAGTTCCAGGACACCTATTACGTGGTGGCCCACTTCCACTATGTGATGGTGGCGGGTTCTCTGTTCGCCCTGTTCGCCGGTACCTACTACTGGCTGCCCAAGTGGACGGGTGTGATGTATTCCGAGACACGTGGCCGCATTCACTTCTGGTGGTCCATCATCTCTTTCAACATCGCCTTCTTCCCGATGCACTTCCTGGGCCTGGCTGGCATGCCACGTCGCTACGCCGACTACCCCATGCAGTTCGCTGACTTCAACATGATTGCATCGCTGGGCTCTTTTGCCTTTGGTCTGGCGCAGGTGTACTTCTTTGTGGCGGTCATTCTGCCGGCCATGATGGGTAAGGGCGAAAAAGCCCCCCAGAAGCCTTGGGAGGGTGCTGAAGGTCTGGAGTGGGAGGTGCCCTCACCCGCTCCCCATCACACGTTTGAGACGCCACCCAAGCTGGACGCCACCGCAACTCGTGTGATTGGCTGATCTGTTTCTGACCATGCCGATTCCACCGGAAAAACGTCGAAGCAATGTGCGACTGGGCCTGATTCTGGCCTCCGTCGCACTGGTCTTCATGCTGGGCTACGTGGCCAAGTTTGTCATTCTTGGACCCTGACGGATTGTTATGTCTCTTCGCAAAGAAAATCTCAAGATCGTGGGTAAGCTGGGCGTGATTGCCATTGGCATGTTTGCCTTTGGCTATGCCCTGGTGCCTATCTATCGAGCCATTTGTGAAGCGACAGGCATCAACATCTTGTCCATGTCTGAAAGACAAATACCGGGCAAGGTTCGTTCCTTGCCGGCCAACACGCAGGTGGATACCTCTCGCACGATCATCGTTGAATTCGATACCAATGTCCGTGGTCCATGGGATTTCAGACCGATGGTTCGTTCCATGGTGGTGCACCCGGGTGAACTCAACACAGTCATGTACGAGTTCCAGAACATCCAGCCTCGAGTGATGGCGGCGCAGGCCATACCCAGTTACGCGCCTCGTCAGGCGGGTCGGCATTTCAACAAGCTGGAGTGTTTTTGTTTCACCCAGTACACGCTCCAGCCCGGCGAAGCCAAAGAATGGCCCGTGGCTTTTGTGATCGACCCTCGCATCCCACGGGACGTGACCACGATCACCCTGTCTTACACCTTCTTTGAGGTCGGTGGCAGTGTGCCGGCGGCCCCGTCGGCTTCTGTGTTACCGACTGTGCCGTTGGCCGAAGCGCCGGTGCTGTTTTCACAGCCGGCACCATCAAGCAGTTCCTGATAGTCATTTCTGGCACTATCATCCCACCCATAACAATCTCAAATCAACAAGCGACCCGTTCAGGAGTGAGAATGTCCGCAGCATCACACGGCGTAACGCCCCATTACTTCGTACCCGGATTGTCCCGGCACCCCTTCATGTCGGCGGTGGGTCTGTTTTTCGTCATCCTGGGTGCCGGGCAGTGGATCAATGGCAGCGCCTGGGGAATGTACGCGCTGGTCTTCGGTCTTGCGTGGTGGTTGGTCGTTCTCTACCAATGGTTTCGTGATGCCATCGCTGAAAGCGAGGGGGGTCTCTATAGCCGCAAGATCGATATCTCCTACCGCTGGAGCATGACTTGGTTCATCTTCTCGGAAGTGATGTTTTTTGGCGCCTTTTTCACGGCGCTGTGGTGGGCGCGTGCGCAGTCGGTCCCTGCACTGGGCAACATCGAAAATGCGTTGATCTGGCCTGACTTTCAAGCCGTCTGGCCGTCTGTGGTGGCTGGCGCGACAGCGTCTCCCGCGGGTATTGTCGAGCCCTTCATGACCATGGGCCCCTTCTGGTTGCCCACCATCAACACGGCCTTGCTGCTGACATCGGGTGTTACCCTGACCATTGCTCACCATGCCATCCAGGATGGCAATCGCAGCAAAACCATCGCCTACATGTGGCTGACCATTCTGCTTGCGGCCATCTTCCTGACGGTGCAGGGTTATGAATATTTTTACGCCTACTCCGCGTTGAATCTTCGACTCGATTCCGGTATTTACGGTTCAACCTTCTACATGCTGACAGGTTTCCACGGCTTTCACGTGCTTGTCGGTATGCTGATGCTCATCGTGATCACTTTGCGCCTTCAAAAAGGCCATTTCACCAAAGAGCGTCACTTTGGATTTGAGGGTGCCGCATGGTACTGGCACTTCGTGGACGTGGTGTGGCTTTTCCTTTATATCCTGGTTTACTGGATGTGATGACGCACAGCCCAACCGCTGTGAAAAAAGCGCCGTCAGGCGCTTTTTTCATTGGCTCTCAGCGGGTCTGTATCCCCGTGGGCTGTATCCACCCCATCTGATAACTGACGAGCACAGCAATGAATAGCAGTACGGAAATGCCGATACGTATCGTCAGGGCGCGTGCCATCCGGCGGGAGCGTTGGGGATCGCCACTCTGTGAATCGCCACGCATCATGGCAATCAAGGCGCCAGCCAGGCTGGCCAGTATCACAATAAACGAACCGATGATGAAGTATTTCATGGGGGGCATTATCGGATGAGTCGATTAACCTCACAGGTACGTTTCTGGATCGTCACGGTTGTAACCCTGCTATCGGTCGGTTTGACGGCGAGTCTGGGGCAATGGCAACTCAATCGCGCGGCTGAAAAGGAGCGCTTGGCCCAGCAACGCAGTGAGAGACTGCTGTTGCCTGCGCTGGGCTGGCCGGATCTGATGCAGGCTGACTGGGTCTCAGGGTCGTCAGCACTGCTGGACAGACGGGTGGTGCTTGAGGGGCGCTGGATGCATGAGGCCACCGTTTTTCTTGAAAATCGGCCGCTGAACGGACGGGCCGGTTTCTGGGTGGTGACACCCCTGTGGGACGCATCGAAACAACATGCGCTGCTGGTGATCCGCGGATGGACACCCCGAAGGCTGGATGATCGAACAGCCGTGCCTGATCTGGATGAAACCCTTGATGCTGTCCGGATAGTCGGCCGATTGGCCCCCCCACCTTCCAAGCTATATGACTTTGGTCAGGCGGGAGAGGGACGTATCCGGCAAAATATCGACATGGATGCATTCGCGAGCGAATGGTCCTTACCACTGTGGCCTGTCGCTCTTCAGCAGTTGGACGGCGACGGCGCAGAGGATGGTCTCATCCGAGACTGGCCTTTACCGGACAGCGATGTCCATAAACACTACGGTTATGCCGTCCAATGGTTCGGCCTGACCACACTCCTGATTGTTTTGTATGTCTGGTTCCAACTCATCGGGCCCTGGAAACGCCGGCGCTCCAGCCGCTGATGCCATGCGCACGCCTCCAGATGAACCACTGATGATGACTGTGCATTCCATGCCCAGCCCATCTGCCATGGATCACCGCGATCCAAAGATGACGAGGGCCGGTCGCTGGAAGATGCTGTTGCTGGTGCTCGTCTGCGTCTCGCCCGTGATTGCGTCGTACTTCACCTACTATGTGATTCGACCAGAAGGGCGGCGCAACTACGGTGAACTCATCGTGCCCTTGCGCCCGATTCCGGCTGAGCTGACAGGCACCACCGTGTCAGGTGAGACGGTGCCCCTCACTTCGTTGATGCACCAGTGGCTCTTTCTCAGCGTGGCCGACAGCGCCTGCGATGCCGCCTGCGAACAGCATCTGTATTTCCAGCGCCAGATTCGAGAGGGGTTGGGTCGTGACAAGGACCGGGTTGACTGGGTCTGGCTGAGAACGGGAGAGACGGCGCTGTCGCCCCAGTTGCAGGCTGCAACGGCACAGGCCCAGGTGCTGCATGTCGACGAAGAAGCCATCGCCCAATGGCTCCAGCCCGCTGAAGGGTATCGCCTGAGTGATCATCTTTTTGTCGTGGATCCGATGGGTAACTGGATGATGCGTTTCGAAGCCAACGCGGATCCATCCAGGATGCGGCGGGATCTGAGCCGTCTGTTGCGGGCATCGAGTTTCTGGGATCGTCCGGGGCGTTGAAGATGGATCATCCTTACCTTTACGACTTGTCACCGCTGTTCTGGCTGAAAGCGATTGGCATACTGGTTGCGCTGGGTCCACTGGTGTGGGTGTGGTACAGGGGTCGCCACATGAGCACCGCAGGTCGTCTCGGTCTGCTCACGGGCGTCACCCTGTTTTTCACGATCGATCTCATCCTCTTTGGCGTCTTCACACGTCTGACCGACTCGGGTCTGGGCTGTCCGGACTGGCCTGGCTGTTTCGGCAAGGTCAGCCCGATCGGAGCGCATGACTACATTGCCGCAGCACAAGCCAGCTTCCCGCTGGGACCGGTCACTTTCCCGAAGGCCTGGATTGAAATGATCCATCGCTACCTGGCGACTGGTGTGGGTGTGATGATTCTGGTGCTGGCCTTCTGGAGCTGGCGCGAGAGAGAACAGACGCATGTGTCCGTGTTCTGGCCTATCGTGACCTTGATCTGGGTCTGCATCCAGGGTGCCTTTGGTGCACTGACCGTGACCATGAAGCTGTTTCCGGCCATCGTGACGATGCACTTGCTGGGTGGCATGATCCTGCTGGCCCTGTTGCGGTTGCAGGGCGTGCGCTACAAGATGGGCCATGTTCCCGGCGGTCTGTCTTTGCCACTTCTGTCCATACAACCTGGCACCCGACGTTGGTTGTGGGTGGTTTTCGCGGCGGTCTGGGTACAGATGGCCCTAGGAGGTTGGGTGAGTACCAACTATGCCGCCTTGGCTTGTCGTGATTTCCCGACCTGTCAGGGGAGCTGGTGGCCTTACATGGATTTCTCTGCGGGCTTTCAGCTCTGGCGTGAGCTGGGGATGCAGCGCTCTGGGGATTCGATTCCGTTCGAGGCGCTGACTGCGATTCACTTCACTCATCGGCTGGGTGCTTATGTGGTGTTCACATTGTTTGTTTATCTGGCCTGGCGCTTCTGGCGGGTCGAAGGTAAAGCCTCTCATGCCTGGATTTTGTTGGGTTTGATCGCCTGGCAGGCTTTGTCGGGTGTTTCGATTGTGTTGCGTGAGTGGCCGATTCTGATTGCCCTGTCACATTCGGGAGGCGCTGCTGCCATGGTCTTCGTCCTGACCGGCTGGTTGACCGCTGCCTATCCGGCGCGGGCACCCAAGGCGAAGACGTCGCGCGTGTCGGTGGTGTCCGCATGAGCAGCACGCCCGCCTCCCTCACAGCGCCTCTGCCACCTACCTGGCGGCAGTTTTATGCGCTGATGAAGCCACGCGTCATTCAGCTGATCGTGTTCTGCGCCCTGATCGGGATGGTGCTCGCGGTGCCTGGCTTGCCAAGCTTGGATCAGTTGGTGCTCGCAGCGCTGGCATGCCTGGGTATCTGGCTGGTGGCCGGTGCTGCCGCCGCTTTCAACTGTGTGGTTGAGCAGCACATCGACGCCAAGATGAAACGAACCGCCTGGCGGCCCACCGCCAAAGGCGAACTCACCAATATCCAGAC
The DNA here is from genome assembly GCA_030602985.1 of Burkholderiales bacterium. Taxonomy (GTDB): domain Bacteria; phylum Pseudomonadota; class Gammaproteobacteria; order Burkholderiales; family Burkholderiaceae_C; genus UBA997. Next base: position 20,813 of record JAUVYR010000016.1, read on the forward strand.
ACTGACATTTTCCGCCTTGCTCTGTGCTTTGGGGTCGGTCATTCTGTATGTGTGGGTCAATCCCCTGACCATGTGGCTGACCTTCGGCACCTTTGTCGGCTATGCGGTCATTTACACGGTCATCCTGAAACCGCTCACGCCGCAGAACATCGTGATCGGTGGGGCATCCGGTGCCATGCCCCCCGTGCTGGGATGGGCCGCCATGACGAATGCGGTAACGGCCGAATCGCTGGTCCTGTTCCTGATCATTTTCCTGTGGACACCGCCCCACTTCTGGGCGTTGGCGCTGTATCGGGTGGAGGACTATCGCAAGTCCGGATTGCCCATGCTACCAGTGACGCATGGGTCTGAGTTCACGCGTCTGCACATCCTGCTGTATACCTTCATTCTCATGGCGGCCTGCCTCCTGCCTTTCGTTTTGCGCATGAACGGCTGGCTCTATCTGTGCGTCGCGGTGGTGCTGAACATCGGGTTCATTGGATACGCCTGGGCACTCTGGCGCGAGTATTCCGATCAGCTGGCTCGCAAGACCTTTCGTTTTTCTCTGATTCACTTGTCGGTTCTGTTTGCGGCGATGCTGGTGGATCACTACCTCATGAGGTTCTGGTGATGTCTTTTTCAGGAAACCTGTACCGGCGCTCTGTTCTGTCAGGGCTGTCCGCGCTGGCGTTGACTGGCTTGGTCGGATGCAGCGACAAGCCGTCGTATGTCGGTATCGACATCACGGGGGCCAATTTCGCGCAGGACTTTCTACTCACCGACCACCATGGCGGCAGACGATCGCTCGGTGATTTCAAAGGTCAGGTGGTGGTGGTGTTTTTTGGTTTCACCCAGTGCCCGGATGTGTGTCCGACATCCATGGCGGAGATGGCGCAGGCCCGTGAAATGCTGGGTCCTCAGGGCGATCGGGTGCAGGGCCTGTTCATCAGTCTCGATCCGGAGCGCGACACCCCGGAGATCATGCGGGAATACATGGCCAGCTTCGATCCGACCTTTCTGGCTTTGTACACCGACCTGGAGCGACTGCCCGAGCTGGCTCAATCGTTCAAGGTGTATTACAGAAAGGTGCCAGGTTCCACGCCCACCAGCTACAGCATCGACCACACGGCCGGCAGCTATATTTTTGATACCCAAGGTCGCATCCGGTTGTATCACCGCTACAACAGCGGCGCAGACGCGATGGCCAGCGACATCCGTCTGCTGCTGGCCGAGTCTTCCTGATGGGGTGTTCGCGGCTGTGGGTCAGCTGGGCGTGGCGCCGCTGATCCTTACGGCCTGCTCGAACTTGGTTCTTTCGCGAGCCAGGAACTCACCAAAAGCCGCCGGCGTGGTCGGCGCGGGCTGCGCCATTAAAGCGGCAAACCGCGTCCGCGCTTCATCGCTTCGCAAGGCAGTGGTGAATACCTGGTTCAGTTGATCCACTCTGGCGCTCGGGGTCCCCGCAGGGACCACCAGGCCCCACCAGGTATCGATTTCAAAGCCGGGCAGGGCTTCGGCCACGGTCGGGACATCGGGCATCAGCGGGCTGCGCTCGGCCGTGGTTACAGCCAGTGCACGCAAGCGCCCCGCTTGAATATTGGCGGCGGCAGTGGCCAGGTTATCAAAGTTGAAATCCACCTGACCCGAAACCAGAGCCAGCTGCGCCGGATTGCCCCCGTTGTAGGGGATGTGCACGATGAAAGTGCCCGTTTGTCGCTTGAACAGTTCACCGGCCAGATGACCAGCGCTGCCCACGCCGCCCGACCCGTAATTCAGCCGACCGGGGTTGGCGCGGGCGTGACGGATCAGATCGTTCACGCTGCGGATATTGAGCCGATCAGCTGTTTCGGCGTTCATCACCAGTACGTTGGGCACCCGGAGCATGAGGGTGACAGGCGCAAAATCCTTGACGGGGTCGTAGGGCAGGTTGTTGAACAGCCAGGGGTTGATGCCGTGGGAAGCCGTGGTGGCTATGCCCAGCGTGAGACCATCCGGCGCGGCGCGGGCCACTGCGCTCATCCCGATGTTGCCACCCCCGCCGGGACGGTTTTCGACGATCACCGGCCCCCCCAGTTCTTCGCGGACCAGCTCGGCCAGGATGCGCGCTGTGACGTCGATCGGTCCGCCCGCCGCGAACGGAACAACGATGCGGGTGACCGGATTTTGCGCCCATAGGGCAGGACTGGACAGTCCGGTAAGGGCGGCGGCGCCAGCGGCCTGGATGAGTTCTCTGCGATCCATGGTGTCTCCTTGTGGGTGGTTTCAGGCGGTGATCTTGTCTTGCTCGGACGTGAAAGAGTCCGCGAAGAAGGCTTCGACGGGCAGGCCGGCAGCAGTGAAATCGCGTTGGGCAGACTCGATCACGATAGGCGCGCCACAGGCATAGACTTCATACCCGGACAAATCGGGGAAGTCCGCCAGTACCGCTCGGTGAACGAAGCCGGTCCGGCCCTGCCAGCCGTCTTCAGGCAGCGCATTTGACACGACCGGCACATAGGTGAGCCCTGGCATCTCCGGGATCTGCTGGCGAATCCAGGCCTCTTCATAAAGATCAGCCGGGCGTCGGCCTCCCCAGTACAGCACGGCAGGGCGCTGGATATTCTTGAAACGCATGTGCTGGATCAAGGCCTTGATAGGCGCGAAACCGGTCCCGGATGCCAGTAAAATCATAGGCTTGGTGCTGTCCTCACGCAGGTAGAAGCTACCGTAAGGCCCCTCGATACGAAGGATTTCCTTCTCCTTCATGGAACCGAACACGTGGTCGGTGAATTTGCCACCCGGCATGTGGCGAATGTGGAGCTCCATGCTGGGCGCCTCGGCCTGCAGATGCGGGGCAGTGGCCATGGAATAGCTGCGCCGGCTGCCGTCGCGCAAGAGGAATTCGACATACTGTCCTGCGTGATACTGGAATGTGTCGCTGGCGGGGAGTTGCAGCTTGACGATCATCACGTCAGGCGAGGCTTTTTCCAGGCTGGTCACTCGCACCGGCATTTTCTTGATGGGGAAAGCCCCTGCTTCGGTGACCTGGCGGGATTCCAGCACCACATCGCTGGTGGCGGTGGCGCAGCAGGTCAGCACCAAGCCCGCTTCTTCTTCCTCCGCCGACAAAGCCTTGCTCTGATGCGGCCCATGCACGACAGAACCCGACAGTTTTTTGCATTTGCAGGAGCCGCAGGCGCCGTCCTTGCAACCATAGGGCAGGCCGATGCCCTGGCGAATGCCGGCGGCCAGAATGGCTTCGTCTGGCTGCGCGGAAAAGGTGCGCCCACTGGGTTCAACGGTGATCTGGAATGTCATACTTCGTGCCGAAAGGGTAAGGCGGAGCCAACCGGCTCCGGTGAAAATGCCCGATTCTCTCAAACTTGAGGAGGCTTATGGCGGGTCTGGGTGCATTGCCCTCGCGTTTCCGGCGTGAACGGGTGTTGATTGTGGGATGCGGTGACGTGGGGATGCGCACCGGGCAGGTCTTGGGTCGAGGGCGCCGTGCTCGCCTGCTGGCGCTGACCTCGTCGCCCCAGCGCGTGGCCGAACTGCGCGCAAACGGGCTGGTGCCCTTGGTGGGAGACCTGGACGACCCGGCATCCTTGCGCCGCCTGAGCGGCCTGGCCACGCGGGTGTTGCACCTGGCCCCGCCGCCAACCGACCAGCCCGCTCGCTGGACGCTCGACGGTCGTACCCGTCATCTGACACGCGCCTTGGCCACACGCAGCCGCCCGCTCAAACTGGTCTATGGTTCAACCACTGGTGTCTATGGTGACTGCAGCGGTGACTGGGTGGATGAAACCCGCAGCGTACAGCCTGCCACCCCGCGAGCCATGCGGCGAGTCGACGCCGAGTCGCAGCTGCGCTGGTGGGGGCGGGCGTTGGGGGTGGATGTGTCTGTGCTCCGCATTCCTGGGATATACGCGCCGGACCGCTCAGGCGGGCCGCGTGAGCGATTGCTGCGAGGAACGCCGGTCCTGCGCCAGGAGGACGACGTCTACACCAACCACATCCATGCCGACGATCTGGCACGTGCCTGTGCCAAGGCCTTGTGGTGGCGAGCGCCCCAGCGTGTGCTGCATGTCTCGGACGACACCGATCTGAAAATGGGCGATTACTTTGACTGGGTGGCAGACCACTATGGCCTGCCTCGGCCCGAACGGATTCCCCGCGCAGGGGCCGAACAGCGGCTGTCACTCATGGTGCTGAGCTTCATGAATGAATCCCGACGCCTGCACAACGAGCGCCTGAAGCGGGAGCTGAAGCTCACGTTGCGCTTCCCGACGATACGCGAGGGGCTGGCCTGAACCCCTCAGCCCGTGGTGCCTAGGCTGGTGTAGAGCAGCCAGCCGGTGTAGCCCGCAAAGCTCGTCAGTAGCAAACCACCCTGCCATCGCGTGATCTGCCCCGGCTGGCCCTGGCGGCCACGGCCCAGTACAAAAAGGGCCACCGTGAGTGCGGCCATGACGGCCATATCACGTGTGAGCAAAGTCGGCTCGACCGAAAGGGGGTGTATGCTGCCGGCCAGTCCAACCACAGCGAGCGTGTTGAACAGGTTGGAGCCGAGGATGTTACCCATGGCGAGATCGTGTTCATTCTTGCGGGCAGCGGCCACGCAGGACGCCAGCTCGGGCAGCGAGGTCCCGATGGCCACCACGGTCAGGCCGATCACCAGCTCGCTCACGCCCAGCCCTTCGGCCACTTCCACCGCGCCCCAGACCAGCAATCGGGAGCTGGCAATCAACAGCACCAGCCCTGCCAGCAGCCAATACCAGGCATGGCGAATCGGCATGTCGTGAGCAGCCAGTTCGGCTTCGGTCTCTTTGGACAGAGCGTCCTGGCCGTCCCGGAAGCCTTCACGGATAGACCAGGCCATGAGACCCGCAAAAACCAGCAGCATCAACAAAGCATCCCAACGGCTGATCTGAAGATCCCAGACCAGGGCAATCGCGAGGACAGTGATCCCGGTGAGGATGGGAAGCTCCTTGCGCAAGATGCCCGACTGCACCACGATCGGGCTGATCAACGCGGTGATGCCCAGGATGAGCGCGATGTTGACGATGTTGGAGCCGTAGGCGTTGCCCAGTGCAATCCCAGGGCTGCCATCCAGGGCGGATAGCACCGACACCGCGAGCTCGGGGGCGGAAGTCCCGAAGCCGATGATGACGGCCCCGATCAGCAAAGGCGGCAGGGCGTAATGGCGTGCCACTGTGGCCGCGCCATCAATGAATTTATCGGCTGACCAGACCAGCACGGCCAAGCCCGCCAACACAGCCAGCAGAGGGTACCAAAGCGTCATGCAATGCGCCTACTGTATGAGACATGAAAAAGGGCAGCATCTTGTGGATGTTGCCCTCTGGAACTGGTGCCGGGGGCCGGACTCGAACCGGCACGGTGTGTTGCACCGGCAGATTTTGAATCTGCTGCGTCTACCAATTTCGCCACTCCGGCATTGGGGTGAGCCGAAATTATGGCACAGTGCGGCATGGGTTTTTGCCCAGCCATCAGCAAAAATTGAATCTTCCCACCTTAGACGCCCCATGAGCAAGCCCGCTGCCAAGTCCCGTGCCCGCGCCACCCAGGCGGTTCGCAAAACCTACCCTACCATTGAAGCCGCCGTGGGCCAGACCCCCCTGGTGGCATTGCAACGCATTCAGGCCGACGCCAACCGCGCGCGGGGCAATGTGGTGCTTGGCAAGCTGGAAGGCAACAACCCTGCCGGCTCGGTCAAGGACCGCCCGGCCTTGTCCATGATTCAGCGCGCCCAGGAGCGCGGCGACATCCAACCCGGCGACACCTTGATCGAGGCCACCTCGGGCAACACCGGCATCGCGCTGGCGATGGCGGCGGCCATCAAGGGCTATCGCAGGGGGCTGCTCATGCCGGCGGATCGGTCCATCGAGCGCGCCCAGACGATGACAGCCTTTGGCGCCGCACTGGTTCTCACCCCCAAGAGCGGGGGCATGGAATATGCCCGAGACCTGGCCGACAAGATGCAAAAGGAAGGCAAAGGGCGTGTGCTAGACCAGTTTGCGAATGCCGACAACCCGCGCATCCATTACGAGACCACAGGCCCCGAGTTGTGGCAGCAGACCGATGGGCAGATCACCCATTTTGTGAGTGCCATGGGCACGACGGGGACGATCACCGGGGTGTCGCGCTATCTGAAGGAAATGAACCCGGCTGTCCGCATCATTGGTGCGCAACCCAGCGAAGGCTCCCGGATTCCGGGGATTCGCAAGTGGCCTCAGGAATACCTGCCCAAAATCTACGATCCCTCCGGCGTGGACGAATTGATCTACGTGACGCAGGCGGATGCCGAGGAGATGTGTCGTCGGCTGGCGCGGGAGGAGGGCATCTTCGCGGGCATTTCCGCAGCGGGTGCCTGCTGGGTGGCGCAGCAGGTGGCGGCCCGGGTCGAGAATGCGACCATCGCGTTCATTGTGTGCGATCGAGGCGATCGTTATCTGTCTACAGGTGTTTTTCCAGCCTGATTCTTGTTAAGCTCGAGGCCTGACTAAAATCGACATAAATATCGGGGAAATTGATGAACATTGATCGAGAACTGGACGCGCGAGGGTTGAACTGTCCGTTGCCCATTTTGAAGGCCAAAAAAGCGCTTGCCGAGATGACGAGTGGCCAGGTGCTGAAAGTGATTGCCACAGATTCGGGGTCTCACCGCGATTTTCAGGCTTTTGCCAAGCAGACCGGCAATGAGTTGATCCAGCAGGAAACCGCTGGTGCCGATTACGTGACGGTCATGCGCCGACGCTGAATCGTTCCATTCAAACCAAAAAGGCCGCATGATGCGGCCTTTTTAGCGAAAGAGTCGCTTACTTTTCCAGCCGCTGGAGCTGCTCCTGCAGTTTGCTCAGGGTGGCGCTGAAATCGGCCACGCGCTTCTTTTCCTGTTCAATCACGGCGGGCGGGGCTTTGGCCACAAAGGCCTCGTTGCCGAGTTTGGCGTTGGCCTTGGTGATTTCGCCTTGCAGTCTGGCCACCTCTTTGGAAAGACGGGCTTTTTCGGCGGCGACATCAATTTCCATGAACAGACACAGTCGGGCTACGTCGGCCCCAATGCCCACCACAGCGACCGGCGCTGCCTGGGCTGCAGCGCTCCAGGTGGCCTCGTCGGCAAACACCTTGACTTCGCTCAGCTTGGCCAGGGCCTGCAGCACCGGGGCCGCGTCGCGCAGGAAGCTGGCGCCAGCGGCGGTGCCGGCCACGGCATACATCGGCAGGCGCTGCGCCGGGGAAACGTTCATTTCACCGCGCAGATTGCGGCAGGCGTCGACCAGCGCCTTGAGCTGTGCTACGTGGGTCTCCGCGGCTTCGTCGATGCGGCTGGCCTCGCTCACCGGGTAGGCGGCGATACTGACGGAGGCACCCGCGCGCCCGGCCACCGGCGCTACCTTTTGCCACAGTTCTTCAGTGATGAAGGGAATGATAGGATGGGCCAGACGCAGACTGGTTTCGAGCGTGCGGATCAGGGTGCGGCGGGTGCCGCGCTGTTGCTCGGCGTTGCCGGTCTGGATCTGCACCTTGGCGATTTCCAGGTACCAGTCGCAGAACTCGTTCCACACGAACTCGTAGATCGCGTTGGCCACGTTGTCGAGCCGGTATTCGGCAAAGCCTTTGGCGACTTCGGCTTCCACGCGCTGCAGGCGCGACACGATCCAGCGGTCGGCCTGGCTGAAGTGCAGGTAGCTGCCGCCCGGCACGCAGGCGTCTGCCGTGTGGTCGCCCAGACCACAGTCGTGGCCTTCGCAGTTCATGAGCACGAAGCGGGTGGCGTTCCAGAGCTTGTTGCAGAAGTTGCGGTAGCCCTCACAGCGCTTGCTGTCGAAGTTGATGCTGCGGCCCAGCGAGACCAGCGCGGCGAAGGTGAAGCGCAGGGCGTCAGCCCCGTAGGCGGGGATGCCGTCCGGGAATTCCTTTTCGGTCTGCTTGCGCACTTTGGGCGCGGTTTCGGGCTTGCGCAGGCCGGTGGTGCGCTTGTCCAGCAGTTCGGGCAGGGCGATGCCGTCGATCAGGTCGACCGGGTCGAGCACGTTGCCTTCGGACTTGCTCATCTTCTGACCCTGCGCGTCGCGCACGAGGCCGTGGATATAGACGTGCCGGAATGGAACTTTACCGGTGAAGTGGGTGGTCATCATGATCATCCGGGCCACCCAGAAGAAGATGATGTCGTAGCCGGTGACGAGGACGCTGCTGGGCAGGTAGAGGTCGTAGTCGCTGGTGCCGACCGCCGCGCCGCTGTCAGCGCCGGTCGCGCCCGGGCTCATCCGTCCTGCGGCCGGGAAATCGCCCGGCTCGCGCCCGGCGCCGCCAGCGGCTTCTTGGTGGGCAACCGCCTCGGGCCAGCCCAGGGTGCTGAAGGGCACCAGGGCGCTGGAGTACCAGGTGTCGAGCACGTCGGGGTCGCGCCTGAGGCCACCAGCAAGCAGAGCGGCGCGTTGGTTTTCACTGAGGTTCGCGGTGTAGGCCTGCAACTGGGTCTGAGCCTCGGCCTCGTTGCGGGCCACGTAGACGTTGCCCTCCACGTCATACCAGGCGGGGATCTGGTGGCCCCACCACAGCTGGCGGGAAATGCACCAGTCCTGGATGTTGTTCATCCACTGGTTGTAGGTGTTGACCCAGTTTTCGGGGACGAAGGTGACTTGGCCGCTTTGCACGGCGTCGATGGCTTTCTGGGCGATCGAGCGGGTGTCGAAGGTCGCAGCGGACCCGGCGCCGGGCCGCCCCAAGCCGGGTCCAGCCCCCTCGGGGGGCAGCGCAGACGCGTGAGAGTCAAGCGTGGGGGCCTTGTTCATGGCGACGAACCACTGGTCGGTCAGCATGGGCTCGACCACTTGACCGGTGCGCGCACAGCGTGGCACCATGAGCTTGTGTTTCTTTGCTTCTACCAGCAGGCCGGCAGCTTCCAGGTCGGCCACGATCTGCTTGCGGGCGACGAAGCGGTCCAGACCACGGTACTGGGCCGGGCCGTGGTCGTTGATCTTGGCGTCCAGCGTGAGCACGCCGATCATCGGCAGCTGGTGGCGCTGGCCCACGGCATAGTCATTGGCGTCGTGGGCGGGGGTGACCTTGACCACGCCGGTGCCGAATTCTCGGTCTACGTAGGCGTCGGCGATGACGGGAATCTCGCGGTCACACAGCGGCAGCTTCACGTACTGGCCCACCAGGTGCGAGTAGCGCTCGTCTTCCGGGTGGACCATCACGGCCACGTCGCCCAGCAGGGTTTCGGGGCGGGTGGGGGCCACCACCAGTTGGCCTTCGCCGCGGGCCAGCGGGTAGGCGATGTGCCAGAGTGAGCCTTCTTCCTCTTCGCTCTCCCCTTCCAGGTCGCTCACCGCACTCATCAGCACCGGGTCCCAGTTGACCAGGCGCTTGCCGCGATAGATGAGGCCTTGCTGGTACAACTTGACGAAGGTCTCGGTCACCACCTTGGAGAGCTTCTCGTCCATGGTGAAGTACTCGCGTGTCCAGTCCACGCTG
>JAUVYR010000062.1 GCA_030602985.1 Burkholderiales bacterium
ACCGATGCGAATGTCGTTCTGCCAGATGAATTGTGTACGCGTGGTGTTGAACCGCCCCTCACCCGCCGCCGCACCATCCGACGACCGCCAGTAGCGGTTCACCGATTCATCTTTCGAGCGACCGGCGGTTAGTGTGGAAGACCAGGTATCGGACCACTTCGCAGACCATCTCAGCACCTGCTGCTCCAACGTTGGATGGGCCACAGCTCGGGCAGTGGCCGCGTTGAGCCCCAGGGGATTCGGCGACGGGGCTGCATCGAAATCGTACTCCCCCTCACTCAGGAGCAACTGGGCTGACACCATGTGCCTTTGATTGACTCGGTAACTGAGGCTGGCGTCCAGACTGGTGAACTCGAAGCCGTCCTCGTCGGGGTTGAACCCGGAGGCGCCTGGCAGCTTGACATTGATACCCTTTGCCCTCTCATGCGACGCACCCAAGCTGTAACCCCACGGGCCCGTTTGTCCTAACAACGAGGCGCCTAGCCTGCGCTGGCCGTCAGTTCCCATACCTGCTGACACCGAGCGCTGCAAACCCTCCTGCGGCTCACGAGTGAAGACTTGAATGACACCACCCACCGCATCAGGACCGTACAGGGCCGCTGCGGCTCCGCGCAGCACCTCCACACGCTCGATACGGTCCAGCGGCAGATTCTCCAGCGAATAACCACCCGACGTCGCCGAGCCCACACGAACACCGTTGACCAGCAAGATGGTCTGAGACGTGGTGGCTCCACGCAAGAAAACGCCAGAATTGGAACGATAGCTGCCGTTGGAGGTGACCTGAATGCCCGGCAAACCAGCCAGGACATCAATCAGCGACTGCATACCCGCCCCTTCGAGCTGTTCACGATCGATGATTGACACATCGGCCAACACATCGGTCAGTGGCACTACGGTACGCGTTGCCGTCACCACCACAGTTTCCAAAGTATTGGTTTGCGCATTAGCGCCCATTGATAAACCGCCCACCAAAGCAAAAACAGCCGTAGGCACACACGCCAAGGGGGCGCGATTCTTGCGAAAAAACATGATTAAACAGTCACATAAGCGCCCTCACCGCCTTCCCCGACAGTGCATGGGCTTTCAGCCTGACCAAAGTCAGACCACCGCGTTGGCCGGTATCCGGGCTGGTGGAAACAACCTCTGCGCCTTCCCAGACACACCTTGCGGTGACATTCCAGTGGCGGGGGCAGAAGCGGGCTGGCAGCAAGCCATCCGTCCACTTACCGTTGCGGGGGCAGCGCTGGTTGGCCAGTGATTGGCAACAACCACAGACTTCCAGCTTCCCGTTTAACCGCTGCCTCAGAGCGAAACAACGAGCACCAACATACCCCATTCTAACGGCACAATCTCGCAACAGGGCCGCCGCTGGCCCTACAATGAACAGCAATGCCATTTCAGACCTACATCGACCAGATTTCGGAGCGCGTGGACCGGCTTCTGCTGCGTCACGACGAACTACAGCGTGTCAACCAGCTGCTGGAACAGCAAGTCGAGGCATTGCGGCTTGAACGCGATCAATTGCGCCATCAATGCACCACGGCCCGCCAGCGGGTCGATTTGCTGCTGTCGCGCCTCCCCCATGACCAGGAAGAGACCAAGTCATGAACAAGCCCGGCATCAAGCAAGTCGAAGTCCAGATCATGAGCCAGAGCTACATGCTGGCCTGCCCTCTGGATGGTGAAGAGGCGCTGCGCGAAGCCGTGGCCAAGGTCGATGCCGCCATGTGCCGCATCCGTGACGCCGGCAAGGTGAAGGCGCGGGATCGCATCGCCGTCCTGGCCGCTCTGAATATCGCGTTCGAGCTCTATCAGAAGGATGGCGGTTTTCGTACCTCCTCTTTTGGAAACACAGAGGCCGGCGAATCGGAAGCGGCAGCCATGGACCTTGACCAGGAAGCCCAGTTACAAGCACTCCTCCACCGGCTCGATACCGCCCTGGCCCCTGACGGACGGCTGTTCTGACACCTCCAGGTTGGCATACAATGAACTTGTCTGCCGCTTGCCGGGCTTTATATTTCCTTGAACCAATGCTCATTGAGCCCGGGCTTGGTACATTGTGCAGCGGGCGTGATCGTCTCGCGTCAGATGAACCCGAAGCTGTGCTGCCCTCGCCCACCTGAACCCCGCCGTTCAGGATGACGGTCCGGTACCGCGGCAGACACCCTCTCTCCCAATCCTCCCCTTACCCCTCATTCCTCAATGCTTGACTGGTCATTGGTCGTCCCTCTGTTGATATTGGGTCTGTGCACAGGATTTCTGGCTGGCTTGCTGGGCATCGGAGGCGGGATGATCATGGTCCCCTTCATCACACTGATCATGACCCTGCAGGGGGTGGAGCCTGGTCTGTCAGTCAAGATGGCCATCGCCACCTCGATGACCACCATCGTGTTCACCTCGCTGTCCAGCGTTCGGGCTCATCATCGCCGAGGCGCAGTCCGCTGGGATATCGTCAAGCAACTCACACCCGGCATTGTGCTGGGTGCTGCGGTGGCCAGTCTGGGGGTGTTTGCCTGGCTGGATGGCCGGTGGCTGGCGTTTGTGTTTGCGGGGTTTGTGGCTTTCTCGGCCACGCAGATGCTGCTGGACCGAAAACCCGCCCCTTCCCGAACCATGCCGGGCGTACCTGGCCAGCTGGCAGCTGGTGGTGCCATCGGCTTTCTTTCTGGTCTGGTGGGTGCAGGCGGCGGATTTGTCAGTGTCCCATTCATGACCTGGTGCAATGTGGTCATACATCAGGCTGTGGCCACCAGTGCGGCCCTGGGATTTCCAATTGCTTTGGCCAATGCCCTCGGCTACGGATGGGCCGGTTCATCCGTGGAAGGTCTTCCTGCCGGTGCATGGGGCTACATCTATGGGCCTGCTTTGATCACCATTTCCGTGACCAGCGTACTCATGGCCCCGCTCGGGGTACGCGTTGCGCATGCCTTGCCGGTCCAAACACTGAAGCGTGTGTTCGCCGGCATTCTCTACGCGCTGGCAGCCTTCATGCTGTACAAGGGCCTCACAGCCTAACGCATATCGACAGGCTCATGCATCCAGTCGGTGGCGGCTGACCACCATGCCATCCGCATCCGCGTATAACCAGTCTCCAGGCGCAACCGGAACCCCCTGAATCATCACGGGCACATCGGTCTGACCGGGTTGCCGCTTTTCGGTGGGCAGGGGCATGGCGGCCAGCGCGCGAATGCCAACATCTGCTTCAACCAGTTCCCGGACATCGCGCACACAGCCGTCGATGACCACACCGGCCCAGCCATTGCGCGCGGCAGCAGCAGCGAGGTTGCCACCCAGCAACGCACGACGCAAAGATGCCCCACCATCCACCACGAGGACACGTCCCAGCCCAGGCCCATCCACCGCCGCTTTGACCGAGGTGTTGTCTTCGTGACACTTCACGGTCACCACCGGCCCTGAAAAAACGGATCGTCCACCGAAATCCCTGAATACAGGCGGGATGACGCGAAATTCACCGGAAGAATCATTTTTATGTGCATCACACAGATCACAGGTAGCAAAACTCATTTTTCTTCCTTTTTTGAAGCCCCACAGGTCTCAAGCGTATCGCAGAAGTGGCCGCACCTCTCGATCAGGAAAATCCCGAATCGACAGAAAAAACCACAAAGCGCTCTATGAAACGCCCCACTTTGCGATTAGGATGATTGTGTCTGCAAAGGTTGCTCCATTCAGCCTCATGCAGCACGAACCAACCAACACAAGGATTCGACACATGGCAACTGCAAAAAAAGCTCCTGCGAAGAAGGCTGCACCCGTCAAGGCGGCACCCGCGAAAGCCGCGCCGGCCAAGCGTACGCCCAATGCAGCATTCATGAAGCCCATGACCCCCAGCGCCACCCTGGCTGCAGTCATCGGCAATAAGCCGATGCCCCGCACTGAAGTGACCAAGAAGGTCTGGGAATACATCAAGAAGAACAAGCTGCAGGACGCCGCCAACAAGCGCATGATCAATGCGGATGCCAAGCTCAAGGAAATCTTCAAGAAGCCTCAGGTGTCCATGTTCGAAATGACCAAGCTGATCAGCGGTCATCTCTCCTGATCTGGCGTCAAGCCCCCTGCGCAAAGCCCCTTCTTGGGGCTTTGTTCATTTAGGCAGGGGACCACTGGGCTACATCGTGCTGCTCGATGTCGAACCCGGACTCACGGTAGCGTTTCCACCGCTGGCGAGCCGCTGCCCGATGGGTTTCATCTGTGGTCACCAACTCCACCACCCGGTCAAACCGTGCGGGATTGTGAGGAAAAGGCGCCAGGGTGTTGACGAGCAGGGTCCAGCCTTCGGAAGGATCCGGACCTGGCTCGGTATCCGACAGCACCACGGACGATCGCCGCATCAAGGCAGACGCCTCGGGTGACGCCACTGCATGAGCAATGAAGTCAGACTGAGAAAAAGTCCAGAGCCGGATATTCATGTCCTCCAGCTGATCCGCAGGCAGGAGCACCCAAGCGCGGTGCCCAGCCAGCGTCGCTTTTTTCAGCAGCCGGCACAGGTACTCGGGTAACGCTGGCACATTGAAGTGAAACGCGACGGGCGGCATCAGCGCTTTTTTCCTCGTGGCCGTGCCGGCTGGCTCTGCTTGAGTCGATTGGCTTCATCCACGAGATACTGGACAAGCAGGGGCACTGGCCGCCCCGTCGCCCCTTTGGCGGCGCCACCCTTCCAGGCCACCCCGGCGATGTCCAGATGTGCCCATGGCCACTGCTGGACGAACTTCTGCAGGAACTTGGCTGCCGTGATCGAGCCCGCCTGGCGACCTGCCACGTTGCCCATATCCGCGAAGGGCGACTTCAGCCCTTCAGCGTATTCATCGTCCAGCGGCATGCGCCAGCACGGGTCCAGCGCCACCTCTCCCGCTTCTGCCAAGGCCTGAGCCAAGCCATCGTTATTGGCAAAGAGGCCTGCCCGCACGCCACCCAATGCAATGACACAGGCGCCGGTCAGAGTGGCCACATCAATCACAGCTCGCGGTTTGTAGCGATCGGCGTAGGTGAGTGCATCGCAAAGGATCAGACGACCTTCGGCATCGGTGTTCAGGATCTCAATGGTCTGCCCGCTCATGCTGGTGACCACATCGCCCGGCTTGATGGCTTTGCCATCTGGCATGTTTTCACAGCTGGGCACCAGCCCCACCACGTTGATGTCGGGCTGGAGCTCGGCCAGCGCGGCAAAGGTGCCGATCACACTGGCAGCCCCGCCCATGTCAAACTTCATCTCGTCCATTTCAGGGGCGGGTTTGATCGAGATACCACCGGTATCGAAGGTGATGCCTTTGCCCACCAGCACCACAGGGGCATCCGACTTGGCCGCCCCCTGGTAGTGAAGCACGATAAAGCGCAGCGGCTCGTGAGAACCTTGCGCAACCGCCATGAAGGCACCCATACCGAGCTTGGCCACCTCTTTGGGGCCCAGCACTTCGACAGACAGTCGGGGTTTGCGCGCCAACGCCTGCGCGGCATCGGCCAGCAATGTGGGGGTGGCGTGGTTGCCTGGTCGATTGGCCCATTCCTTCGCCCATTCCACGCCAGTCACGGTGGCCACTGCCTGCGCAAACGCCGAGCGCACAGCAGCGGCATCCGCCACGCCGACCATCACTTTCTGTACTGTTCGTGGCTTGGCCTTGGACTTGGTGGTGGTGTACCGATAGGTGGCTTCCGCTACCGCCTGAACCGTGGCCGCCACCGCACCGGCACTGGCGGCCCCGGCAAGAATCAACAACTTTTTAGCCCCATCGAGCTTGAGTGCCCCGAGAGCGGCTGAAACCGCCTTGCGTGTCGCCAGGGCTGAACCCTCGCCTGTGCGGACGAGGGCGACTTTTCGGGGCTGGACGCTCGGCAGCCGGTGGGCAAGCAAGGTACTGCCTGGGGCGGCATCGATATCTCGCTCAGCCACCGCTGCTCGCGCCCAAAGTGTCAGGGCGTCCCCAGGCGAAGGGGGCGACTGATCAGCGCTGTCCGGCCACAAAAGGATCAAGGCATCGGCGGCTGTACCGGCCGCCTGGTGTGGTGAGAGGGATTTGAGCTCGAAGTCCATAATATCGTCTGGTTGATGTTGATTGAAGATGTTATTCCATTCCTCACTACGCCGTGAACTCGGCCGCAGTTTCAGTGCCACATTGCTGGTTCTGCTGACCATCGTGTTCACGATGTTACTCATCAGAACGCTGGGCCTGGCCAATCGCGGCAGTGTGAACCCCGAGGAAATTCTGCTGGTCCTGAGCTATACCGTCATCGGACGCCTACCTACGGTATTGACCCTGGCGCTGTTCATTGCCGTGGTCTCGACGCTGTCGCGCATGTACCGGGAAAGCGAGATGGTGATCTGGTTTTCCAGCGGTCGAGGGATTGCCAGCTTCCTGGGCCCGGTATTCCGGTTCGCCTGGCCCATCATGGTGGTGATCGCCCTGCTCGCCCTGTTTGCATGGCCCTGGGCCAATGCCCAGACCGATGCCCTGCGGGATCGATTCGAGCGCCGGGGTGATCTGGAGCGGGTGGCCCCTGGTCAATTCCAGGAGTCTTCAGGCGGTCGTCGGGTCTTTTTCATTGAACGGGATACCGCTGACGGTGCCGAAGGCCGCAATGTCTTCATCTCGAACCGTGATCGCCATGGCCTGGAAAGTATTCTCTCAGCCCGTTCGGGTCGCGTGGAATGGGACGGCGACCAGCAGATGCTGTTGCTGGAACAAGGCCAGCGGCTGGAGTTGGGGCTACCAGCGCTGGAAGGCGGTATCCGCGTCAGTGAATTTGCCTTGTACGCCATCCAGATTGGTCAGAGCACAGCGCCCACCGGCATATCTGGCAGCCTGAAAGCACGATCCACCTGGGACCTGGTCACCCAGCCAACCGCCTTCAATATGGGCGAATTGGCGTGGCGACTGGGTGTCGGTCTCACGGCCTTGAACCTCACTCTGCTGGGTGTGGCGCTGGCTGCAGGGAATCCGAGGGCGGGCAAGAGTGGCCACTTGCTGCTGGTTTTGTTCGCTTTTGTTGTGTACTCCAACCTGCTCAACATCAGCCAGGGCTGGATCGCCAGCGGACAGGTGAACTGGATTCCCATGATGCTGGGGCTTCACGGCAGTGTGTTCGCGCTGAGTGCGTTCTGGCTGGCCAAGCGGCACTACGGCTGGTCTCTGCCGATCGTGCGCGCCCCCTTGCGAGGACAAGCCTCGTGAGAACCCTGCGCAAACTGATTTACGGTGAGCTGGTCGTCGCGATCGGCTTTGTCACGCTGGCTTTTCTCAGCCTGTTCGCCTTCTTTGACCTGCTCGATGAACTCTCAGCCATCGGGCGCCCTTCCCCGTTGGACCCGTCCATGGTCTACGGCATGCCGCAGGCGCTGATGTACGTGGGTTTGTTACTGCCGAGCAGGCTGTATGAGCTGTTGCCGATCGCCGTGCTGATTGGCTCGGTGTATGGCCTGGTCCGCCTGGCACAAAGCTCCGAATTCACCATCCTGCGCACGAGTGGTCTGGGACCATGGCGCGCTCTGAAAAAACTGCTGGTGCTGGGGCTGGCTTTTGTCTGTCTCACCGTGGTTGTGGGTGACTACGTGGCCCCTTGGGCCGACCGCCAGGGGCAGCTGCTCAAGGCCGCCTATCGGGGGCAAATCAGTGTCGGGCAGACAGGTGCATGGCTCAAGGAAAGGGGTGACAATGCCCAGAGTTCGGTCAACATCCGAGCCTTGAATCCCGATGGTGGGCTTCAAGGCGTGCGCATTTTTGAGTTTGACGATACAGGCCGGATTCGCCAGACGCTGATGGCTGAATCGGCTGTCGTAGATAACGCCCGAGGCATCTGGGTTCTTCATGGCGTTGAACAGCGCGGCTTTCTAGAAACTGAAAACATCTTTCAGCCACAACTGAACCGACTGGAACAGCTGGAATGGCCCAACAGCATCACCACCGACATGATTGCCGTGGCTTTGTTACGGCCGGACCGAATGCGGACCATCGATCTCTTCAATTACATCCGGCACCTAGAGGTCAACAACCAGTCAGCGCAGCGTTATGAAATCGAGTTCTGGCGCAAGGTGTTCTATCCGCTGAGTTGTCTGGTCATGGTGGTGCTGGCGCTGCCCTTTGCCTACCTGCACTTCCGTGACAAGGGGCTGGCGGCCTATGTGTTCGCTGGCGTGATGATCGGCATCAGTTTCTTTCTGTTGAACAATGTGTTCGGCTACATTGGCAACCTGCGTTCATGGGTTCCTTGGGTCGCCGCCGCAGCCCCTTCGCTCATCTACTCCGTCGTTTCGCTGGGCGCTTTTGGATGGCTGGTTTTGAAACGTTAGGATGCTTATGCAGGGTGTGATTGTTTTTGCCCACGGCTCTCGTGATCCGTTGTGGCGTCAGCCGGTGGAGCAGATCGCACAGGCGATTGGCAACCGACAGGCCGGGGTTGTGGCCCGTTGCGCTTACCTGGAACTTTGCGAGCCCTCATTGACTGCCGTGGCGGCTGAACTCGCCGCCCAAGGGGTGACGACCATCCGTGTTCTGCCGCTGTTTTTTGGCATGGGCAAGCACGCCCGTGAAGACTTGCCCCAGCTGATGGCCAATCTGCGACAGACCTACCCTCACATCACTTTCCTACTCTTACCGACCGCCGGTGAAAACCCCCGGCTGCTCCGCGTGCTGGCTGACATGGCTCTGGAAGACGCTGCATCATGAACCTGCATCAGTTTCGCTTTGTCCAGGAAGCGGTCCGGCGCAACCTGAATCTGACCGAAGCCGCCAAGGCCCTGCACACGTCGCAACCCGGCGTCTCCAAGGCCATCATCGAGCTGGAAGAAGAACTGGGAGTGGACATCTTCACCCGCCATGGCAAGCGCATCAAACGCGTGACCGAACCCGGTCAGCACGTGCTCAAGAGCATCGAAGTGATCATGCGTGAGGTCAACAACCTCAAGCGAATCGGCGAACAGTTCTCTGCCCAGGACAGCGGCACCCTCAGCATCGCCACCACCCATACTCAGGCACGCTATGTGCTGCCTGGCCCGGTGGCCAAGCTGCGCCAGATCTACCCCAAAGTGTCTGTCAGTCTGCACCAGGGTTCCCCGGCCCAGGTCGCCCAGATGCTCATGGAAGACGTGGCCGACATCGGGATGGCTACGGAGTCGCTCTCGCAATATGACGACCTGATCACCCTGCCCTGCTACGACTGGCAGCACGTGCTGGTCCTCCCCTTTGCCCACCCCCTGCTAGACAAGGAGCGCATCAGTCTCGAAGACCTGGCCCAGGTACCGCTGATCACCTACCACCCCTCGTTCACCGGGCGCACCCGGATCGACCAGGCGTTTGGCCTGCGCCAGCTCAAGCCCAACATCGTGTTGGAAGCGATAGATTCCGACGTGATCAAGACCTATGTGAAACTGGGTATGGGCGTGGGCATCGTGGCCGAGATGGCCATGCAGGGCGAAGAGCGCAACCCCGATCTGGTGGCACGGCCGGCTGGGCATCTGTTTGGCCAGAACGTGGCGCGTGTGGCTTTCAAGCGGGGGGCTTACCTGCGCCAGTTCGTGCTGCGCTTTGCCGAGCTGCTGGGCGACCGGCTCTCTCGTGACCTCATCATGAAGGCCATGCAGGGACAGGGCCAAGATTACGATATGTGAGTCTTTCACTTCAACCATGAACGCACCCATTCCCGCGATCCAGCCACGCACGCCGGCCCTGTCCAGCCGCCTGCCCCAGGTGGGCACCACCATCTTTACTGTCATGTCGGCGCTGGCTGCCGAGACGGGGGCGGTGAACCTGGGCCAGGGCTTTCCCGACTTCGACTGCGACCCCAGACTGCCAAAGGCCGTCAACGACGCCATGCAGGCCGGCCACAACCAGTACCCGCCCATGGCGGGCATCCCGGCATTGCGCCAGGCGATTGCCGCCAAGGTGCAAGCGCTGTATGGCCAGTCCTACGACGCCCAGGCCGAGGTGACCGTGACGGCCGGAGCGACACAGGCCATCCTGACCGCCGTGCTCGCGGTCGTCCACCCCGGCGACGAGGTGATCGTGCTGGAGCCCTGCTACGACAGCTACGTGCCCAACATCGAACTGGCCGGTGGCGTGGTGGTGCGGGTGCCCCTGACCCCCGGCACCTTCCGGCCGGACTTTGACCGCATCGTAGCGGCCATCACACCCCGCACGCGCGCCCTCATCATCAACAGCCCGCACAACCCCAGCGGTCGGGTGTGGACCCGCGACGACATGCTGCGCCTGCAGGAGTTGCTGGCTCCCACCGACGTGCTGCTGATCAGCGACGAGGTGTACGAGCACATGGTCTACGACGGCCAGCCGCATGAAAGCGTGGCTCGCTATGCTGGGCTGGCTGCGCGGGCCTTCATCGTCAGCAGCTTCGGCAAGACCTACCACGTGACCGGCTGGAAGATCGGTTATGTGGTGGCACCAGCCCCGCTCATGGCTGAATTCCGCAAGGTGCACCAGTTCAACGTGTTCACCGTGAACACGCCCATGCAGCATGGGCTGGCCGCCTACATGGCCGACCCGGCTTCCTACCTGGAGCTGCCGGCCTTCTATGCAGCCAAGCGCGACCTGTTCCGCCAGGGCCTGGAACGGACCCGGTTTCGGCTGCTGCCCAGCGAAGGCACGTACTTCCAGTGCGTGGACATCTCGGGGCTGGCCGTGCCGGAAAAAGACCTGCCCGAAGGTGATTTCTGCCAGTGGCTCACCCGCGAGGTGGGCGTGGCGGCGATTCCGCTCTCGGCGTTCTACGGCAA
>JAUVYR010000109.1 GCA_030602985.1 Burkholderiales bacterium
CAGGGCGCAGGCCATGGCGTACAGCAGGGCGGCCTGCAGCCAGACATGCCATCCATCGGCTGAAGCGGGGGCCTGCTCGGGCAAGGATTTGTCGCCGTGAATCATGGCAGCCACCAGGGCTTGTTTGAAAAAGAGCTTGTATACGACCAAGGCCACCACGTGCAGAATCACCAGTCCGAGCACCACGAATTGCCCGATATCCTTGTGATAACGTGAAGCCCATTCGATCATCCGGTCACTCGCTACAGGGACCAGTGGACCTGCAAAAAAGATGGCATCGTCCGTCATCAACCCGCTGGTCACCTGACAAACGAGAGCCAGCAGCAAGGCAAAGACCGATAAAGCACCCAATGGGGTATGACCGACACGGTGCATCATAGGCGATTGACCCTGCAGGTAAGCGATCAGCGAACGCGGAGAAAAAATGAACCGGTGAAATCGCGACCAGGTTCCTCCGAAAACCCCCCAGAAGATGCGGAAGATCAGCAGCGAGAGCACAAAAATGCCGATCCGCATGTGCCAGTCCATCCACCAGCCGCCCACATTGGCCGTAACGATCAGAGCGATGAGCGCGGTCACCAGCAGCCAGTGAAAGAGTCGCGTGGGTAGGTCCCACACACGAACACGTACAGTCATCGATACCCCGCTAAAACGGTCAACCATAGCAACTACCTACACTGTAATGGGAATCCAAAAATCCGAGGACAAGGAGTTGACATGAAGACACGATACACCGCTGCGTTACTGGCAGCCTTGCTAATGGGTACCAGCCACGTGCAAGCCCAGTTTCAGCGGCCCGACGACGCAGTCAAATACCGTCAGGGGGCGTTGTTTGTCATGGGTCAACATTTTGGTCGAGTGGGCGCCATGGCCAGTGGACGCGTGCCGTTCGATGCACAGGTAGCCCAACAGAATATGGATGTGGTCATGGCGATATCCGTCCTGCCCTGGGCTGGATTCGGGCCGGAAACCCAAGGCATCAACAGTCGCGCCAAACCCAATGTCTGGACCGATCGTGCGGCGTTCGATGAAGCGGGTCGAAATGCGCTCACTGCATTGGCAACGCTGAACGAAGCTACCCGCACAGGCAATCTGGAAGCCCTACGACGAACCTTTGGTGAAGCGGCCGCCACCTGCAAGGCCTGCCACGACAATTTCAGGAACTGATGCCCGATCAGCTCTGGACCAGCAGGCGATCGATCAACTGGTGGACCGCCGTGAAATTCGGATTGCCCAGATAGCGCTTGACGATGCGACCACGCTTGTCGACGAGGTAGGTGGTGGGCGTCAAGCGGACATCACCCCAGTCGCGAGCGATCTCTCCCGTGTTGTCAAGGGCGACATGAAAGGGTAATTGACGGGTCGTGGCAAAATTGGCCACCCAGTCGGGAGGGTCGTAGCTCATGGCCACGGCGATGGTTTCAAAGCCACGATCTCTGAAACGCTGGTGAGTGTTGATCAGATCGGGCATTTTCTGGACACATGACACACAGGTGGTGGCCCAGAAATTGATCAGCGTCACCTTGCCCCGCAAATCCGAAGTGGTGAGTGTGCTGCCGTCCAGGAGCACGAAAACCGATTCGGGCGCCTGGTTGGAGTTGGAGCAAGCGGACAACCCCAGACTCAACAAACCGCCCCCCATGGCCCAGTGAAAACGGCGACGGTTCATGTGAGTGGATTCGGTGAGAGATTTCATAGCGGTGATCGCAACGGTAAAGCAGGTAAACAAGACTGTGCCATATAAAACCTCCGTGATGGACGCCATTGCGCCTTCAAAGTTCAAAGCCACAGGCTGGCCTGTCGCCATGGTCTTGCTGCTTGTGTGGTGGTTGGCTGCCTGCTCGCCGGCTTACAACTGGCGTCAAGTGCGGCATGACACCCCGCCTGGGCAGATGCTCATGCCCTGCAAGCCCGAGAAGGCGCAGCGGTCTGTGCCCTTGCTGGGATCTGACCAGCCGGCCGTGGAACTGTGGATGTTGAGTTGTGACGTTCAAGGTCATACGTTTGCCTGGTCGGCCCTGCGGGTGCCTGAAGGCGCCGATGCAGTGAGGATCGAACAGGCGTGGAGACAGGCCGCTTGGATCTCGCTGGCCATTCGACCGGAGGGCGAAGACCTTAAACCCACGGGGTGGAGACAGGTAGATGCCGCTCGACCCATGGTGCGCAGCCAGTGGGAAGGCCCTGGCATGAACCATCGAGGGCAGCCCCTGCAGGCCCACTGGCGCTGGCTGCAGTCGGGCGACTGGATGCACCTGGCCGCCATCTACGGTAGCGGTCTGCAGGCGGAAACCGTGCAGACGTTTTTTGACAGTTTCAGCCTTCAGCAGCCATGACGGCATCAGTCAGCCAGCCCTTGCCGGCACGATGGGCGGTGGCGGTGTTTCTCGCGTTTGCGGCCGCGTACTTCATGTCAGCGCTTCTGCGTGCCATCACGGCCACGCTGGCGCCAACGTTGAGTCTTGAACTGGACCTGCAGGCCAGCGACCTGGGGTTGCTGGCCGGGGGCTACTTTCTGGGGTTTGCTGCGACCCAGTTGCCCCTGGGCAAGTGGCTTGACCGATACGGTCCCAGGAAGGTCATCCTGGTTTTTCTGACGGTCGCCGTTATGGGGTGCGCCGCATTTGCATGGGCCACCAGCTTCATGGGACTGCTCGCAGCGCGGGTACTGACAGGTGCCGGTGTGAGCGCCTGTCTGATGGCGCCCCTGACGGGCTACCGGCGCTGGCTGCAACCTCACATGCAATTGCGTGCCAATTCGTGGATGCTGATGACCGGCTCCCTGGGCATGGTGGCTGCCACGCTGCCGGTTCAATGGCTCATGCCCTGGGTCGGCTGGCGAGGTCTGTTCTGGTTGCTGGCCGTCGGGCTGGTCCTCTGCATGCTGGCATTGGCCTGGATCGTGCCGGCATGGACCAGCGGCAAGCCAGAGGCCTCTGGGAGCCATGCCGATCGCGTATCCCAGGGCTCATCGGGCTACGGGGAGGTGTGGCGCCACCCGTACTTTCGGATGATGGCCTTGATCGGATTCGTGAATTACGGTGGCATGCTGGCTATGCAGACCTTGTGGGCGGGTCCTTGGCTGGTCAGGGTGTCGGGGCAGACGCCCCTGGAGTCTGCCGCCGGGCTCTTCGGTATCAATCTGGCCATGCTGGTCACCTTCTGGGGTTGGGGGATGATCATGCCTCGGCTGGTGGGTCGTGGCATACGGGTCGAATCCATCATGGCCTGGTCACTGCCGACCACTTTTGTCATGTTGCTGCTCATCCTGTGGCTGGGGCCTGACAGCCGTTGGTGGCACTGGGCGATGTTCTGCGTGCTGAGCACGGGCATCTCGCTGGCCCAGCCGGCTGTGGCCATGGCTTTCCCGGCTCATATGGCAGGTCGAGCGCTGTCTGCCTACAACCTGGTGATCTTTTCAGGGATCTTTGTCATGCAGTGGAGCGTGGGGCTCGGTATAGACCTGTTCACCTGGCTGGGCACAACGGATGCCAATGCCTTTCGAGCGACGATGGGCGTCTTTCTTGTGTTGAGCTTGATCAGTTACGGCCGATTTTTGCAGATGAAGGCTCATAATCCTGTCTCATGAACGGCATATTGGTCATTGCCCACGCTCCATTGGCTTCTGCGCTGCGCCAGTGTGTGCTGCATGTCTTCCCGGATGCGGAGTCGCATCTGGCCACGCTGGACGTGCCACCCAACCAGCCGCCCGATGAAACCGTGGCGCAGGCCCGGGTGCTGATGGACCTGATGGGCACGCCCCATACCCTTATCCTGACCGACCTTTTCGGTGCCACGCCCTGTAACGTGGCCACGCGGCTGGTCGACGGGGTGCGCGCGCGGCTGGTCACAGGGGTGAATCTGCCCATGCTCTTGCGGGCCGTGTCCTATCGCCATGAATCGCTGGACGCCCTGGTTTCGCGCGCCATGCTCGGTGGGACCCAGGGGGTGATGCCGGTGTCCGTCAGTACCCAGCAGAATCAGATTCGCCGCAGTACCCATGATCAAAACCACCGCGACCATCAGCAATAAGCTCGGGCTGCACGCCCGCGCATCGGCCAAGCTCACCAAGCTGGCAGGCAGTTTTCCTTGTGAGGTCTGGATGAGCCGGAACCATCGGCGGGTGAACGCCAAGAGCATCATGGGCGTGATGATGCTGGCCGCAGGATTGGGCGCTGAAGTGGAGATCGAGACCGACGGCCCTCAGGAGCAGGAGGCCTTGGACGCCCTATTGACCCTGATCAACGACAAGTTTGGGGAAGGCGAATGACGTTCAGTGTCCATGGCCAGGCTGTCTCCCGGGGCATCGCCATTGGGCGTGCGGTGCTGGTGGCGTCCAGCCGACTGGATGTGGCCCACTACTTCATCAGTGAAGAGCAGGCGCCGGTTGAAATTCAGCGTCTGCGGCATGCCCGTGATGCTGTGATGGCAGAAATCGCGCACGTGCAGCAGGGCTTGCAGGAAACCGCCTCGATGGAGGCGCACCCGGAACTGACCGCACTGCTGGATGTGCATCTCATGCTGCTGCAGGACGTGCAATTGCAGGATGGTGTGAAGCACTGGGTGCAGGAGCGGCACTACAACGCTGAGTGGGCGCTGACTTCGCAGCTGGAGCAGATTGCCAAACAGTTCGACGAGATGGAGGACCCCTACCTGCGTGAGCGCAAGGCTGATCTGGAGCAGGTGGTCGAGCGCATGCTGCGGCACATGCGCGGTGTGGCGTCCCCGGTGGCCGCTCCTTCCGTGGCCTGGCCGGAATCCTCGCTGGACCCTGTGGACCCACTCGTGTTGGTCGCCCATGACCTGTCCCCCGCCGACATGCTGCAATTCAAGCAGAGCATCTTCGCCGGCTTTGTGACCGACGTGGGTGGCAAGACCAGTCACACGGCCATTGTTGCACGCAGCATGGATATTCCGGCCGTGGTCGGGGCCCGCAACGCCAGCTTGCTGGTGCGTCAGGATGACTGGGTGATCATTGACGGCGACGCCGGTGTGATCATCGTCAACCCGCCCCCCATGGTGCTGACCGAATACGGTTTCAAGCAGCGCCAGGGCGAGGTTGAGCGCGAGCGCCTGTCACGCATCAAGAACACCCCAGCCGTGACACTGGATGGCGAGCGGGTGGAATTGCTGGCTAATATCGAACAACCCGCCGACACGGTGCCAGCCCTGTCGGTCAGCGCGGTGGGTGTGGGTTTGTTCCGGACTGAGTTCCTGTTCATGGGCCGTCTAGGGCATTTGCCAGACGAGGACGAGCAGTACCAGGCTTATCGGGCCGCCGTGGAGGGCATGCATGGCCTGCCCGTCACCATCCGCACGGTGGAT
>JAUVYR010000038.1 GCA_030602985.1 Burkholderiales bacterium
CCACCTTGGCGAACGCCTGGGCTCGCTTGGAACGATCGATGTGGATCATGTCGAGCCGGCTCATGGCCCAGCCGAAAAACGGGATGTAGAGCAGTTCTTTCTTGAACACGAAGGCCAGCGGGTGCGGCATCAAGATGGGCAGGCTGAACGTTTCCCAGGTGGACTGGTGCTTGGCCAGCAAGATCGCAGGCGCGCGGCGATCGGTCGGCAAGTTCTCATACCCGATCACCTGGTTGCGGATGCCGAGCATCCAGCCAGCGGCCCAGACCACCACGCGCAACCAACCAACGCAGATAACGTAAAGCTTTTCACCGCGAACGAATACCGAGGCAAGCAAGGCAAAGATGGCCCATGGCACGACGGTGACCGCCATGAAGAGCAAGTGCAGGAGGGAGCGGAGGATATTCAAGGCGGTGTCTCGGGAGAAGGAGGGACCTGCATGACGGCGTCAGCGAAGGCCAGCAGGTCGGTGTGCATGGTGACATCCGGCGGCAAACCGTCGGGGCGCGAACCGTCGCGGTGCTTGAACGATTGCCCCGTCAGTACCAGGTGCGCCTGGCAGCCCGCCGCCACAGCGGCTTGGGCGTCGCGGACGGAGTCACCCACGGCCAAGATCTGGCTGGGCGGCACGCCGAAGCGCTGGCTGATCTGCAGAAACAGCCCCGGCTGTGGCTTGCGGCAGTCGCAGCCATCCTCGGGGGCGTGCGGACAGAAAAAGACCGCCTCCACCCGAGCGCCGGACTGCGCCATGAGCTTGTGCATGCGGGCGTGCACCTCGTTGAGGGTGGCCACATCGAACAGCCCCCGACCCAGACCGGTCTGGTTGGACGCGATCACCACCCGCCAGCCCTGCTGGTTGAGCCGGGCGACGGCCTCCAGGGCACCGGGCAGGGGTTTCCAATCATCGGCACTGCGCAGAAAGTCTTCCGGCTCCTCGTTCAAGGTGCCGTCGCGGTCGAGCACGACGAGGCGGTGGTCGCGGCTGAACGGCATGGCGTCAGGCGGCGAGTCGCGACAAGTCGGCCACGCGGTTCATGGCTTGGTGCAGCGTGGCCAGCAGCCCGAGCCGGTTGGCCTTCAGCGCGGGATCATCCGCATTCACCATGACCTGGTCGAAGAAGGTGTCCACCGGGGTCTTGAGCGCGGCCAGCACCTGCAGACTGGCGGTGTAATCGCCACGCTCCCAGGCGGCCTGGGCCTGCGGCGACACGGTGGCCAGCGCCTGAGCCAGCGCCGCTTCGGCAGGCTCCTTGAGCAAGGCCTCATGCACCTGCGCCTGCACCTCGGCATCGGCTTTTTTCAGGATGTTGCCCACCCGCTTGTTGGCGGCTGCCAGCGCAGGCGCTTCAGGCAGGGCGGCAAAGGCGCGCACAGCCGCCAGACGCTGGGCCACATCGCTCAAGCGCGCCGGTTTGAGGGCCAGCACCGCTTCCACTTCCTGGGCGCTGTAGCCCTGGTCGCGCAGGCTCACAGCCATGCGGTCCAGCATGAAGTCCAGCAAGGCCGGCGTGGGGTCGGTGATGCGATCGCCAAAGGGCTCCACGGCGGCCTGCAACAGCGCAGGCAGATCCAGCGGCAACTGCTTGTCGGTCAGGATACGGATCACACCCAGGGCATGGCGGCGCAGGGCAAAGGGGTCTTTGTCGCCAGTGGGCAACTGGCCAATACCGAACAACCCAACCAGGGTTTCGAGCTTGTCGGCCAGGGCCAGCACGGTGCCGGTGTGGTTACGTGGCAGCGCGTCGCCCGCAAAGCGGGGCTTGTAATGGTCTTCAATCGCAATGGCCACACCGTCGCGCAGGCCCTCAAAGCGGGCGTAGTACCCACCCATGATGCCCTGCAGTTCGGGGAATTCACCCACCATGTCGGTCAACAGGTCGCACTTGGCCAGGCGGGCCGCCTGCTGCACCTTGCTGTCCAGCGTGTCGAAGTGGTCCTTGTCGTCCAACGTGAAGGGCACCGTGGCCATGCGCCACTGGTTGACGATGGCGTGCGCAATCGCCCGCACCCGTTCGCTGCGCTCGCCCTGTGTACCCAGTTTGTTGTGGTACACCACCTTAGCCAGCCCCGGCACACGGCTTTCCAGGGTTTTCTTGCGGTCCTGGTCGTAGAAGAATTTGGCATCGGCCAGGCGGGGGCGCACCACGCGCTCATTGCCGCCAATCACCGCGCTGGGGTCGGCCGGGCGGATGTTGCTCACCACCAGGAAGCGGTTGGTCAGCTTGCCTTGTGCGTCCAGCAGCGGGAAATACTTCTGGTTGGCCTTCATCGTCAGGATCAGGCACTCCTGCGGCACCTCCAGAAAGGCCTCCTCGAACTGGCAGATCAGCACGTTGGGCCGCTCCACCAGCGCCGTGACTTCGTCCAGCAAGGCATCGTCTTCGATCGGTCGGCAACCGTTGCCCACCTGGGCAGCGGCGGCGGCCAGCTGGCGAGCGATCTCCGCCTTGCGATCGGCAAAGCGCGCGATCACCGCGCCGTCGTCGCGCAGGGCCTGGGCGTAGGCGTCCGCATTCACGATCTCCACGGGCGACTGAGCCGCCTCGAAGCGGTGGCCTTGCGTGGTGTTGCCCGCCTTCAGGCCCAGGGCCTTGACGGGCACCACCGTCTGGCCATGCAAGGCCACGAGGCCATGGGCCGGGCGCACGAAGTGCACACTGCTCCAGCCGGGCAGCTCGCAGTCGGTCTCCAGCTGGTAGGTCATCACCTTGGGGATGGGCAGCAGGCGGATGGCTTCGTCCAGGGCTTTCTGCAGGCCGGTGTCGAGCGTGGCACCGGTGACCAGACTGTCCGCATACAGCGCTTCGGCCTTGCCTTCACCCTGCCGCTTCAGGGTGGCCACCGCAGCGACAGGATCCGAGACATCGGCGCCGATGGATTGCAGCTTCTTGATCAGGGCGGGCGTGGCCTGGCCCTCGGGCGTCAGCCCCACAGAGACCGGCATCAGCTTGAGCTGCACCGCCTTGTCTTCGGCCTTGAGTGCCACGTGGGTGATGTGCGCCGCCAGACGGCGTGGCGAGGCGTATGGCGTCACCACCGAGTCGGGGCCGGCCAGGCCCAGGGCGGTCAACTGCTCGGCCAGCACATGGGCGAAGGCATCGCCCAGCTTTTGCAGCGCCTTGGGCGGCAGCTCTTCGACAAACAGTTCAACGAGAAGGTTTTGAGTCGTCATGTCAGGGGCTCCCGCTCAGGCGGCTTTTTTGTCGGCCGTGGCAGCCAGTTGCGCCACCCATTCGCGCGGGGCCATCGGGAAGCCCAGGCGTTCGCGGCTCTCGTAATAGGCCTGCGCCACGCTGCGCGCCAGGTTGCGGATGCGGCCAATGTAGGCCGCCCGTTCGGTCACGGAAATCGCGCCGCGCGCGTCCAGCAGGTTGAATGTGTGCGCCGCCTTGAGCACCTGTTCGTAAGCAGGTAGCGCCAGTTGCTGCGTCATCAGGTGCTGGGCCTGCTTTTCATGGGCCGAGAAAGCGGTGAACAGGAAATCGGCATCGGCATGCTCGAAGTTGTAGGTGGACTGCTCCACCTCGTTCTGGTGGTAGACGTCGCCGTAGCTGAGCGTGTCGGTCCACTTCAGGTTGTAGACGTTATCCACACCCTGTAGATACATGGCCAGGCGCTCCAGGCCATAGGTGATCTCGCCGGTGATGGGCTTGCAATCGATACCGCCGACCTGCTGGAAGTAGGTGAACTGCGTGACCTCCATGCCGTTGAGCCAGACCTCCCAGCCCAGGCCCCAGGCACCCAGCGTGGGGTTCTCCCAGTCGTCTTCCACAAAGCGGATGTCGTTCTTCTTGAGGTCGAAGCCCAAGGCTTCGAGCGAGCCCAGGTACAGCTCGAGGATGTTGCTGGGCGCGGGCTTGAGCACCACCTGGTACTGGTAGTAGTGCTGCAGGCGGTTGGGGTTCTCTCCGTAGCGCCCGTCCTTGGGGCGGCGGCTGGGCTGCACGTAGGCGGCCTTCCAGGGCTCCGGGCCGATGGCGCGCAGAAACGTGGCGGTGTGGCTGGTGCCAGCGCCGACTTCCATGTCATAAGGCTGCAGCAGGGCACAACCCTGGGCGTCCCAGTAGGCCTGAAGCTTGAGGATGATTTGTTGAAAGGTCAGCATGGGTAGGCTAGTCTTTGTTTGAAAGCCTTCATAGCCCAGCTTATCTACAGGGCTTAAAGCAACCTTTTATTGTATGACCAGCATAGCTCCGTGGGCGAAAAGCTACCCTTAGCAAGTACAAAGTTCTATTTTGCGACTCTACCCCTTGACGGACGGCTTTCGGAGCGAACACGCCCCACGACCAAGGGTGCTTCTTCGTCTAACTCCTTAAACAACTCACAGACCTCGACATGGAGTGCCTTGGCCAAGGCATACATCACCGTAAGTGTCGGGTTTGCCTGCCCTGACTCAATGCGACTTAGATAGGTACGAAACAACCCCGTCAACTCCGCCAGCTCTTCTTGGGTGATTGAGCGACAGACGCGCAAATGCTTGACACGAAGTCCAAAAGACCGCAAGCGGTCACTAACATCTTTCTCATTCATAGAGAAGAATGTGTCGCATGAACACTCGCTCATACACACACCAATTCAAACATTAGGTGTATGATGCTTAAAGCACACTATTTCATACAATGATATATGTGATGCAAATGTCCGCCTAGCAACCCAGATCAGTTCATCACCATGAAGACAAATCAGCCTAGAGCAAAGCATCTTATCGCGCTATATTCGCTAACAGTGATCTATTTGATAGTAACAGGCATCTACTATCTGCTCTCTCGCTCCTGGAGTCTGGAGACGGCCATTGTGGGCGGAACTCTTGTGCTACTGACATTGTTCCTGATTGCAAAAGATTCACGGAAAAAAAACGAATTCATCCACAAAAGAGACAGCAAACATCTAACAGAACGCGATCGACTCATATACCACCTAGAGCAAAGAAAAAATGAAGATATAACATTAATTATTGTCGAATTCAACAGCATACTAATCTCCAGCAATTACGAATTCATTAAATCGATAAATAAAATCACCATCGAGATGGTCAAAAATTCAATAGATGGCACACCAATATCAATTTTCATATTGCACGACACAACCATTGCAATAACGTTCAAACCAAATAAATCAAACAATCAAAATACAGAACACAAAATAATCAAATCAATCGAAAGCATAAAAAAACAAAAGGGCATATATGCAACAATTAGAGCAGGAATTGCACATTTCCCCGAAAATGGAAACGGCGAAAAATTAGTTCATGCAGCAGAATTAGCCTTGCGGCAATCAAAGATAAGAGAAAAAGTTTACACAAGATACACCACATCAACAAACGCATTACTATCGAGAAAAAATCAGCTTATTTCAGAGATCCAAAAGGCGATTGAAAAGAATGAGCTGACACTACACTATCAGCCTCAAATAGACCTAAACTCAAACGAAGTAACTGGCGCAGAAGCGCTTGTGCGCTGGGAGCACGACACTCTTGGCCAAATAGGACCAGCAGAAATACTAAACTCTGCATCTACAGCAGATGTACTTCACGAGCTCGAAAATTGGGTTATTGATGAAGCCTGCAGGCAGATTAATCAATGGGATCAAGGTCACATGAATAATATAAAGGTCTCGATCAATCTAACCGGCTGGCACATCCAAAGACCTGAGCTTATCAAAACCCTCGAGGAATCATTAAATAAATATCAAATTAAACCACAAAAAATATGTATCGAGATCACAGAAACAACACCAGTTGAACTATCCAAAGAGACGGAACTGATATTAAGCTACTTAAGCCTTTTAGGAATTGAAGTACACCTAGATGATTTTGGCACGGGGCACTTTAGCTTTGATAATTTAGCAAAACTTCCTGCCAGCACCATCAAACTTGACAAGTCGCTCATAAAAAATCTTGAAACCATTGAAAAACAAAGAAGTTTAGCGCAAGATCTGATAAGGATGGCACATCGGATTGGCCTAAAAGTAATCGCAGAAGGAGTTGAATCAAAAGATCAAGTTGACATACTCAAAAAGATCGGCTGCAACTATGGCCAAGGCTTCTTTTGGAGTCCGCCTTGCCCACCAAATCAATTTGAGATTTTTCTCAAAATGCATGCACTGGAAGCAAGTGGAAAATTGGAGAAAAAAATAATCTCCGACGACGAAATGAAGGCCCTAAGTTCAATATTTAATCGACCTTACATCGATTCATAAAAAAATAATAAAAAAGTACCCCCAAAGCCAGCAGCACCAGCGGCCACAGGCCAAAGCGGCTGGCCCACCAGGCATAAGGCGTGAGGCCCGTTCGCCCCTCCACCTCGCTGTCCAGCACGCCGCGTGTCAAGCGGGGGTATTCAGCGATCACCCGGCCCAAGGGGTCGATCACCGCGGTGGCGCCGGTGTTGGTGGCGCGCACTGTTGAGCGCTGCAGCTCCAGGGATCGCAGCCGCGCGATGTGCCGGTGCTGGTCGATGGCCACCGTATTGCCAAACCAGGCGATGTTGCTGACGTTCACCAGTAGGGTCGGAGCCGCGTCAGCATCCCGGAAAGATGCCGCCAGCTCTTCACCAAACAGGTCTTCGTAACAGACGTTCGGTGCCCAGCGTTGGCCCATCCATTCGAAAGGTGGCTGGACCAGCGCCCCACGGTTGAAGTCTCCCAGTGGGATGTCCATCCACTCGGTGAACCAGCGAAACAGCGGCGGCACAAATTCGCCGAACGGCACCAGATGGTGCTTGTCGTAGCGGTAGGTGTCGAGCGATGGCGTCCAGCCCGCCACCGAGTTGGTGTACCCGGCCTGCCAACTGCCCATCGGCAGGCCGATCAGCACGGCCGACTGACTGGCCGCGATCTGTGCCTCCCACTGCGCCCACCAGGCTGGGTCCATCTGCTGGGGCAGCAAGGGAATGGCCGTTTCAGGCGCCACCACCAGCCCGCCGCCCCGAGCATCCAGCCGTTGCAGCGCTTCGCCCGTGGCCGTGAGGTACCACTCCAGCGCCAGTGGCACGCCACCCCCGGGCTGGAATTTTTCATCTTGCGGAATGTTGCCTTGCAAGAGCGCCACCGGTACGGCTCCGGTAGAACGAGTGAAAGCGGGCTGCACCTCGGCCAGCCAACGCCCTGCCGACGGCCAGACCATGGGCAGCACCAAGACCCCGATCAGCACCCTGGGCCACCAGCCACGCCACCAGGCCCCGGCCGCGACGGCGGCAGCCAGCCCGGCGCTCAGCGCACCCATGCCATACACACCCACCCAGGGCGCCCAAACGGCCATGGCATCCACCTGGGCGTAGCCTGCCGCCCCCCAGGGAAAGCCGGTCAGCCAGCGCCCTCGCGCCCATTCGGCCAGCAGCCAGACGGCGGCAAACACCAGCGCATAGCGAAAAGGCGACGCTGCCCGCCAGCGCCACACCAGGCCCCCTGCGGCCGCCGTGTAAAGCGCCAGAAAAGCCGCCAGTGCCCAGACGGAAAATGCCGCCATCCAGGCCGGCAAGCCGCCATAGGTGTTCATGGAAATGAACAACCACCAGAAAGTGCCAGCCAGCCAGGCGGTGCCGAACAGCCAGGCCAGCAGCGCCGCCGATCGCCACGAGGGAGCCTGTCGGCACAGCCAGGCCAGCCCAACCAGCGCCAGCCACTGCAACCAGGCCACCGGCTCACCGGTCTGCCAGCCCAGCACGCTCACGCCGGGCCATGGCCAAGCCATCGCCCAGGCATGGGCCAGCCCGGCCAACCCCATGGGCACGATCCAGCGCGTAGGGGTCAAGCGGTCTCCGTCAGCCGGGTGACCTTGAACCAGGTCACGGCGCCGCCCTTGGTGTGCTGCACCAGGAAGCGCAAGCCACTGCGTTCATGCACTTCGCCGCGCTTGGGCACATGGCCCATCTCGTGCGAAATCAGGCCACCGATGGTGTCGACTTCGTCGTCGGGCAGGTCCAGTTCAAACCATTCGTTCACCCGTTCGATGGGGGTATCGCCCGACACCCGGCAAGAGCCGTCCGCCAGGGTGAAGATATCGCCCTCTTCCTCTTCCTCATCGAATTCGTCCTCGATTTCACCCACGATTTCTTCGAGCACGTCCTCGATGGTGATGAGCCCGGCCACCCGGCCAAACTCGTCAATCACGATGGCGAGGTGGTTGCGGTTGCCCCGGAATTCGCGCAACAGGTCGTTCAAGCCCTTGCTTTCCGGCACAAACACCGCTGGCCTAAGCAAGGTGCGCAGTTTGAGCTCGGGCGCCCGGTGCAGCTTGAGCAGATCCTTGGCGAGCAAGATGCCGATGATGTTTTCACGCTCGCCTTCGTAGACCGGGAAGCGGGAGTGCGCGGTCTCGATCACCGTGTTCAGCAAGTCCTGAAAAGGCGCCTGGATGTCGAGCGCATCCATGCGCGGGGCGGCCACCATCACGTCACCGGCCGTCATGTCGGCAATGCGGATGACGCCTTCGAGCATGACCCGCGATTCGGCGTTGATGATGTCGTTGTCCTCGGCGTCGGCCAAGGCTTCGATCAACTCGTCTTTGGAGTCGGGTCCAGGATGGATGAATTCAGCGAGTTTCTGGAGAAAGCCGCGTTTGTCGATGTGCCGCACCGTGCGGTGCGGCGACGGACTGGGATAGGGTTCGGCCACTGAGAGGTCGGCGTAGTTGAGGAAGCCGTAGGATACAACAGGGCCGTGACACCGATCAACCGCCAGGGCGGCGGCGCACCATAACCTGCCCCCAGCCCGAGAGGCGACGCCACCAGCGGCGCATCCGGTGATGCCCCAGTTTGACGTAGTACTGAGAACGAGCGACCTGTTCGTCCATCAGCTCGATCACGTTGGACTCGAAGTCGGCCGGCGGCAATACCAGCAGGGCCTGGCTTTCAGGGCCGTCTCGCTCGACTTTGGCGCCGGCCTTTCGCGCGATGGCCAGCATGGCAGCGTTTTCCGTCAGGGCATGAATGACCAGTTTGCGGACACCTTCATTGCGGGCATGGCGGACTGCTCGGGCAAACAACTGGTTGCCAAAACCACGCCCGCGGGCATGCCCCGACACGCTGGCCCCGAATTCGGCGGTGTGCTGCCCCATACCTTCGATCATGTAGGCCAGATGGGCCATGGCGATCAACTGCATGCGCCAGTTGAAGATACCGAACACTTCGTCGCAATCGAAACGAAGGCCTGCGACGTAGCGACGGATCTGACCGTCGTTGGCGGCATAGCCGAACCGCAAGTAGCGGTCTTCCTCGCCCAGATCGAGCAGGTGCCGCAGGATCGCCGGGCGATGGGCATCGCTCAGCGTTCGAATGGGCGCTTTGACTCTGGATCGGGACATGGTAACTCCGGACATGGTCCAAATATAAGGGTTAACCCTGACTGCCGCCAGCCAGCCGTCTGGAAAACACGACAGCCGGCGGGGATTTATCCAGTGCATCCAGTCGCGCACGCACCTGCGACCAGACCTCGGGCGCAAACGCCATCGAGACATGCCCTTCGGCTCGAAGGATATGCGTCGATGCGCCCGGCCAGACCGCCGCCTGAGCCGGAAACACCACAGCGTCGCAGACCGTGAGCCACGCGTCAACCGGCACGGGGATCGATCCCGACTCGCTGTGCGCCAGATCGGCCAGCCAGGGGCTGTCCGGCCGCATCTGGCGGCCGTTGGGCGTCAGGCTCCAACGCGCCAGCCAGGTGCCCTGATGCGGCGTAGCCAGTGTGACCACTCCTCCCACACAACGCCCCCACTGCGGCCCGACCGCGCGGGCCCAGGCCCGGAACACCAGCCCGCCCATGCTGTGTGCCACGATCAGCGGCGCACGTCCGGTCAGTGACTGCAGCTTCTGAACGGCGGCATCCAGCGCAGGCGCATGGGCCTCGATCGGCGCCCACGGCGGGTCCAGCGTGAGCGCCACAAAAGGGCGGCCCTCTGAGGCCAATCGCTGCATCCAAGGCGTCCAGAACCCCCTGTTGCACAGATAGCCGTGCACCAAGACCACGCCCGTCTTGTCGCACTGCGTCTCCGCCTCCGCCGGCCACCCATCCGGGATGGCCTGCGCCCGAAAGGGTTGCCACCAGAGCAGCACACGATAAGCCCATTGAAGCTCCCGCCACCACGAACGCCCCCATTCCCGGGCATGGGCCTGCCAACCGGGGGCGCTGCGGCGGCTCGCCCACCAGGCCAGCCCGACTTGAAGCACAAGAGCGACCCACAAGCCCATGAAAACCAGGGGCCAGGCCATCCGATGAAGGGACGTGATCGACATGAACGCATTTCCAACTGTGCCCTGCGCGACAGCTTCTAGGGACTTGCCCTGAGGTCGACCGCGCCATGAGCCGCCAAAATCTCGGCACGCCATCTTCCATCCTGCCCCATAACACCGAGAGAGACAAATGGACCGTATCTGGCTCAAGCATTATCCGCCCGGCGTGCCCGCCGAGATCGACCCCTCGCAGTACCGCTCACTGAATGAGCTGTTCGAGGCCTCCTTCCAGCAAAACGCCAAGCAGCCAGTCACTGTCTGCATGAACGAATGGATGACTTATGGTCAACTGGACCGGATGAGCCAGGCGCTGGGGGCTTATCTGCAGTCGCTGGGTCTGCCCACCGGGGCGCGGGTGGCCATCATGCTCCCCAACCTGCCCCAGTTTCCGATCACCATGGCGGGGGTACTGAGAGCCGGCTACACCTGTGTGAACGTCAACCCGCTCTACACCGCTCGCGAACTGGAACACCAGCTCAAGGACTCGGGTGCCGAAGCGATCGTCATCCTGGAAAACTTCGCGCGCACCCTGGAAGACGTGATCGAGCGAACCCAGGTCAAGCACGTGGTGGTCGCCAGCATGGGCGATGAACTCGGCTTCTGGTACGGCCACTGGATCACGTTCGCCGTGCGCCATCTGGCCAAGATGGTTCCCCCCTTCAAGCTGCCCCTGGATGGGCGGACGATCGTTTCTTTCAAGGCTGCGATGCAGAAAGGTGCGCAAGCCTCACTCAAACCCGCCGAGGTGAATCACGACTCGATCGCGTTCCTACAATACACCGGCGGCACAACCGGCCTGTCCAAAGGGGCGATCCTGACGCACGGTAACGTGATTGCCGCGACGCTGCAGGCCGAAGCCTGGTTCACCCCGGCGCTGGACAAGCTGGGGGATGTGCGGGAAGCCAACCACATCATGGCGCTGCCGCTGTACCACATCTTTGCGCTCACGCTCATGCTGCTGGTGATCCGTCATGGCGCGCACGCCACCCTGATCCCCAACCCGCGAGACATCCCGAAGTTCGTGGAAACCCTCAAGAGTCGACCCTTCCACTCCCTGCCGGCAGTCAACACCCTGTTCAATGGCCTGCTGAACAACGCGCGCTTCCGCCAGCTGGATTTCTCATCCCTAGTGCTGTCACAAGCGGGGGGGATGGCGGCATCCGAGGGCACGGCACGCCAATGGCAGACCGTGACCAAATGCGCCATGATCGAAGGCTGGGGCATGAGCGAGACCTGCGCCATCGGCACCAACAACCCCGTGACCAACACCGAATTCTCTGGCACGATCGGTCTGCCGCTGCCGGGTATCGACATCGCCATCAAGGACGATGACGGCCACAGCCAGCCCGTGGGCCAGACAGGGGAAATCTGCATCAAGGGCCCCAACGTGATGCCAGGCTATTACAACAAGCCCGAAGAAAACGCCAAGACGTTCACCGCTGACGGCTACATGCGCACCGGCGACATCGGCATCATGGACGAACGCGGCTACATCCGCATCGTGGACCGCAAGAAGGACATGATCATCGTGTCGGGGTTCAATGTCTTCCCGACGGAGCTCGACAACGTGATTTCCTTGTGCCCGGGCGTGCTCGAATGCGCCACCGTGGGCGTGCCCGATGAACACTCGGGCGAAGCCATCAAGGTGTATGTGGTCCGCAGCGACCCGACGCTGACCGAAGAAGCCGTGCTGCGCTTCTGCCATGACAACCTGACCGGTTACAAGCGGCCCAAGTACATCGAGTTCCGTGACGAACTGCCCAAGAGCAACGTCGGCAAGATCCTGCGCCGGGAGTTGCGGCAGAAGTAAGGGCGGCTCATACTCGCACGGTGACTCACCAAGCTATACCATTTCCCCCAGGCATGCAGGTCTGGGAACGCGGCTGGCTGTCGGCCAACAACATCCTGCTCGATGGGCCGGAGGGGGCCACCCTGATCGATTCCGGGTACTGCACGCATGCCCCACAGACCCTGGCCTTGCTGGATGATGCGCTGCGCGGGCGCCCCCTAGGGCGATTGCTCAACACCCACCTGCACAGCGACCACTGCGGCGGCAACGCGGCCTTGCAGCAACAGTACCCTGACATGCAGACATGGATTCCTCCCGGCCATGCCAACGCGGTGACGGCATGGGACGAGGCCACGCTCACCTACCGGGCGACCGGCCAGGACTGCCCGCGTTTTCGGCATGACGGTGTGCTGGTGCCGGGTACGTCATGGACACTGGGCGGCCTGCCGTGGGACATCCACGCCGCACCTGGGCACGACCCGCATGCCGTGTTGCTGTTTCAACCCACGCACGGCGTTCTGATCTCGGGCGACGCGCTATGGGAAAACGGCTTTGGCGTGGTGTTCCCCGAACTGGATGGCGCAGAGGCCTTCCATGAGGTGGGCCAGACACTGGATGTGATTGCACAACTGGCTCCCGTGTGTGTGATTCCCGGCCATGGACGGCCCTTCAGCGGCGCGCAAGCCGTGACCGCCGCACTGACTCGAGCCCGAAGTCGCCTGCAACAGTTCATCGACCACCCGGACAAACACCTGCGTTACGCCTGGAAGGTCTTGCTCAAGTTCAAGTTGCTGGAATGGCAGCGTGTGCCTGAAAACACTTTCCTAGACTGGGCGAAACAGACGCCCTACCTCATGCAGCAGCATCAACGGCACAGCACCCAGGACATGGACACCTGGCTCGGTGAGTTGCTGCAAGAGCTGGCGGCCTCAGGCGCTGCCCGGCTCGAACCCGGCTGGATCTTGGACGCCTGAAGACTCAGACACCCAGCATCAGCCTGAGGTTCTGCACAGCGGCACCGCTGGCACCTTTGCCCAGGTTGTCCAGGCGGGCCACCAGCACCGCATGCCGGTGTGCCTCATGGCCAAACACGCGCAACTCCAGCCGGTTGGTATTGGCCAGGGCTACGGCGTCCAGCTTGCCATCGGCGGTGGCCGGCTCCACCGACACCCATTCACTGCCCGAGTAGTGAGTCGCCAATGCGTCGTGCAACTGAACCAGCGTCACGTGGCCGGGCAAGGTATCCAGATGGAGGGGGATCTGTACCAGCATGCCCTGGGGAAAGTTACCGACCGAAGGAATGAACAGGGGCCGACGGGTCAGCCCGGTGCAGGCCATGATCTCGGGGATGTGCTTATGGCTGAGGCCCAGTGCATACAGCTCGAAAGGTGCTGCAGTGCCTGCCTCATAGGCCTCGATCATGGTGCGCCCCCCGCCGGTGTATCCGCTGACGCTGGGCAGACTCAACGGGCAGTCGTCAGGCAGAAGCCCGGCGTCGATCAGGGGACGAATCAGGGCAATCGCCCCTGTGGCATAGCAACCCGGATTCGCCACACGATCAGCCGTACGAACCGCTTCGGCCTGGCCTGCACACAGCTCGGGGAATCCATACACCCATCCGGGCGCCACGCGATGCGCCGTGGAGGCGTCGATGATGCGCGGGGCATGACCTTGCTCGGCCCGAATGCCGTCGATCATGGCCACAGATTCGCGCGCGGCGTCGTCATGCAGGCACAGAATGACAAGGTCAGCCTGGGCCATGAGTTCGCGCTTGGCGGCCGGGTCCTTGCGGCGCGCAGGATCGATGCTGAGCAAGGTGATGGCGGGCAGGTCGGCGAGTCGTTCACGGATTTGCAGGCCGGTGGTTCCGGCTTCGCCGTCAATGAAAACGTGGGGCATGGCGGGGCGTCCTGTCAGTTAGGCTCAAGGTTGGTGCAGAGCCGCATGATACATTTCAGGTTTTCGTGTGTCCTATGGCCTGTTGCACCGTTATCGTGGCCTTACCATGCCCACGCTACCTTGCCCTCAGGGCGGACGTGTTGTGTTTGACTCTTTAAGAGAGCGATTTTCATGAAGATTCACGAGTACCAAGGCAAGGAAATCTTGCGTCAGTTTGGTGTCCCCGTTCCCCGCGGCATCCCTGCATTTACGGTGCAGGAAGCCGTTGAAGCAGCCCAGAAGCTGGGCGGCCCTGTGTGGGTGGTCAAGGCCCAGATCCACGCCGGCGGACGCGGCAAGGGCGGCGGCGTCAAGGTGGCCAAGTCGATCGACGACGTCAAGGCCCGCGCCACCGACATCCTGGGTATGCAGCTGGTCACGCACCAGACTGGCCCCGAAGGCCAGAAGGTTCGCCGCCTCTACATTGAAGACGGCGCCGACATACAGAAAGAATACTACCTCTCCGTCGTGACCGACCGTGGCACCCAGAGCGTGGCCTTCATCGCCTCCAGCGAAGGCGGCATGGACATCGAGGAAGTGGCCCACAACACCCCGGAAAAAATCGTCAAGGTGTTCGTGAATCCGCTGGTGGGCCTGACCGAAGCTCAAGCCAAGGAACTGGCTACCGGCATCCAGATGCCTGCCGACTCCGTGCCCCAGTTCGTCGACGTCTGCCAGAAGCTCTACAAGTGCTACATGGAGACCGACGCTTCCCTGGTGGAAATCAATCCCCTGAACCGCGACAGCAAGGGCAACATCATTGCCCTCGACGCGAAGTTCAACTTCGACTCCAACGCCCTGTTCCGCCACCCCGAAATCGTGGCCTTCCGCGACCTGGACGAAGAAGACCCGGCTGAAATCGAAGCCTCCAAGTTTGATCTGGCTTACATCAGCCTGGACGGCAACATCGGTTGCCTGGTGAACGGTGCCGGCCTGGCCATGTCCACCATGGACACCATCAAGCTGTTCGGCGCCGAGCCGGCCAACTTCCTCGACGTGGGCGGCGGCGCCACCCCGGAGAAGGTGACCGAAGCTTTCAAGATCATGCTCAAGAACCCGAAGGTCAAGGCCATTCTGGTCAACATCTTCGGCGGCATCATGCGCTGTGACACCATCGCCACCGGCGTGATCACCGCCTGCCGCGCGGTGAACCTGAACGTGCCGCTGGTGGTGCGCATGAAGGGCACGAACGAAGAACTGGGCAAGAAGATGCTGGCCGAAAGCGGCCTGCCCATCATCAGTGCCGACACCATGGCCGAAGCCGCTCAAAAAGCCGCTGCCGCCGTCAAAGCCTGAGCCCGGAAAGGAATCCAACATGTCTATCCTGATCAACAAAGACACCAAGGTCATCACCCAGGGCATCACCGGCAAGACCGGCCAGTTCCACACCGAAAAGTGCCAGGAATACGCGAACGGCAAGAACTGCTTCGTGGCCGGCGTGAACCCCAAGAAAGCCGGCGAAAAGATTTTCGACATCCCCATTTACGCCAGCGTCAAGGAAGCCGCGGCCGACACCGGCGCCACCGTGTCCGTGATCTACGTGCCGCCAGCCGGTGCCGCTGCCGCCATCTGGGAAGCCGTCGAAGCCGACCTGGACCTGGCCATCTGCATCACCGAAGGCATCCCCGTGCGTGACATGCTGGAAGTGCGCAACAAGATGAAGGCCAAAGTGGCGGCGGGGGGCAAGGAAACCCTGTTGCTGGGCCCCAACTGCCCTGGCCTGATCACCCCCGACGAGATCAAGATCGGCATCATGCCCGGCCACATCCACAAAAAAGGCCGCGTGGGCGTGGTGAGCCGCTCTGGCACCCTGACCTACGAAGCGGTGGCTCAGTTGTCTGAACTGGGTATTGGCCAGTCGAGCGCGGTGGGCATTGGGGGTGACCCCATCAACGGCCTCAAGCACATTGACGTCATGCGCATGTTCAACGACGACCCCGACACCGATGCGGTCATCATGATCGGCGAAATCGGTGGCCCGGACGAGGCCGAAGCCGCGATGTGGTGCAAGGCCAACATGAAGAAGCCCATCGTCGGCTTCATCGCTGGCGTGACCGCGCCTCCCGGCAAGCGCATGGGCCACGCAGGTGCGCTTATCAGCGGCGGCGCCGACACGGCCGACGCCAAACTGGCCATCATGGAAGAGTGCGGCTTCACCATCACCCGCAACCCATCTGAAATGGGTAAACTGCTAAAAGGCTTACTGTAATTTCAGCTTTTGTCGCATTCAGGCCCGCTTTTGCGGGCCTTTTTCATGGTGGTTCACGCTACACTGATCGTCTGTGACCACCGCCATCGCCATGAAATGTGACTTCTTCAGCCTGACCGACACCGGTCGGGTGCGAGCCAACAACGAAGACGCCCTCGCGGTCAATCCCGAGATGGGCCTGGTCGTGCTCGCCGATGGCATGGGTGGCTACAACGCGGGGGAAGTGGCCAGCACCTTGGCCACCCACGCGGTCATCGACCGTTTTGACGCGCTGTGGTCCGATGGCGACCCCCCTGCCCGCAACCTGCCGCTGGTTCTGGATGCCATGATGAGTGCCAACCGGGCCGTCTATGAAGCGTCCCAGACCAATGCTGAACACCGGGGCATGGCCACCACCCTGGTGACCGCTGTCTTTCAGCGCAACCGGCTGACGATCGGCCATGTGGGTGACTCACGCGCCTATCGCCTCCGTCAGGGGCGCTTCATGGGCCTCACGCGAGACCACTCCCTCCTGCAGGAACAGCTGGACGCTGGACTGATCCCGCCTCACCTGGCTCGGGTGGCGCACTACAAAAACCTGGTGACACGCGCCATTGGCGTGGCTGCCGAAGTGAACGTGGAAGTTCACGAGCATGTGGTGCTGCCTGGCGACACCTATCTTTTCTGCTCCGACGGTCTGAACGACATGCTCTCAGACACCGAAATGGCCCAGGTGCTGCTCCACTTTGGCCCGCTGGAACGAGCAGGGCGTGAGCTGATGCGACGGGCCAACGAAGCCGGTGGCCGCGACAACATTTCGCTGGTGCTGGTGCAGTGCTCACCGGAACCCACCCGCCCCCTGAGTTCGGCGGCAGAGATGGCACAATAAGCCATCCAACATGCCGCACTGGAGTCACTCATGCCCACCATGACCATCTCCCTCGACGGGGTGGCCCTGAAAGATATCGCGCTGACGCAGCCGCGCACCACACTGGGCCGGCGCCCCTACAACGATATTGTGGTCGACAACCTGGCCGTGAGTGGCGAGCATGCCGTGTTCGTCCAGAAACCGGAAGGATTGGAGCTGATCGACCTCAACAGCACCAACGGCACTTACATCAACGGCAAGGCCATTGTGTCTGCCCTGCTGAAGCCCGACGACCTGATCGAAATCGGCCGCTATCAGATCCGGGTCACCTTGGACCCGGTGGCGCCGACCTCGCCTGCCCCGACGGTGGGTTCCGCGCGGATTCGGGTCATGAGTGGCGCAGCGGCTGGCAAAGAAATGCCAC
Organism: Burkholderiales bacterium; assembly: GCA_030602985.1. Taxonomy (GTDB): domain Bacteria; phylum Pseudomonadota; class Gammaproteobacteria; order Burkholderiales; family Burkholderiaceae_C; genus UBA997. The sequence continues at coordinate 17,434 of JAUVYR010000038.1, forward strand.
TGACCAAAGCCGTCACCACACTGGGCAAGCCGGGTATTTCGGTGGCGGCCATTCACCAGCAAGCCAACGGCTACACCCTCAGCCTGGTGGATGGACACTCGGCGCCGTTGATCAATGGCCAGCCCATTGGCAAAGAAGCCGCCCCCCTTCGGAACAATGACGTGATTTCGCTGGCAGGCACCGAGATGCAGTTTTTCTGCTGATCGATCAATGAGGCTTGGCCGCCTCCAG
>JAUVYR010000105.1 GCA_030602985.1 Burkholderiales bacterium
CTGTTCTGGTTGAACTTGCCGCCCGCGTGCAGTTCGGTCAGCGCGATTTCAGCGGCCGAGCGCTTGGGCTCGTGCTTGTCGTCCATCTTCACGCCAGTGGGAATACCGCGTCCGTTGTCGGTCACGCTGATGGAGTTGTCCGAGTGGATGGTCACGACAATGTCGTCGCAATGGCCAGCCAGCGCTTCGTCGATGGAGTTGTCCACCACCTCGAACACCAGGTGGTGCAGGCCGGTGCCGTCGCTCGTGTCGCCAATGTACATGCCGGGGCGCTTGCGTACTGCCTCCAGGCCTTCGAGTATCTGGATGGCGCCTTCGCCGTAGCCGTCAGAGGCCGCCGTGACGTGAGGCTGTGACTCGGGGCTGGAAGGATGTTGTTCTGCGCTCATGTGCGGGACTCGGTATTCTGTAAAGCCAAAACCCGCGAGGGTCGCGGGCCTGTAAGCGGGGGTGTCTGCATGCGTATCAGATACGCATCGGCATCACCACGTATTTGAAGTGTTCGTTGTCGGGAATGGTGAGCAGGGCTGACGAATTGCCATCGGCCAGCTCCATGCGGACCATGTCCTGGCTCATGTTCGCCAGGGCGTCGATCAGATAGGTCACATTGAATCCCATCTCGATCGCATCGCCGCTGTATTCGATGTCCAGCTCGTCGACTGCTTCTTCCTGGTCGGCGTTGTTGGCCGCGAGGCGCAGCACACCCGGCTCCAGGCTCAGGCGCACGCCTTTGAACTTCTCACTCGTCATGATGGCGGCGCGCTGCAACGCGGCAAGCAGCGGTTGACGGCCCAGCACCACAATGTTCTGGTGGTTGCGGGGAATGACGCGGTTGTAGTCGGGGAATTTGCCTTCCACCAGCTTGGTCACGAACTCCATGCCGTCGAACGTGAAGCGGGCCTGGTTGGCCGCAAACTGCATGTCGATCGCGCCTTCCTTGTCGCTGAGCAGGCGCTGCAGTTCCAGCACGGTTTTGCGCGGCAGGATGACTTCCTGCTTGGGCACGTCCACATCCAGTTCGGCGCTGGCAAAGGCCAGGCGGTGACCGTCGGTGGCGACCAGGCTCAGCTTCTTGCCTTCAGCCACAAACAGGATGCCGTTCAAATAGTAGCGGATGTCGTGCACCGCCATGGCAAAGCTCACCTGGCTCATCAGGCTCTTGAGCGTCTTCTGGGGCACACTGAACACCGGACCAAAGCTGGGCGACTCCTGCACCAGCGGGAAGTCTTCGGCCGGCAGCGTCTGCAAGGTGAATTTAGACTTGCCGCCCTTGAGGATCAGGCGGGATTGCTGTGACTCCAAGCTGACCTTCTGGTCGCCGGGCAGCGTCTTGAGGATGTCGATCAGCTTGCGCGCCCCCACGGTGGTGGCGAAGGCCTGGTCGTCGCCGCCCAGGTCGGCCTGGGTGCGAATCTGGATTTCCAGGTCGCTGGTGGTGAGCTGCACCTGCGCGCCTACTTTACGGATCAGCACATTGGCCAGCACCGGCAGCGTGTGGCGGCGCTCCACAATGCCCGACACGGATTGCAGGGCGGCCAGAACCTGGGCCTGGGTCGATTGAAAAACGATCATGCTCGTGCTTTCTGATGATTGTCTTTGAAGGTCAGCCATACAGGCGACCACGCAAAACAGCTGACATTGTTGCAGGTTTGCATGTCAGCCTTTCAGGGTCTGTTCCAGAACGTGCAGTTGCTGGTTGAGTTCGCTCACCGTCTGGCGCTCGGCCGCGATCTTGCGCACCGCGTGCAGCACGGTGGTGTGGTCACGACCGCCGAACAGCTCGCCGATTTCCGGGAGGCTTTTCTGGGTCAGCTCTTTGGCCAGGAACATCGCGATCTGGCGCGGCCGGGCGATGTTGGCCGGCCGCTTCTTGGAATACATGTCCGCGACCTTGATCTTGTAGAAGTCGGCCACGGTTTTCTGGATGTTTTCCACGCTGATCTGCCGGTTCTGGATGCTCAACAGGTCTTTCAGCGCGTCGCGGGCGAGCTGGATCGACACGTCCTTCTGGTTGAAGCGGCTGTACGCCAGGATCTTGCGCAGCGCGCCTTCGAGCTCGCGCACGTTGGAGCGCACGTTCTTGGCCACAAAGAAGGCCACGTCTTCGGGCATGGCCGCGCCTTCGGCTTCGGCCTTGCTGATCAGGATCGCCACCCGCATTTCCAGCTCGGGGGGCTCGATGGCCACGGTCAGCCCCGAATCGAAGCGCGACACCAGGCGCTCATGGATATCCGCCAGCCCCTTGGGATAGGTGTCGCTGGTCATGACGATGTGGCTCTTCTTGGCCAGCAGTGCCTCGAAGGCGTTGAAGAATTCTTCCTGTGTGCGTTCCTTGTTGGCGAAGAACTGCACGTCGTCGATGATCAGCAGGTCCAACGAGTGGTAACGCTCCTTGAAGGCGTCAAACGTCTTGCGCTGGTAGGACTTAACCACATCCGACACAAACTGCTCGGCATGGATGTAGAGAACTTTGGCGTTGGGCTTGTCGGCCAGCAACTGGTTGCCGATGGCGTGCACCAGGTGGGTCTTGCCCAGGCCGACACCGCCGTACACGAAGAGGGGGTTGTAGAGGTGACCAGGACTCCCGGCCACATGCATGGCGGCAGCGCGTGCCATGCGGTTGGCCGTGCCCTCCACCAAGGTCGAAAAGGTGAGCGCCGCATTCAGCCGGTGCTTGTGCGCTTCCTGGGTCGATTCCGGCCCAGGCAGAGCGGCTTCAGGGAGTTCAGCAAAGATCGGGTCCTGCAAAGCGGCCACATTTCTGGGCTGAGCGGTAGATTTGGCTGGAGCTTCACGCGGAGCGAGTACTAACTCCAGAGCGACGGGCTGGCCGGTCAGGGACTGCAGGGTGGCGGTGATCTTGCCAGCGTACTGGGCCCGGATCCAGTCCATTTTGAAGCGGTTGGCCACGGCCAGCACCAGTTTGCTGCCGTCGTCAGCCACTTTGGCCGAGAGGGGGCGTATCCAGGTATTGAACTGCTGTTCGGGCATGTCCTGCGCCAGCCGCTCCACGCAGGAGGCCCATAAATCAGAGGCGCCCACCGCAGGTTCGGAGGGGGAGGCAGACAGGGACATGGGTACAGAACAACAAGAGTGCCAGAGCTGGCGGATTGTGGATAGATGTGAAAATCTGAACGCCGATTGTAGCGGCAGCTGACAGTTATCCACATCTGGTTTTCCCGACTTGTCAGCCACTTGAAAACAAGACCCGGCGGGTTTGACTTGGCGAATAAACGAATATTTGCAATAATCTAGGGTTTCCTCGGAAATTTTCGAAATACAGTCATCATGAAACGCACCTACCAACCCTCCAAGATTCGTCGCGCCCGTACCCATGGCTTTCTGGTCCGCATGCAAACCCGTGGCGGTCGCGCTGTGCTGAATGCACGCCGCGCCAAGGGCCGCAAGCGCCTGGCCGTCTAAGTCCGGTTTTCAAGGTCGCCCGATGGCGTTGGCCGATCTGCAACGCCTGCGGCACCGTGCGCAATTCGACGCTGTGCTGTCGAAGCCGCCCACCAGCAAAACCATGCACTTTGCGCTTCACTTCCTGCCTGAGGGTCCGCACACGGCCTTGCCTGAAGTGTTCTCGCAGGGCCACCGTTGGCTGGGTGCGATGGTGCCCAAGCGCTGGGCCAAACGAGCCGCCACCCGCAACCTGATCCGCCGTCAGATCTATGAATGCGGCCGATCCGTCGTGGACGCGCTGCCGCATGGCGCGCTGGTGGTTCGTCTGCGCAGTGGTTTTTCGCGTGAGCAATTCCCCAGTGCGCAGTCCACGGCCTTGAAGCAGCAGGTACGCCAAGAACTGCAACAGTTGCTGGCAGGAGTCTGCCGTGCTTGATTGGCCGCGCCTGTTCCTCATGGGCATCGTCAAGGCCTATCGGCTGGTGCTGAGTCCCTGGCTGGGGTCGGGTTGCCGTTTTGAGCCCACCTGTTCGGCCTATTCGCTGGAGGCCCTGGAGCGTCATGGAGCTGCGCGCGGCAGTTATCTGACTCTCCGACGCCTGGTTCGGTGCCACCCCTGGTGTGACGGGGGCTGTGACCCGGTCCCTCCTGAGTGGCGTGGCCTGTTTTCTTCTCTCGTCTCCGATTCATCCGAAAAGAAACCGTCATGAGCGACATCCGCCGATCCATCCTCTGGGTGATTTTTGGTTTCTCGCTGGTTCTCCTGTGGGACCAGTGGCAGATTTATAACAATCGGCCGGCCACCTTCTTCCCGTCCAGCTCCCAGCAGCGCCCTGTGGCGGAAGCCACGCCTGCTGCAGCAGCGGCAGCGGTGGACGCCGCTGTGCCGGCCGCCACCTTGATCGGTGCGGCGCCAGCTGGCGAGCTGACACCACCGACCGACGCGCCCGCCATCCCGCGCGAGACACACGTCATCACCACCGACGTGCTGGAGCTGACCTTTGATTCCGAAGGCGGTACGCTGGTGGGTGCCACCCTGCTGAACCACTTTGCCCAGATCGGCCGCGCCCTGCGTGATGACCAGTCTCCGCTGACGCTACTGACCCAGGAGGGCAGCCGGGTCTATGTGGCGCAGACCGGACTGATCGGTGGCGATTTCCCCACCCACCTCACGCCCATGCGACTGGTCTCGACCGATCGCAGCCTGGCCCCCGGGCAGGAGGAACTGGTAGTCCGCTTCGAGTCCGAGCCTGTGAACGATGTGGTGCTGGCCAAGGAATACCGTGTGCGCCGTGGTGCCTACGATATGGCGGTCCGCCATGAGGTCTTCAACCAGAGCGACCGCGCCATCACACCCAAGGTCTATTTGCAGCTGGTGCGTGACAGCCAGCAGGTGCGCAGCGACACCCCGTTCTTCCGGACCTTCACCGGGCCGGTGGTGTTCACTCAGGAAAGCAAGTTCCAGAAAGTCAGCTTCGAAGACGTTGACCGCAACCGTGCCGATTTTCAGCGCACCGCCAACAATGGCTACGTGGCCATGGTGCAACACTATTTTGTGAGCGCCTGGATCCTGGGCGAAGGTGTCGAGCGCGAGAATTTTGTGCGACGCATCGGCAATCTTTTTGCTGCTGGCAAGATCACTCCGTTGAACACGCTCGCCCCAGGTGAATCGCGCGCCATGGAGTCCATTCTTTTTGTGGGCCCCCAGTATGAGCAGGTGCTGGCTTCGCTGGCGCCCGGCTTCGATCTGGTGAAGGATTACGGCTGGCTCACCATCCTGGCGAAGCCGTTGTACTGGCTGCTCGAAAAGATTCACAGCCTGGTGGGTAACTGGGGCTGGGCCATTGTGTTGCTCGTGGTGCTGATCAAGGCGGCTTTCTACTGGCTGAACGCCAGCGCCTACCGCAGCATGGCCAAGATGAAGAAGGTCAACCCGCGCATCATGGAAATGCGTGAGCGCCTCAAGGGCAATCCGCAGCAGATGCAGCAGGAGATGATGAAGATCTACCGTGAGGAAAAGGTCAACCCGCTGGGTGGCTGTTTCCCCATCCTGATCCAGATTCCGGTGTTCATCGCGCTGTACTGGGTGTTGATGTCCAGTGTGGAAATGCGCAACTCGCCCTGGATCGGCTGGATCACCGACCTGTCCACGCCCGACCCTTTCTACATTCTGCCGCTAATCATGGCCATCACCACGATCCTGCAGACGGCGCTGAACCCGTTGCCGCCTGATCCCCTGCAAGCCAAGCTGATGTGGATGATGCCGGTGATTTTCAGTGTGATGTTCTTCTTCTTCCCGGCCGGCCTGGTGCTGTACTGGATCACGAACAACATCCTCACGATTGCACAGCAGGC
>JAUVYR010000079.1 GCA_030602985.1 Burkholderiales bacterium
GAGCGCCGCCACCGACATCAACCTGCACGCGCCTGCCCTGCTGCCCAACGACTACTGCGGTGACGTGCACCTGCGCCTGAGCTTCTACAAGAAGCTGGCCACCGCCAAGACCTCCGATCAGATCGACACCTTGCTCGAAGAGATCGTGGACCGTTTCGGCAAGCTACCCGCCCAGGCACAGACGCTGATCGACGTGCACCGCCTGCGCGTGCTGTGCGCACCCTATGGCGTGCAGAAGGTGGACGCCACACCCGGCGTCATTCTCATCACGTTCCGGCCCAACCCACCGGTGGACCCGATGCGCATCATCGAACTGGTGCAGAAGAACAAGCACATCAAGCTGGCGGGCAACGACAAACTGCGCATCGAGCGCGCCCTGCCCGAGCCCAGGGACCGGGCTCAGATGGTGCGGGACGTACTGCGGTCACTGGGCAAACCCGTCGAAGCGGGTGTCCCGGCCTGATGCCTTTTGCCGCCATGTGCACCGATTGCCTCCTCTGACGAGCCAACCTTCACACACCTAGTTCATGAATGCTGCCACTGAAATCGCCCCCGGCCTGACCATCCAGGGTTTCACGCCTCCCCTTTGCTTGGGTGACTTCAAGCTGATCGCCTTCGACATGGACTCGACGCTGATCAATATCGAGTGCATTGACGAAATTGCTGACGCGGTGGGTCGCAAGGCGGAAGTGGCCGCCATCACTGAAGCCGCCATGCGGGGTGAAATCACCGACTTCAAGGACAGTCTGCGTCGCCGGCTGGCCTTGCTCAAAGGCGTGTCCATTCAAGACATGGAGCATGTGTATCAGGAACGACTGCGCATCAACCCGGGCGCGGCGGAGCTGATCACGGCCTGCCACCAGGCAGGACTGAAAGTACTGCTGGTGTCCGGAGGCTTCACTTTTTTTGCAGACCGCGTCAAAGCACGCCTGGGTATCGACTTTGCCCGCTCCAATCAACTGGCTGTGGAAGCGGGCCTGCTGACGGGCGAACTCGTCAGTCAATCCTGGGGCGAGATTTGTGACGGTGCCGAAAAACGGCGGACAGTGCTGGAAGTGGCCTCGTTGCTCGGCGCCACCCCGCAGCAATGCATCGCCGTCGGCGATGGGGCCAACGACCTCCCGATGATGGCTGCCGTTGGTTTGTCCGTGGCTTATCACGCCAAACCCGCCGTCCGAGAAAAGGCCCATGTGAGGATTCACACCGGTGGCCTGGATAGGCTGCTTGAGGTGATGCAACCTTCAAGATAAAGACGGATCGTCTAGCCGAGCGCCTTGGCCAATCGGCCAACCCCTTCGCGAATGCGGTCGACGCCCACCGTGGCAAAACTCAGACGTATCGTGGCGACATCTGGATCGCGGGCAAAAAACGGGGCGCCAGGCACAAAGGCAACGCCTTCATCAATCGCCCGGCGAGCGAATGCATTCCCATCGGTCTCCTTGCCCCCAGCGCCTGTGAGCCGGGCCCAGACAAACAACCCGCCCTGGGGCTGGACGAACGACAAGGCATCGCCCAGTTGTTGCCGAAGCGCATCTCCCATGGCCTGGGCACGCTCGGCGTACACCTGACGAACCTGCTGCAGGGTGCCTGGCATGCGTCCCGCCTTCAGATAGTGGGCGGCTGTGGCCTGGGCAAAAGTGCTGGTGTGGGCGTCGCTGAACTGCTTGCACATCACGGCTTTACCGAGCAGGTCGGGAGGTGCAATCATCCAGCCCACACGCAAACCCGGGCTCAGTACTTTGCTCAGGGAGCCACAATGCACCAGACGCTCACGGCTGCCCGGCACCTGCGCGCTCAGAGCCAGCAAGCTGGGGGGTGGCGCGTCACCAAAATACAGATCGCCGTAGGGATCATCCTCCACGATGAGGGTGTTGTGCTGCACCGCCAGCTCAAGTACGCGGCGGCGGCGCTCCAGGCTCATCATGGCGCCGCTCGGGTTACCAAAGGTGGGGATCAGGTAAACGAACTTGGGGCGATGTTCAACAATAAGCTGTTCGAGGCGATCGACATCCGCGCCCTCCCCGTCCACCGGCAAAGTGATCAATTCGGCACCATACAGTCGGAAGCACTGAATCGTGGCCAGAAAGGTAGGTCCCTCGACGATGACCTTGTCACCGGGAGAGATCAGCGTCTTGCCCAGGAGATCCAGCGCCTGCTGGCTGCCCGTCGTGACCACCAGTTGCTCGGGTGCCACCGTCGCGCCTTTGCTGGCCATAAAGGCCGACAGTTGTTCGCGAAGGGGTTGATAGCCTTCTGTCGCACCGTACTGCAAGGCGGCGCCCGGTTCTTCCTGTAAGGCTCGGGCACTGGCTTCGCTGATGCCATTCACGTCAAACAGGGCGGCGTCCGGGAAGCCACCCGCGAAGCTGATGATCCCAGGCTTGCCCAGCAGCTTGAACAGTTCACGAATGGCAGAAGTCTCCACGTTATTCAGACGATCGGCAAAACGGACAGCAGAAACTTCAGTCATGGGTAAAAATCCGGCAGATGAACAAAGACGACATTGAGCGGTTTTTTGCCACCTTGCAGGCAGCCAACCCCCAACCCAACACAGAGTTGGAGTATACGAGCGTGTTCGAACTGCTCGCTGCCGTGCTATTGAGTGCTCAAGCCACCGATGTGGGCGTGAACAAAGCCACCCGGCGTCTGTTTCCAGTGGCCAACACCCCCGAAACAATACTGAACTTGGGCCTGGAAGGCCTGGAGTCTTACATCAAGACCATCGGCCTGTACCGAAGCAAAGCCCGCCATTTGCTGGCGACCTGCCAGATCCTGGTCGATCAACACGGCGGGCAGGTCCCGCGCGAGCGAGCGGCGCTGGAAGCCCTGCCAGGTGTCGGCAGGAAAACCGCCAATGTGGTGCTGAATGTGGCGTTTGGCGAGCCGACCATGGCGGTGGACACCCACATCTTTCGCCTGGGCAACCGCACAGGACTGGCGCCCGGCAAAACGCCACTGGCCGTGGAAATGAAGCTGCTCAAACGAATACCCCTCCGCTATATGGAGGACGCCCACCACTGGCTGATCCTGCATGGCCGCTACGTCTGTCAGGCTCGCAAACCGCATTGCGAGATCTGCCAAGTCGCTGACTATTGTGATACCGGGCGCCGCCAGCGGCCTCGCCAGGCGCCATGACTCGCGTTCGTTCCACGCCTTACCTGCCTTGGCTGTCACCCGGCGAGCCTTTCCCTTCAGCCCACGATGCCTGGGGGCCGGGGGACCCGATTCCCGGTTTGCTGGCGGCTGGAGGGGCACTCGATGTGCCCACTCTGAGACGTGCTTACGCGCAGGGGATTTTCCCGTGGTTCAGTCACGACCAGCCCTTCCTCTGGTGGAGCACGGACCCGCGCATGGTCCTCGTGCCTCAGGCCTTTCGCCTGCATCCCTCCTTGCGAAAATCGATCCGGCAGGGGCTGAAGTCCGGTCGTCTGTCCATCCGCATCGACACCGCCTTCGAGCAGGTCATCCGCGCCTGCGCCACCGCACCCAGACCGGGACAGGCGGGCACCTGGATCGTGCGCGCCATGCAGGACGCCTACCTCGCCTTGCACCAGGCTGGTGATGCCCACAGCGTGGAGACCTGGTGGGAGGATGAACTCGTGGGTGGGCTCTATTGCGTCAATCTGGGACGCATGGTGTTCGGCGAATCCATGTTCAGCCACCGAACCGATGCCTCCAAAATGGCCCTGGCTGCCTTGGTCGCCTGCGCACAAGTCTGGGACGTGCCGATGATCGATTGCCAGCAAAACACCCGCCATCTGGCCTCGCTTGGCGCAGAGGAAATCCCGCGCAGCACCTTTCTTGAGACAGTCTCGGGGGCATACCTCGACGCCACGCCAGACTGGCGATTTGATCCCCTATACTGGGATCAAATACTGTTCACACCAACACCGTGACGCATCCGAAAGAACTCCCGCTACACGCCGTTCAGTTCTATGCCACGGCGCCCTACGCATGCAGTTACTTAGAAGGGCGGCAGGCGCGCTCGCAGGTCGCCACACCCAGTCACCTGATCCACAACGACACCTACTCCGAACTCGTCACGCACGGTTTTCGCCGCAGTGGCATGTTCACTTACCGCCCCCATTGCGATGGCTGTCAGGCCTGCATCCCGCTGCGCGTGGACGTGACGGCATTCCAGGCCAGTCGCAGCCAGCGCCGGGCCTGGGCCCAGCACCGGCACCTTGAGGCTCGTGTCCTGACGCTGGGTTATGTCGAATCGCACTACCAACTCTACCTGCGCTACCAGGCGCACCGCCATCCAGGCGGGGGCATGGATCACGACAATGTGGATCAGTACAGCCAGTTCCTGCTGCAGAGCCGGGTCAATTCCCGGCTGGTAGAGTTCAGTGAGCCCTCAGTAGACGGTCAGCCGGATCGGCTGAAAATGGTCTCGATCGTGGATGTGCTGAACGACGGACTGTCGGCGGTTTACACCTTTTACGAACCCGAGCCCGGCGCGTCCTACGGCACTTACAACATCCTGTGGCAAATCGAGCAGGCACGCAGCATGGGACTGGAGCACCTGTACCTGGGCTACTGGATCGCGGACAGCAACAAGATGAGCTATAAAAGCCGGTTCCATCCACATCAGATCTTCTTGAAGGGGCAATGGGTACGACACGCCTGACATTTCATCAGGTAAGATGATTGTTCATATCATCGAGTTATGTCCAGACACGCCCAACCCTTACCCACTCAACCCAGCGTTCAGGTCATCGAACGGATGTTTCAGCTACTGGAAGTCCTGGCCTCGCATGAAGATCCCGTTTCACTCAAAGCCATCAGTGAGCAAACCGGCCTGCACCCATCCACCGCGCACCGGATTCTGAACGATTTGGCGATTGGCCGCTTTGTTGACCGACCGGAGCCGGGTGCCTACCGACTGGGCATGCGCTTGCTGGAGTTAGGAAATCTGGTGAAAGCGCGGCTGAGCATCCGCGAAACCGCTCTGGGCCCCATGCGTGAATTGCACAAAAAAATTCAACAGCCCGTCAATCTCAGCGTACGCCAGGGTGACGAGATCGTCTACGTGGAACGCGCCTACAGTGAGCGGTCAGGCATGCAGGTGGTTCGGGCCATTGGCGGCCGCGCTCCTTTGCACCTGACCTCCGTCGGTAAACTGTTTTTGGCTCAGGACGATGCCAATCGTCTGCGGGCATATGCGGCGCGTACGGGCCTGATGGGCAACACCCGCAACAGCATCACTCAGCTGAGTGCGCTCGAACGTGAACTGAACGAGTGTCGACGGCTCGGGTTGGCGCGTGACAACGAAGAACTGGAGCTGGGCGTGCGCTGCATGGCCGCTGGCATTTACGATGACCAGCACCGGCTGGTCGCCGGTCTGTCTATTTCGGCGCCGGCTGACCGACTGGATGAAAGCTGGGCTGGCAAGCTGCGCGAGACAGCGATGGAAATCAGCCTGTCATTGGGCTACACCACGCCGGCGTGATCGCACCTACTGGTTCGATCAGGCGCCTCAGTAGGCGCTGGCGAACTGCTGAGAGCCAAAATCGTTGGTTTCGAGCATCCAGCGGCGCAAACGTTCAGCGTCATTGATGCGAGCCGAAGGGTTGGCCGCATCCAGCAGCACCATGATGAAATCACGGCCCTCCATATTGAATTTCATGGTCACGCACCGGCCTGCCTCACGGATAAAGCCGGTTTTCTGAAGGCTGATGTCCCAGGCCTCGTTCAGCACCAGACGGTTGCTGTTGCGATAAGGTAACCGGTGGCCACCCACAGCCAGATCGTAGCTTGGTGATGTGGACAGATCACGCAAGATCGGCCGTTGGTGGGAGGCAGCCGTCAGGATGGCGATGTCGCGCGCGCTGGACTGATTGCGCGGGGACAAACCCGTTGGATCTGCAAAGCGCGTGTCCACCATGCCGAGAGACTGGGCTTTTTCGTTCATCAGGCGGACGAACTGGTCCACACCACCTGGGAATGTGCGCGCCAGCGCATGAGCTGCCCGGTTTTCGCTGGACATCATGGACAGATGCAAAGCCTGCCCACGAGTCAGTCGGGTGCCGACAGCCAGACGGGAGCCGCTGTTCTTCAGCCGGTCCACGTCGGCATTGGTGATGGTGATGACTTCATTCAGGGGCAGATTGGCATCCGCAATCAGAATGCCCGTCATCAGCTTGGTCAGCGAGGCAATGGGCAGCACGGCGCGGTCGTTTTTACCCAGAAGAATTTCGTGGGTTTCGGCGTCCATCACCAGAGCCACACTGGAATTCAGGTTCAACGGATCATGCACACGGCGCAAGCCCATCCGCTCGGCATAAGAAACCGACACAGGAGCGGCTGCGGCGGCCGGCGCGGGTGCCGCAGAGGCCATAGGCCGCGTCTGGCGTGGCGCTTGAGCAGCGGATGCCTGGGGGCGAGCAGGTGCTACTGCGGCAACGGGTTGCTTGGACGCATGGTTTTGCACAGCTGGACGCTGAGCCGCTGGCCGGGGTGCGGCAGCAGCCGCTTGGGCGGGCTGCGCCACAGGTTGCTTGGAGGGCACGTTGGCACCCGCCCAAGGGGAAACAGCCAGTCCACCCGTCACCATGAATCCAGCCAGGACCCAGCGATTCAATGTCGGACGGCGCATGCAAATCATGTGAATTCCCCTTAACGGCAAGCGAGAGTATCCAGTATAAAGGGAAATCCACAAAAAACAATCTAATTCATAGACTTGCGGCTGTTTTTTAAGTCACAACCGCAAGTCAGGCCGGAACAGACCGAAAAACAAGGGGTCAACCTTGTGCAGCCACCCGGTCCGCCTTGCTATGCAGCTTGTTCAACGCGCTCAAATACGCTTTGGCGGAGGCCACCACAATGTCCGGATCGGCACCGACCCCGTTCACGACGCGCCCCCCATGCTGCAAGCGGACCGTGACTTCGCCCTGGCTTTCGGTCGAACCCGTGGTGATCGCGTTCACCGAGTACAAGAGCAGCTCTGCGCCACTCTTCACATGGGTTTCAATGGCTTTGAGTGAGGCGTCCACCGGGCCGTTCCCATCGGCCTCGCCCATCAGCTCCTTGCCATCGATAGTGAACACCACGCGGGCATGCGGCCGCTCACCGGTTTCGCTCTGCTGCGCCAGCGAAACGAGGCCGTACTGCTCCTTTTCGGGGGTGACGCTTTCGTCGCTCACCAGGGCCAGAATATCCTCATCGAAAATTTCGGCCTTGCGGTCGGCCAATTCCTTGAACTTGGCAAAGGCGGTATTGACATCGCTCTCAGACTCCATCTGAATGCCCAATTCTTCGAGCCGCTGCTTGAAGGCATTGCGCCCGCTCAGCTTGCCGAGCACGATCTTGTTGGCGCTCCAGCCCACGTCTTCGGCGCGCATGATTTCGTAGGTGTCGCGGGCCTTGAGCACGCCGTCCTGGTGGATGCCGCTGGCATGGGCAAACGCATTGGCCCCCACGACGGCCTTGTTAGGCTGAACCACGAAACCGGTGGTCTGACTCACCATGCGGCTGGCTGGCACGATCTGGGAGGTGTCGATGTTGACGTCAAGGCCGAAATAGTCACGGCGGGTCTTCACCGCCATGACGATTTCCTCCAGCGAACAGTTTCCGGCACGCTCACCCAGTCCGTTGATGGTGCATTCCACCTGGCGGGCACCACCGATCTTCACGCCCGCGAGTGAATTGGCGACCGCCATGCCCAGATCGTTGTGGCAGTGCACAGACCAGATGGCCTTGTCGGCATTCGGTACTTTCTCGCGCAGGGTTTTGATGAATTCACCATAAAGCTCGGGGATGGCGTAGCCTACCGTGTCAGGAATGTTGATAGTGGTCGCCCCTTCATTAATCACCGCCTCCACCACGCGAGCCAGAAAATCGATCTCGGAGCGGTAGCCGTCCTCGGCGCTGAATTCGATATCCTCAATCAGGTTTCGCGCGAAGCGCACAGACTGTTTGGCCTGCTCAAGCACCTGCTCGGGCGTCATGCGCAGCTTTTTTTCCATGTGCAACGGCGACGTGGCAATGAAAGTGTGAATCCGTGCCCGGTTTGCACCTTTGAGCGCTTCGGCAGAGCGCGATATGTCTCGATCGTTGGCACGAGACAACGAACAGA
>JAUVYR010000126.1 GCA_030602985.1 Burkholderiales bacterium
TGCCCCTGGTGCGCGGTGGGCCTGTCCTCGTTGAACCAGGCGCTGGAACGGGTGAAGGCGGAGGTGACTGCCACGGTGCGCTTTCAACCCTTCGAGCTCAACCCGCAGATGTGGGCTGGCGGACAGGACATTGGCGAGCACTTGACACAAAAGTACGGCTCGACGCCCGAGCAGCAAGCCCAGATTCGAGAAACCATCCGCCAACGTGGGGCTGCTGCGGGTTTCACGTTCAACCCGGATGGTCGCGGGCGCATCTACAACACCTTCAATGCCCACCGGCTGCTGCACTGGGCTGGGGATGAGCACCCAGACCAACAGGCTGCGCTGAAGATGGCCCTGCTGCAAGCCTGCCACACCGATCGTCAGGCCATGGATGACGCCGAGGTATTGATCAAGGCCGTGGGCGCGGCCGGGCTGGATGAAGCCCGCGCCAGGGAGATCCTGGCCAGCGATGATTTCACGCATGAAGTGCGGGAACGCCAGGCGCTATACCTGAACGCAGGCATACACTCTGTGCCGGCCGTGGTGATCAACGATCGGCACCTGGTGTCGGGCGGGCAGCCAGTGGAAGTGTATGAACAGGTGCTCCGGCAACTGGCGGCAGGCATTGAAGGCTAAGGTCAAACGTTTGCGGCCTGAGGGGGGCCTGACCCTCGCCTGAATCGCCCATCAGACGCTTGTTATAGGTGAGTAGAGTATGGACCGCTTCGCCCAGGCCCAGCCAGACGACCCACCAACCAGTGCCCAAGGGCAGCAACCGCCAGCAGCATCAGTACCACCAGGCCCCAGACAACCCATAGCAGCGGTGTGATCCAGCCCAGCAGGCCAGCGGCGGTGGGTAACCATTGCGTGACCGATTGCACAAGCTGCACCATCGCGGCTTGCATGGCTTGCAGCGAAGCTGCGTCTATCCATATCGCCAACCAGGCGGGCAAAGGAACATCCCCAGCCATGCCGGCCAGATCGACCGCCTGACCCGAGGCCATCGCGGCCAGTACCCAATCGGTCACTTGGGCTGTCAGGGCCACCAGCCCGGTCCACAAACCGGCCAACAACACAAAGACCAACCAGATCAGCAGTTTCATTCGTGCACTCGCATGTGTAAAGACGCAGAACGATGCTAAGGTCAATCAATCATCCATAAAAGCAGAAATTCAATGAATGGATTGCAGTTTTTTTCGAACCTTATTCCTTGAACTTCATTTCAAACAGCTCCACGACTTCTGCAGGTCTCAACGGGGGCTGAACCGGCGCATCGTCCCATTGGGCGTGGGCACCAAATCATCAAACTGAACAGCGGGACGCATCCAGAGGATGTGTGTGGCATCCCCTTGCTCTGGCCGGTAAAGAATGCCGGTTTCCTGGGTCGCCTCGATGAGGCACGCTCCCTCAACCCGGTACAAGCCCCTGTCGGTACAGTCATCAAGAGTTGTCTGAAAAGCCCTGAGTTCAGCCGTTTGCCTGTCAGACATTTATGACATGATCGGGCTATCAGACTCGAGGATCTACACATTCACATGGCATCTGGCTATCGCATCGTTGCTTCTACCGGGCTGGATCAAGGCGACCGGGACTACCAGCAAGACCAGTTGCTGTTGATGGGGCACTCCAGGGCCCGTGGCTGCCTTCTGGGTGTGATCGCTGACGGCATGGGGGGGCGCAGTGGCGGCAGGAAAGCCTCCGATCAGGTCATGCTGACCGCTCAGCAACTGTTTGAGCGGTACGACCCGCTCACAGACCCTGCCCTGACCTTCCTGGAGCGCGTCGCGCGCGAGTCACACACGGTCATCAAGCTGACAGCCGCCTCTGCGGAGGAGGAACCGCACAGCACGATGGCCGCCTTCGTGATCAACCCGGACGGGCGTTGCAGCTTCGCCCATTCAGGCGACTCTCGCTTGTACCTGTATCGCGAAGGCGTACTGGCCCATCGCACCCGTGATCACTCCTATATCCAGTCACTGGTCGAGCGGGGCCAGATGACTGAAGAAGAGGCGGCCCATGACCCGCGCAGCAATCTGTTGCTGCATTGCCTGGGCACGGCCAACGACCCCGCCGTGGCACTGGACGACATCGGCATCCTGATGGCGGGGGATGTGGTGGTGGCGTGCAGTGACGGCGTGTGGCACTATTTCACCACCGCCGAAATGGGGCATGTGGTATCACAGCTGCCTCCGCGTGACGCATGCGAGTTCCTGATCAACAAAGCCAGACAAAGGGCGGACGGTCGCGGGGACAACCTGTCGCTGATCGTGGTCAGGCTGGACCCCCTGCCCTCAGCAAGCGTCAGGACAGGCTGAGACGGAGCAATCAGGTCAGCGAGGTATCCACCTCTCGCCGCTCCAGCGCGAGGTATTCTTTGGATTGCATCTCGTTCAGACGAGAAACCGTGCGAGGAAACTCGTGTGACAGCGGCCCTTCGGTATAAAGGTCTTCCGCCGGCACAGCGGCCGAGAGGATGAACTTGACTCGCCGGTCGTACAGCACATCCACCAGCCATGTGAAGCGACGCGCTTGCGAGGCCATATTCACCGGCATATGCGGCACGTTGCTCAAGAGCACCGTGTGAAACTGAGTGGCGATTTCCAGATAGTCGTTCTGGGAGCGTGGGCCACCGCAGAGCGTGCGGAAGTCGAACCAGACGACACCGCCGGCCCGCCGTATGGCGCGGATTTCACGTGACTCGATATGCAGCGTGGGCTCTTCGTCGTGGGCTTCCGCCAGACGCTCAAACGTGGACTCCATCGCCGACTCAGCCTCCGGCCCCAGGGGCTGGTGGTAGAGCTGAACCTGCTCAAGGGTGCGACGGCGGTAGTCGGTCCCGTTGTCCACATTCACCACATCCATGGTCTGCTTCAGCAGATCAATCGCCGGCAAAATCCGATCACGATGCAGGCCATCAGGGTACAGGCCATCGGGGTGAAAATTGCTCGTCGTCACCATGCCGATGCCGTATTTGCGCATGGCATCCAGCACCCGGTGCAGGATCATGGCGTCGGTGACATCCGCGACGTGGAATTCGTCAAAGCACACCAGCCGGTATCGCCGGGCCATGCGCTTGCCTAGCTCATCGAGCGGGTTGACAGTACCCTGGAGTTCAGCCAGTTCCCGATGCACTTCACGCATGAACTCGTGAAAATGCAGCCGGGTCTTGCGGCGCAGGGGGACCGCGTTATAGAAGCAATCCATGAGGAAGCTCTTGCCGCGCCCCACACCGCCAAACATGTAGACACCGCGCGGAATCGGCAGGCGGTTGATCAGCTTCTTCAAGGGATTGGAGCGACGCTGCTTGAAGTGTGACCATTCGGCCGCGCAACGCTCCAAGGCTGCCACCGCACGCAACTGTGCTGGATCGCTCTGGTAACCACGAGCGAGCAGTTCCGCCTCATAAGCGGCACGAACCGGCCCGAAGGCCGATTCGCGATCGCCACCTGACTGTGACTGCATAGATGAGACGCGCGCCGGGCTGATCAGAAGTTCAGCGTCCGCTTGTCCACCGCCAGAGCGGCTTCCTTGGTCGCCTCGCTCAGGCTGGGGTGAGCGTGGCAAATACGGGCGATGTCTTCCGCGCTGGCCTTGAATTCCATGGCCACCACGGCTTCGGCAATCAACTCGGAGGCCATGGGGCCCACGATGTGCACACCGAGGATCTCATCGGTCTTGGCATCGGCCAGGAACTTCACCATGCCGGTGGTGTCGCCCAGGGCGCGCGCGCGGCCGTTGGCCAGGAAGGGGAAGGTACCGGCCTTGTACGCCACGCCGTCGGCCTTGAGCTGCTGTTCGGTGCGGCCCACCCAGGCGATTTCCGGGCTGGTGTAGATGACCCAGGGAATCGTGTTGAAGTTGACGTGCCCATGCTGACCGGCGATGCGCTCGGCCACTGCCACGCCCTCTTCCTCGGCCTTGTGCGCCAGCATGGGGCCACGCACCACGTCACCCACCGCCCAGACGCCGGGCAGGTTGGTGCGACACTCGTCGTCCACCACAATCGCGCCACGCTCATCGAGCTTCAAGCCCACGGCTTCGGCGTTCAGGCCGATGGTGTTGGGCACGCGGCCAATCGAGACGATCAGCTTGTCCGCATCCAGGGTGACGGCTTCGCCCTTGGCATTGGTGTAAGCAATGCTCACGCCTTTTTTGCCATTCTTGATCTCGCCGACCTTCACGCCGAGTTCGATCTTCAGGCCCTGCTTGTCGAAGGCCTTCTTGGCTTCCTTGGCAATCTGTTCGTCCACGGCACCCAGGAAGGTGGGCAGGCCTTCGAGGATGGTGACATCTGCGCCCAGGCGACGCCAGACAGAGCCCATTTCCAGGCCGATGACGCCAGAACCGATCACAGCCAGCTTCTTGGGCACGGCGCCCAGACGCAGCGCGCCGTCGTTGGACAGCACGTTGAGCTCGTCGAAAGCCACGCCGGGCAGCGCGCGAGCGTTGGAACCCGTCGCCACGATGACTTGCTTGGCCACCAGGGTATCGGGTTTGTCGCCCGCCACCGCGATTTCATAGCCGCCTTCAAACGCGCGAGCAAACGAACCACGGCCATGAAAG
>JAUVYR010000064.1 GCA_030602985.1 Burkholderiales bacterium
TCTCTGTTTTCATAGTGGTGCGCGGGGGGGGACTCGAACCCCCACACCATTGCTGGCGTCAGGACCTAAACCTGGTGCGTCTACCAATTTCGCCACCCGCGCAGTCCAAGGGCGACATTGTAAGCGTTCAGAAAAGCTCGACTGTATTCTGGTCAGGGGCATGCGCCGAACGGCTACTCAGACCCAACATCTCAAAGGAGCAGATCCGGTTTCTACCCTGACTTTTGGCCTGGTAAACGGCCTGGTCTGCGCGGTCAAATGCGCCAGAGGGCGTATCGTGATGTCTGATCATCGAGAAACCGACG
The DNA here is from genome assembly GCA_030602985.1 of Burkholderiales bacterium. Taxonomy (GTDB): domain Bacteria; phylum Pseudomonadota; class Gammaproteobacteria; order Burkholderiales; family Burkholderiaceae_C; genus UBA997. The sequence goes on from JAUVYR010000064.1 coordinate 306, forward strand.
CTGACGGTCACATGCTCGACCTGCGGAAACCGGTAGGCAGCGACCGTCTCCCGCAACCGCTCGAACGCCGCAGTCGCCCACATCGCATCCGGTGCGCGAAGCAGGACGACAAACTCTTCTCCGCCGAATCGGTAAATACGGTCTTCCTGCCGAAAGGTTGCCTGAAGAATGCGCGCGACCAGCAGCAGGACTTCGTCACCGATCAGGTGCCCGAATGTATCGTTGACGCGCTTGAAGTGATCGATGTCGATGACAGCCATCCAGCACGCAGCGGACGGGTGTCGACGCTCTCCTTCTTCGGCGGTCCCGTCCGACGCGTTCGGGTCTTGCTGGGACATTTTGAAAAATGCCTCGTCGAACGATTTGCGGTTGAGCAGGCCGGTCAGGGTGTCGCGCTCGCCGTAGTTAAGGAGGTTGAGGAAGTGGTGAAACACCTTGAAGCATCCCTCGACCACCTGCTGGGCTCCAGTGGTCCACGGATGGGGGCTTGTGATTTCAAGCAAAAAGGTCTGCTGGCTCTCCGTCACCATGGGCATGACCAAGCCATGCGCCTGGCACGATTCGTCAATAAAACGCACGGACTCCAGTTGGTCGGCTGCGCGCTGGCGGTTGGGGAAATCGGTGAGAATCGGACAACTGGATGCCGGATACCACAGCGGCAGACTCTCCACTGTTCCCAGTTGGTCAAGAAAGAATATGGGCACGTTGAAAGCAGTGCCGGTACGCATCCACCTGAATGACCTCGAACAAGGCGACATCGGAGGCAGGCAAAAGACGATGAAGCACGTCAACCAAGGCTTTTTCGGCTGACGTTCGGTCGCGGCTCTCGATGATGCGAGCCACCTGGCTGATAAAGAACGCGGCTTTTTCCATGCGATAGGGATGTCTCCGTCTTTTCACCGGATTGTGGCACGATCAGTCCATGTCGAACATTGATCATTATGAGAATTTTCCGGTCGCCTCCTGGCTGTGTCCGCCCAACCTGCGGCCAGCGGTGCAGGCGATCTACCGGTTCGCGCGCACCGCGGATGATCTGGCAGACGAAGGCGAGCACACGGTCAGCGACCGCCTCACGGCGTTGTCTCATTTTCGACATGACCTGACCCAGGCGTTTACTGAGCACCCCCACTTTCGCCGGCCGGAGGTATTCGTCCCGCTGCATGAGCAGGTCCTTCGGCATCAGTTGCCTGCCCATCCCCTGTTTGCCCTGCTCGACGCTTTCGAGCAGGACGTCCGCTATAACGCCGAGGGACGTGGCTACTCGTCCATGGGCGAGTTGATGGACTATTGCGGCCGCTCGGCCAATCCGGTCGGGCGACTGATGCTGCATCTGTTTGGCGTCAATACGTCTGCAGCGCTGACACAAAGCGATGCGATTTGCTCCGCCCTGCAACTCATCAATTTTTGGCAGGATTTGAGCATCGACCTGTCACGAGGGCGTTACTATCTGCCTGAAGATTGGATGGAGAGATTGGGTGTGCAAAGGGAGGGCGGTCGCCTCACGCCCGATGACCGGGCGGCTGAACTGGTTCTGGCCCTGGCCGATCATGCACGACAACTCATGATTCAAGGGGCACCTTTGGCTTGGCAACTCCCTGGACGTATCGGATGGGAATTAAGACTGGTCGTTCATGGTGGTTTGCGTATTCTTGACAAAATCACGTCTTTGAACGGGAGAACCTGGGCCATTCGCCCAACACTGAATCGCCTCGATTACCTCACGCTGCTCTGGCGAGCCTGTCTGCCCCCACCGTCTTCACCTGTCTTGTCCCCAAACGCCCGATCCTCATGACTCCATTACTCTCTGCCCCTATGGCTTGCACTCACCGCGGGTTTCGTCAACCGGTCTGGTGGGGCCTGACGGGGTTGATGGCCCTGCTGACTTCCCTGGCCGTCCATGCGGTCGAGGTGGAGACTGCCCGACTCGATACGGTGTGGCAATTTCCTCAGCGGACAGCGCCAGCCCAGGTGGTGGCCCGTAACGAGTCGCGACTCAGCGCAGAAGTGTCTGGTACCGTTTTGCACTGGACAGCCGATGTCGGCGCCAGCGTCCGACGGGGGGATGTGCTGGTCCAGATGGATCCACAGGATTACGAACTGGCTGTGCAGCGTGCCGACGCAGCTCTTGTCGCTGCAGAAGCCCGACTCCAGCTGAGCCGGGTTCAGCTCGAGCGGGCGCAGGCCCTGGTGAATCAAGGGTTCTTTTCGCAGGAAGCACTGACACAGCGTGAAACCGAAGTCACCTTGCTACAGGCAGAGGTACGCGCCGCTCTACTCCAAAGAGACACGGCCCGTCGCCAATTGGCCAGGACCACGGTCCGTGCACCGTTCAGCGGCACAGTGACTCAACGCACAGTCCAGCTGGGTGAGGCCGTGAGCCCCGGGACTGCCCTGTTGACACTGGCGGAAACCCAGGCGAGTGAAGTCCAAGCCAGTCTGCCCCCCGTGGAAATCAATGGCCTGCGGCAAGCCAACGCCATCACCTTCCAGCTCACGGGTCAGTCCGACAATTGGTCTCTGAAGCTGCTGCGAGTCAACGCCGCGGTGGAGCCAGGTAGCCGGACCCAACGAGTCCGGCTGGGCTGGACTACGGACACCCCCCTTCCCCCGGGCAGCAGTGGCGTCCTGACTTGGTCAGAGCCCACACCCCATATTCCGACCAGTCTGATTGTGCGGCGAGGCAGTGCGCTCGGTGTCTTTTTGAATGAAGGGGGCACGGCTCGATTCACGCCTCTGCCCGATGCGCAGGAAGGTCGCGCCACCCGGACCACGCTGCCAGGCGACAGCCTCATCGTGATCCGTGGTCAAGCCGCCCTGAATGACGGCCAACGCATTGACTGAGCCCCATCCCCATGTCATTCATGCGATCGCTGCTGACCAACCACCCGCTGGCCAACATCGCCTTTGTGGTGGTGATGCTGCTGGGCCTCATCAGCTACTCCCAGATGCCACGGGAGCAAGACCCGGAAATCAATTTCAACTGGGTGAATATCACCACGGTATTGCCCGGCGCCAGCGCCGAAGACGTCGAACGGCTCATCACCAACCCGCTGGAAGACGCCATCCAGGGCGTGGCCGACATCCGGTTCGTCAGTTCCAACTCCCGTGAAAGCGTCTCCAGCATGCTGGTGCGGTTCCGCGAGATCAATGAGCGCACGTTTGACAAACGCATGAACGACCTGCGCCGGGAAATCCAGAACAAGGCAGCGAGCGAACTGCCCAGCGAAGCCAACGAACCGCGCATCCTGGAAATCACCACCTCCAACGGCTTTCCCACCGCCTTGATACGGCTGATGGGCCAGGCAGACGACGATACGCTGCGGGTCAATGCCCGGCGTATCAAGTCGGACCTGGAGCGGATGAGCGGGGTGGACCAGGTCTTTGCCTCAGGCTTGCGGGACCCGGAAATCCTGGTCAGTCCGGATGCCATGGCCCTGGCGGCTCGCAACCTGACAGCGGCCGATGTGGCGGATGCGTTGCGGGCCTGGTGGCGCGACACGTCGGCTGGCACCCTCAAAACACAGGATGGCGCTTGGTCTGTGACGCTGCGAGGCGTGACGGTGGATCCAGCCAGCCTGGAAACGTTGCCCGTGTCATCTTCCAGCCGACCCGGCTATGGCGCACGACTGGGCGAAGTGGCCCGGATCGAGAGGGCACGAGCACCTGCCTCGCAGTTGGCGTCTTCGGATGGTCGACCAGCCATTTCGATGGCCGTGACGAAGAAAGCCCGCATCAACACGCTGGATCTGGTAGATCAGCTCCGCGACTATATCGAACAACAGAACCCGATTCTGGCCCAGCAAGGGCTGGTACTGGCACTGACTGACGATCAGACCATTCCGACACGCGAAGCCATCAACGTGATGCAGACCAACGCGTTTTACGGCATCTTGCTGGTACTGTCGGTCTGCTGGATCTTTCTGGGCTGGCGCATCGGGGTACTGGTCGCCATGGGTATCCCGTTTTCGCTCATGGGCACGTTTGCCATGCTGGCGCCACTGGACTACACCGTCAACGTGTCGGTATTGCTGGGAGTGGTGATTGCACTCGGCATGCTGGTCGACAACGCAGTGGTGGTGGTCGAGTCGATCTACTACCGGATGGAACGCGGCACCAAGGTTTTGCAAGCCAGCCTTGAAGGCATTGCCGAGGTCTGGAAACCGGTCCTGGCATCGGTGTCGACCACGCTGGCGGCGTTTTTGCCGCTCATGCTGCTGCCCGGCATCGTTGGCAAGTTCATGTTCGTGATTCCCTTTGTGGTCACGCTGGCCTTGCTGATGTCCATCATCCAGGCGTTCTGGATGATGCCTGTGCACACCAGCATCGTCGGCGTCCGCTTTGACCAACCCTCCCGCATCCAGCAATGGCGCAACGGTTTCAACCGGGCCATCCGCCTGCGCTATGCGCAGGCGCTGGTGTACGTGGTGCGTCGACCCCTTCGATTCGGTTTGCTGGGCATGGGCATCGTGGCGCTGGCGATCTCCCTGGTGGCAACCGGTATCGTGCGTGTCCAGTTTTTCGCTTTCGACCCGGTACGGGCGTTTTATGTCAACGTGGACATGCCCGCCGCCGCCACGCTAGAGGAGACTTTGTCAGCCACTGAGGCCGTTGAAGCCGTGGTTCGCCGCCACTTGCGTGGCGTGGGACCGGCCGAAGAAGGCAACGAAGCCCGCGCTGTCATTTCCACCGCCGGTCTGAAATTCACCGACACCGAGCCGGTCTATGGCGATCAGTTTGGTCAGGTCTTTATCTCGCTCAACCCGCGTGACGATGATGCCCGCGAAGTCGAAGAGGTGGTGGAAGCGATGCGTGCCGAGATCGAATCCATGACCACCCCTGGACTCAAGAGCTTCACTGTCCTATCAGGCGGCCCACCCGCTGGCAAGGCGATTGCCGTTCGCGTGAGAGGCGATGATTTCGACCGGATTCAGGCAGCGGCCGACGCCATCAAGGCGATCGTGCAAGCGATCCCCGGCGCTCAGGATGTGCAGGACGACAACATGCCGGGCCGCCCGCAACTGCAACTCACGCTCAACCGTGAAGCCATGCGGGACATGGGGTTGAATGCCCAGCAGGTGTCGAGGATCGTGCGGCTGGCTGTGGACGGCGAAACCGTGGCATTCACCCGCGATCTGGGCGACAAGATCGAGCTTCGGGTACGCAATGCTGCAGCGCTCGATGTGCGTCAGGACCCTTCAGAACTGCTGAACGTGCCGATTGCTTTGCCCAATGGCCAGATCACCCGGCTGGGCCAGCTGGTGGACGTGGAAGTGGTGGCCAGCCGCGGCATCATCCGCCACTACAACCTGCGACGCACCATCACCGTCGAAGCCAACCTGGACCGCACCCAGACCGATACCAAGGTCGCCAACGAACGCATCATGGCGGGCTGGGAGGCGATCCGTGCGCAGCATCCGGGCATAGACCTCGACTTCTCCGGTGAGCTGGAGGACATTCAGGAAAGCCTGGATGCGATGCAGGTCTTGTTCATGCTGGGCGTGGGGCTGATCTATCTGATTCTGGCAGCCCAGTTCCGCAGCTATTTCCAGCCGCTGATGATACTGGTCTCCGTCCCACTGGCGTTTGCCGGCGTGGCCTTTGGCCTGGCGATTTCGGGTAACCCGCTGTCCCTTTACACCCTTTACGGGGTGATCGCCTTGAGCGGGATTGCGGTGAACTCGGCCATCGTGCTCATTTCGGCAGCGAATGATCGACTCGAGCTGGGCATGAGCGTGATCCACGCGACCATATACGCGGCTCGCCGCCGCGTGGTACCCGTGCTGATCACCAGCCTGACCACGATTGGCGGTCTCTCGTCGCTGGCCTTCGGGCTGGGGGGCAAGAGTCTGTTGTGGGGCCCAGTGGCGGCGAGTATTGTCTGGGGCTTGGCGTTCTCGACGCTGCTGACGCTGTTCGTCGTCCCCCTGCTCTTCCAGAGCTTCATGCGCCGCCGGGCGGTGTGGGCCCTCAAGAGGGAGTCCCAGGCATGACCCCTGCCGCGTATGTGCAGGAAAAAGCCGCTGCCTCCGGCAGCAGTTTCTACTATGCCTTTCTCTTTCTGCCGCCGCCTCGGCGGGCAGCCATCACGGCTTTTTACGCTTTTTGCCGCGAAATCGACGATGTGGTCGACGAGGTGCATGACCCGGGTGTCGCCCAGGCCAAACTCAACTGGTGGCGCCAGCAGGTCATGCGCTGTTTCGACGTGTCGCAGGGGCCACCGGAGCATCCGGCACTGCTGGCTTTGCAGCCTCATCTGACCACCTACGGTATTGAAGCCGAACCGTTGATGCAGGTGATCGAAGGCTGCCAGATGGATCTGGAACAGTCCCGCTATCTGGACTACCCCACCCTGCAGCAGTACTGTCACCGGGTGGCTGGCGTGGTGGGTGAGGTGGCCGCACGCATTTTCGGCCAAACCGACCCAGCCACCACTCAATACGCCCACCAACTGGGACTCGCGTTCCAACTGACCAACATCATTCGTGATGTGGGGGAGGACGCTGTGCGCGGCCGCATCTACATTCCCGTGAATGAGTTGCAGCGCTTCGACGTGAAAGCCCACGAGTTGATCAAGCGCGGACAGGCGAGTGACACCACGTTCAGCCAGCGCTTCGAGACACTGATGCGGTTTCAAATTGAGCGTGCCCTGACCACGTATGACGACGCACTGACCCTGCTACCGGCGCAGGACCGGCGATCTCAAAAACCTGGGCTGATGATGGCCAGCATTTACCGCACCCTGTTACAGGAAATTGCGACCGACCCGCAACTGGTGCTGACTCGCCGCGTCAGCCTGACGCCCCTGCGCAAATTCTGGCTGGCCTGGAAAGTACAGGCCCTGGGTCGGCTGTGAGCCGCCATGTGGCCGTTATTGGCGGGGGCTGGGCTGGACTGGCCGCCGCTGTCCATGCCGTGGAGCGTGGGCACTCTGTACACGTCTTCGAGGCCTCCCGCCACTGGGGCGGCCGAGCACGCCGACTCGTCCTTCAGCCGGACGCAAGCCCCCCTCTCACACTGGATAATGGGCAACACATCCTGATCGGCGCCTACACCGCCACACTGGGGTTGATGCGCCAGGTGGGGGTCTCCCTGGAGTCGGTCCTTTTTCCCATGCCGATGGACCTGCGCTTTGCAGATGGCACAGGTCTGTTCACACCTTCATGGGCGTCGCGTTGGCCTGCCCTGCTCGATACGCTGGGCGCTGTGATCTGTGCCAGGGGCTGGTCTTGGAGCGACCGATGGTCATTCATTCGGGCGGCACGACAGTGGCAAACCCAAGCATTCCAGTGCCAGCCGTCGGCAAGCGTGGCCAGCCTGTGCCAAGACATGCGCCCTCGGGTGATGGAAGACCTGATCGAGCCTCTGTGTGTGGCCGCGCTCAACACACCCGCCCACCAGGCCAGCGGCCAAGTCTTTCTTCGCGTGCTGCACGACGCCCTGCTCGGTCCCGGTTGCCCGCCATGGCGGCCTTCACAATTGCTCATTCCCCAGGCCGATCTGGGCCAGCTGTTTCCTGATGCCGCAGTCGACTGGTTGCAGACTCGTCATACCACGCTTCACCTGGGGCAACGCGTGACCGCGCTGACCCGGCACGATCGTGGCTGGCGAATCCGTACGCCCTTGGGCGAACAAGCGTTTGACCACGTGGTTCTGGCGACCCACCCGGCGGGCGCCATGCAGCTCGTCAGCCGACTGGCGGAGCCGTCGGCAGACGCGTGGGTGTCGACCGTTCGCCCGCTGGCACACGAAGCCATTGCCACGGTCTACATGGAAGGTCATTTGCCCAATGGCTGGCCCGGTGCGTACCCCATGCTGGCTTTGCGTAGTCGCCATCCGGGAGAACCCGCACAATTTGTTTTCAACCGACAGACTTGGCATCGTGGCCATGACCGGCCCAGCCCCTCCAATCGCCCAGTCATGTCGTTCGTGGCGAGCGCCTGCCGGCTGGACAAGACTGCGCTGGAAAGCGCGGTGTGCGATCAAGCCCGACAGCAGCTTGGTATCCAATCGCCCCGGATCATCAAAACCGTGGTGGAAAAGCAAGCCACCTTCGTCTGCTCACCGGGCCTGCAACGTCCCTCTATGCACGTGGCCGAAGCACTGACCGCGGCCGGTGACTACTTAGACAGCCCTTATCCTGCGACACTGGAAGCCGCTGTTCGCAGCGGACTGGAGGCCGCCCGTCTTGTATGAAAACTCCCGCCATCCACCCCTGCCTGTGATGGGCCTGTCATTCAGGGCTTGCAAAAGGAAAAAGCCCTTGATAAATCAAGGGCTTATCGATATAGGTGGTGGGTGGCTGACCATCTGCCGACCGGCCTCCCGAGCTTATGAGCACTGGCGCGGGTTGCTGCAGGCACTGGCGAATTCACACCTCACTTCAAATCTTCACTGCTGATGCGATACCCCATCGCCCGGTAGCCACGCTGCCGCTTGTCCCACATCCGCAGCAGCGCCGGATGGCCGGTGTCGACGAAGTCGATGATCCGCACGTCAGTCTTGCTGGCGTGCTCGCGGTGCAGGCGCCCGGCGTACTGCTGCAACGTGCCCTTCCAAGACACCGGCATCGCGAGGACCAGGGTGTCGAGCGGCGGGTGATCGAATCCCTCGCCAACCAGCTTGCCGGTGGACAAAAGGACGCGCGGCGCGTCGGGCGGTAGTGCATCCAGGTCCGCGACCAGCGTCGCTCGTTGCTTCCTGGACATTCTTCCGTGCAAGACGAACGGGGCCGGTTGCAGGCTGTCGAGTTCCGTCTTGATGGCATCGAGGTGTTCTGTGCGTTCTGTCAAGACCAGCACCTTGCGTCCCTGCGCGACGGCATCGCGCACCTCGGCGGCAATGGCAGCTGTTCTGGCCGAATCGTTGGCGAGGCACCGGAAGACGTCCTGAATGCCAGCATCGGTCGGCACGTCGATCCGGCCGAAGCGTGAACGAGGCAGCACTTCCAGATCGCGCGGTGCCCCGGCTGGCTTGGCGGCCGTGTATCGGATCGGTCCGCACTGCATGAAGATGATTGGCTGCTGCCCGTCGCGGCGAATCGGTGTCGCGGTCAGGCCCAGCACGTATTTCGCCTTGGTCCGCTTGAGGATCGCGTCGAAGGAGACTGCGCCGACGTGGTGGCACTCGTCGACGACCACCTGCCCATAGCCCTCGACCAGCGGGTTCACCTCACCCTGGCGGGAGAGGGACTGCATCACGGCGATGTCGATTTTGCCAGTCGGTTTGGCCTTGCCGCCGCCGATGGTGCCGACCACGCCCTTGGCGACCCCTAGAAAGGCTTGCAGGCGCTCCTGCCATTGCTTGAGCAACTCCGTGCGATGCACCAGCACCAGGGTGTTGACGCCCCGCCGGGCGATCATCGCGGCGGCGGTGACCGTCTTGCCGAAGGCAGTTGGCGCGCAGAGGACGCCAGCATCGTGGGTGAGCAGTCCTGCAACAGCGGCTTCCTGATCGAGGCGCAGACTGCCGACGAAAGACACGTCCAGCGGCTGGCCGCCGAAGCGTTCGTCTCGCAGGTCACAGGCAATACCGTTCTCTCGCAGCAAGGACAGCGCGGCATCCAGGCAACCGCGCGGCAGGGCGATGTGCTGGGGATAGCTCTCGGCGCATCCAATGACGCGCGGCTTGTCCCACACCGACATCCGCATCGCCTGGGCCTTGTAGAACTCAGGGTTCAGGAACGCCGCCAGCCGGATCAGCCGGTTGGCCAGAGCCTGCGGCAACTCGGCCTTCTGGAAATAGATCAGATTGGCCAGCGTGACGGTCAGTGACTTCGGCATCGGACCGGCCAGTTTCTTGGCCGATGTGTTCTCGCGCTTCCAGGGCGTGGCCAGATCCTCGTCGTCGATGAAGGTGACGTCCAGCGGATGGACGCCACCCGTGGCCCGGAGGATGGTCGGCTCGATATCGTGCGCGGCCATCGGCTGGATGGACGCGAGGAACGCCCATTGATCAGGGTACGGTCGCAGATCGGGATCGACAAAGACGCTGAAACCCTGCTCCCTCGGACCTTTCTGCAGCGGCAAGGCGATCAGGTTGCCGAACCCGCCTTTGGGCATGGTGTCCTGGTTCGGGAACAGTCGGTC
>JAUVYR010000059.1 GCA_030602985.1 Burkholderiales bacterium
GGACGAACCGTCATGTCAGGCTTGACCCCCAGAACACGGAGCGTCTGCTGCACCGTGTCGCTGAACACCGGCGCGGCCACCACGCCCCCGAAGAACTGGCCATTGCTGGGCTCGTCGATCATGACCGCCACCACGATCCGAGGCGTGTCGATGGGCGCCAGGCCGACAAAAAAGCTGCGATGTCGGTTGGCAGCGTAGCCACGGCCTTCCAGGACACGGGTCGTGCCGGTCTTGCCACCCACGGAATAGCCGACAGTCTGCGCTCGCTGGCCGGTCCCGCCGGGACCGGTCGATAGCGACAGCATGTGCCGGACTGCCAGCGCACTGGCCTCACTGAACACCGGCACGCCCGGGGTCTTGCCTTCAGTGCGCAGCAGCGTCACCGGCACCAGCTGGCCATCGCGCGCAAAGACGGTGTAGGACTGGGCAATCTGAAACAGGGAAGTGGACAGCCCATAGCCATAGCTCATGGTGGCATGTTCGATGGGCCGCCATGTCTGGTACGGCCGCAAGCGACCTGGAACCGCCCCGGGAAAGGGCACCTGTGGGCGCTGACCGTAACCGAGCAAAGTGTAGGTTTCCCACATGTCCCGGGCCGGCATCATCTGCGCCATGCGGACCGTACCCACATTGCTGGAACGCATCATCAGCTCATTGACACTGGCTGCGCCCAAGGGCCGGACATCTGAAATCGTGAAACCTGCCATGGATATCCGGCCATTGCCGGTATCGATCACGGTTTCAGGCCTGACAACACCGCGATCCAGCGCCAGCGCGGCAATGAAAGGCTTGACAGTGGAGCCTGGCTCGAAGGTGTCCGTCAGTATCCGGTTGCGGAGTTGCTCACCCGTGAGATTGCGACGGGTGTTGGGGTCGAAACTGGGGTAGTTTGCCATCGCCAGCACCTCACCCGTGACAGCATCCAGCACCAGAATACCGCCTCCGCGCGCGTTGTGTTCCTTGACGGCCTGACGCAGACGCTCAAAGGCAAAGAACTGGATCCGACTGTCGATGGACAGGTGGATGTCTTCGCCGTCCACTGGCGGAATCACCTCCCTGACGTCCTCAATCACACGACCCAGGCGATCACGAATCACACGACGCGATCCTGACCGGCCCGACAGCTGTTCATTGAATGCGCGTTCAATACCTTCCTGGCCAATGTCTTCCACATTGGTGAATCCCACCACATGGGCCACGGCCGGGCCTTCCGGGTACTGGCGCTTGTACTCCTTGCGGAAGTGCACCCCACGGATGCCCAGATCCCGAATCTGCAGGGCCACCGGCTCGTCCACCTGCCGCCGTATCCACACAAAGGTGGGGTGGGTGTCGAGCCGCCGGTGCAGTTCCGGCAACGGCATATCCAGCAAACGCGCCATTTCGGGCAGCTTGGGATGATTCCGATCCAGGTTCTCTGGAATGGCCCAGACACTTTGCGCCACCACACTCGTGGCCAGGATCAGGCCATTGCGATCCAGGATGCGCCCCCGATTGGCGGGCAGCTCAAGTGTCCGCTTGAAGCGGACTTCCCCCTGATGCTGGTAAAAATCATTGCCCCACACCTGCACGTAAGCTGCCCGACCCGCCAGAGCCAGAAAGGCAAGGGCAAAGCCTGCCACGATCAGGCGACTGCGCCACACCGGGACTGCACTGGTCAGCAACGGGCTGGTGCTGTAGTTGATGCCGCGCTTCATGGCCTCGGCTCCCTTGCAGTCAGGGGACCTTGAAGCCGCTGCACCTGCCCCACCGATGAGCCGCCGGGCGCATCCGGCATGGACAGGCTGAGGTATTCGGTGATGCCTGGATGGGCGGGCCGCATCTGCAATTGACGCGTGGCCAGTTGCTGGACGCGGGCGGGTGTGGCCTGTGCGCGCTTCTGCACCAGCAATTGCTCATGATCTGCCGCCAACCGATCACCGGCCGAACGGGCTCGCTCCATCTCGACGAACACACGCCGTGACTCATACTGCAGATGCACCAGATACAACGCGCTGACCAGCACCGCCAGAAGCAGGACAAGGTTGAGACGAATCACGCGCGCACCTCCCCGACCGGTGCTGTCCGCCGCGCCATGCGCATCACCGCACTGCGAGCGCGCGAATTGGCGGCCACTTCGGCATCGGAAGGCATGAGGCGTGACACGGCTTCAAGCGCCATGGGCCGAGGCTCGGCAAAAGGTGCCCGACGGTCATAAACCGCCTTGGAGTGCTGTGCCATGAACTGCTTGGTGATACGGTCTTCCAGGGAGTGGAAGCTGATCACCACCAGCCAGCCACCCGGCCCGAGCACCCGAAGACTGGCGCTCAGCGCTTGTTGCAGCTCTTCAAGCTCGGCGTTGATGAAAATCCGAAGAGCCTGAAATGTGCGCGTTGCAGGGTCCTTGCCCGGCTCGCGGGTTTTGACCGCGCCAGCCACGACTTCGGCCAGCTCGGCGGTGGTTCGAATAAGGCCCCGTTCCTGTCGGCGACGATCAATCGCCTTTGCAATCGATTGAGCAAACCGTTCTTCGCCGTATTCACGTATCACCTCCGCCATCTGGGAAATGTCGGCATCGGCCAGCCACTCGGCCACGCTCATGCCCCGGGTGGGGTCCATGCGCATGTCCAGCGGCCCGTCGTGCCGGAAGGAAAAGCCCCGGGTGGGGTCGTCGATCTGGGGCGAACTCACGCCCAGGTCCATCAAGAGTCCCTCTGCACAACCGGCAGGCAGGTCTGCCACGGCACTGAAGCCTTCGTGCCTCACGGTCACGCGGGTATCTTCGGCTGCGAGTGCCTGCGCCACCGCCACGGCCTGCGGGTCCTTGTCGAAGACGGTCAATCGCCCGGCTGGACCGAGCCGCGACAGGATCAGACGCGAATGACCCCCTCGCCCAAAGGTGGCATCGATATAGTGACCGTCGGGTTGGACATGAAGGGCGTCAACCGCTTCATTCAACAGGACGGTGCAATGAGAGAAGGTCGCTTGCACCGCCGGGCCTCAGAAAGAGAAGTCCTTGAGCGCATCGGGCAGATCGCCCTGCATGGCCTCGGCCTCCTGGGCCGCGTAAGCCTCGGCGTCCCAGAGCTCGAAGTGGTTGCCCATGCCAAGCAGGATGGCCTCCTTGGTCAGGCCCGCCGCTGCCCGCAATTCCGGGGAAATGAGCACTCGGCCCGTTCCGTCCATCTCGCAGTCCATGGCGTTGCCCAGGAAAATCCGCTTCCACCATTGGGCCGACATGGGCAGGGCAGCGATCCGTTCGCGGAATTTTTCCCACTCGTTGCGCGGAAAAACCATCAGGCAGCCATGTGGGTGCTTGGTGATGGTCAGCTGCCCGCCGGCCGTCGCGCTCAGGACGTCACGATGCCGGGTCGGCACAGAGAGCCGACCTTTGGCATCGAGACTGAGAGAGGAGGCGCCTTGGAACACGAGAGTCAGACCTTAAAACCCACTTTTCACCACTTATTTGCACTTTTCACCACTGTAGCACCAAAACCGCTCGGCAAACAAGTGCAAGTCACTTTTTTTCAAATGAAATCAAGGACTTAGAGGTCAAACTCAAGCAAAATATACAGCAAAAGTCCACGTAAAAATAAGGACTTATGGAATACTATGGAAGTGATTTCGAGAAAAATGTCCGGGATGTGACTGCCGCAAAAAACGTCGGCTCTACGGGCCAGATCAGTCAGTCTGGCCGTGAATCACCCTCTTCAGGCATGGACGCCTGGTCATCAGGCTTGGCCGATGGCGTCGCAAGCGTGTCACTTAACGCCCGATTCATCGTGGACAACAGCTTCAGCTTGCGTGTGGCGTCGCGCAAATGGTCCGCCATACGCTTGGCAATCGCGAGCAACAACCGCACGCCTACAGCAGGCTGCTCATGGATCAGACGCAGGAAAGCTTCGCGGTGCAGCTCCGCGGCCAGCAGTTCGGTGTGCGCCACACAACTCGCCGACCGGGGAGCCCCATCCAGTAAGCTCATTTCGCCAATCAGACTGCCGGGGCCCATCAGGCGAACCACCACGTCCTCAACTCCTGCTGCGAACTGGTTTTCCACTGAGCACTCGCCTTCCAGCACCAGCAACATGAAGTCGCTGGCGGAACTGTCACCCTCCTGGATCATGACCTCACCGGCCTGAAACAGGCGTGGACGCATGTAGCCCACCACGGAATCGGCTTCCTGAGGGGTCAGTGCCTCCAGAGCAGTGGGAGTGATCAGCCATCGGGCAGCCAATGCACGAAGATCGGCGGAAGAACGCGACACGTTTAATCCATGCAGGAGAACAGGAATCCTTCTTAAGTATAGGCGCTCAGGTACTCAGGCGGCTTCGAGCATGACCATGGAGTACAAAGGTGCGCCTGTCCAGGGCATCCAGGTGGTCTCGGCCGCCCAGCCCAGCCAGCCATAGCACTCGGCCACACTGCGATGGGCCGACAGCCGCAAGCGCGGGTGGATGGCCAGCAATTCCTGCGTATCTTGCAAGCCCCATTGAAACTCGGCGCCCGTGCGGCTGACACTGAGGCTGTGGCGTGCCTGACCCACCCCAAGATGTGAAATGGCGTCGAGCACCAGGCGCGAGCCAACCGGCGCCGATTCGGCAAATGCATGGATCACCTCGAACACCTGCTCAGGAGTGAAGTACATAAGCACCCCTTCACACAGCACCCAGTAGGGCTGTTGAGGTAAACCGCTCGTGACGGCCTGCCACCAGCCCATCTGGCGCAAATCGATCGCTCGGTTTGCATGTCGACCGCCTGTAAAGTGAATCAGCCGTTCACGCAGGGCATGCACAGGCAACAAGTCGGCATCGACCCAGTGATTGCCCCCGGTGTCCAGCCACTGGAAATGGTGTGACAGCCCCGCCCCCAGCGTCACTCCCGTGCCCAAAGGGTGGGTCTTGAAGAATGAGGCGCCCCAGCTTTTCAATACCCGGGTTCGCCAGAGCACATTCAAAACGGCGATCCGATCCTCCAGCAATGGCTGGGACGACTCCTGCAAGCAGCTGAGCAGACTTTCAGCCTCGACATCCTGGCAATCCAGCCAGGGGAACAGACGGTGACCATGCGCTCGGGCCGCCAGGGGAATGAGCAACGTCCGGGGAACCGCGTCCAGATCCAGCAGACTCATCTGGCAGGAAGGCGGTCTTTGGGCAGGCGTGCATCTCGCACGACCGCAAGCTCTCAGGGTTGTCTCCATCATGTTCCCCGGTGGACACTGGTGAACGGGCAAGGTTCCATGGACTGGGGAGCAGGCTCACCACCAGCACTCTGGAGAGCATAACCAAACCCCCGCCTTTTGGGCAGAGGGTCGTACGCGAGTTGAACCCTCAGAGGATGTAACGGGTCAGGTCCTCGTTCTGACTCAACGCCCCCAGACGGGCATCGACGTAGGCAGCATCCACCGTCACCGTCTGGCCGCTGAGTTTCACGGCATCGAAGCTCACTTCGTCCAGCAGGTGCTCCATCACCGTGGAGAGGCGACGTGCACCGATGTTCTCGGTGCGTTCGTTCACGTCGTGGGCAATCTGCGCCAGGCGGGTGATCCCTTCAGGCGTGAACGTGACAGTCACGCCTTCAGTGGCGAGCAGTGCCTGATACTGGCGCACCAGGCTGGCGTGCGTCTGGGTCAGGATGGCCTCAAAATCCGCGACAGACAGCGACTGCAATTCCACCCGAATCGGGAAACGCCCCTGCAGTTCGGGAATCAGGTCGCTGGGCTTGCTCAGGTGGAACGCCCCGCTGGCAATGAACAGGATGTGGTCGGTCTTGATCGGGCCGTACTTGGTGGACACCGTGGTGCCCTCCACCAGCGGCAACAGGTCGCGCTGCACGCCCTGGCGCGACACCTCGCCGGTGCTCTGCCCTTCGCTGCGGCTGGTCACTTTGTCGATCTCGTCGATGAAAACGATGCCGTTCTGCTCGGCGTTGTGGATGGCCTGCAGCTTGATCTCTTCCTCGTTGACGAGCTTGCCGGCCTCCTCGTCAATCAGCAGCTGACGTGCCTCCGCGATCTTGAGCTTGCGCGTCTTGCGCTTCGCCCCCCCCAACTGCGAAAACATGCCGCGCAGCTGCTCGGCCATCTCTTCCATGCCGGGTGGGGTCATGACCTCCAGCTGGGGCTGCATGGCCGAGACCTCGATCTCGATCTCCTTGTCGTCCAGTTGGCCTTCGCGCAGCTTCTTGCGGAACACCTGGCGGGCGGTGCTGTCGCCACGGTCCACCTCGCCGTCGCCCAGGCGCGGCGGCGGAATCAGCGCGTCCAGGATGCGGTCTTCGGCGGCGTCCTCGGCGCGGGCGCGCACCTTGGCGGCAGCCTGCTCGCGTGTCTGCTTCACCGCCATGTCCACCAGGTCACGGACGATGCTGTCCACATCCTTGCCGACGTAGCCGACTTCGGTGAACTTGGTGGCCTCCACCTTGATGAACGGGGCATTCGCCAGCTTGGCCAGACGGCGAGCGATTTCGGTTTTGCCCACACCGGTGGGACCGATCATCAGGATGTTCTTGGGTGTGATTTCTGGGCGGAGTTTATCGTCCACCTGCTGGCGCCGCCAGCGGTTGCGCAGAGCTATGGCCACGGCGCGCTTGGCCTGGTTCTGGCCGATGATGTGGGCGTCCAGCTCGGAGACGATTTCCTGGGGGGTCATGGCAGACGACATGGCTTACAGGACCTCGACAGTATGGTTCATGTTGGTGTAAATGCACAATTCCCCCGCGATGGCGAGGGATTGGCGCACAATGGTTTCGGCATCCATTTCGGTGTGATCCACCAAGGCCTTGGCGGCCGACTGTGCGTAGGCACCGCCAGAACCAATGGCCACGATGCCATGCTCGGGTTCTAGCACGTCGCCGTTGCCGGTGATGATGAGACTGGCTGTCTTGTCGGCCACGGCCAGCATGGCCTCCAGGCGGCGCAGCACCCGATCAGTACGCCAGTCCTTGGTCAGTTCGATGGCGGCCCGCACCAGGTGACCCTGGTGCTTTTCCAGCTTGGCCTCGAAGCGCTCGAACAGGGTGAAGGCGTCGGCCGTGGCGCCGGCAAACCCGGCCAGCACCTGCCCGTGGTAGAGCTTGCGCACCTTGCGTGCCGTGCCCTTGACCACGATGTTGCCCAGCGTGACCTGGCCGTCGCCACCGATGGCGACCTGCACCCCCTGCGGCGTGACGCGGCGCACGCAGACAATGGTGGTGCCGTAAAAAAGAGATGAATCCTTGTGTTCCATGGTCAGTATTGTCGCAGGCGTACGCTGACCGCCTCGTCAAAACCCACCACATGGAAGAACGCCGCCACCAGCCGGCTCACACCGCGCAGCTCGATCTGTACTCCCTTGGCCATGGCGGCCATGAGCCATTGCAACAACGTTCCTGCAGCGGTGAAGTCCACGCACTCCAACAACTGACAGTCGACGACGAACAGCTTCTTTGCCGGGTGCGCAGCCAGTGCGTCGTCCAGCGCGCGCGTGGCAGCCAGCATCTCGCCGGAAAGAAAGCCGAACAAACGGGCGGATGCGCCGGAAATGGCCGGCAAAGTCGTCGGCCAATCGGAGGCCAATGTCGTGTCCGCTGCAGGGAACTGGGTTTCGCTGCCATGGATGGTGGTGACCATGGAAGGCCACTCCAGCACATCCAGCCCGCCCATCTGGCTGGGCAAGGGCTGTATCGGCTCTGGCGACTCCGGCACCGCCGCCTCAGGAGGCATGCTGTCCGTCAGCTGGAACTGACACAGTGGCTCGATCCATTCAGGTGGCGTCACCCCGTAGGTCACGCAGTAGTCCAGCGCCACGAGATCGAACTCGTCTCGACGATGCATGATCTGCATGAAAGCCAGCCGCAGATGCCACCAGACCGGATCGTTTTCACGGCGCCCCGAGGGAGTGCTGGCCTTGAGACGGCGTCGCAAGACAGCCCCACCCAGAAAGTGCAGCTCCAGCGGGCGCTGCAGCCATGGGGTCACCTCTGCCAGCAAGGCCTGAGCCGCCTGACCATCCGCAGACAGCAACCCTGTCCAGTCCAGCCACTTCACCCGCCCGGGTGAGGACACCGTGCGAGACAGGGACGACACAGCGGCGGCATCGAGGAACAGCGGGCACGTCCAAGTCGAAGGCGAGAGCATGTCTGCAACGGCGGCGTTCTGCGCAGCCTGAGAGGGTGTCAACTGGATGTCGGTTGGCCATCGGGGCACCGGAACGCCAAAACGGTCGGCGAATTCGGCCGCGCATTCTTCAAACCCTTCAAAATTTCGCCGTGCATGCAGCAGGTCGAGCAAGGCCAGCCCCGCCACACGGGCGGTCATGGACAAGGGCTCCTGCACCAGGAGCAGGCGCAATCCCTTTTCTGCTGCATCCAATTCGCCGTTGGCGAAACGAACCGCTGCTTCGGCGAGCGCCGGGTGGGACAACGCCGCCTCGCCTTGGGCTTGCGCGTTGGGGTCACTGGCCACCACATCAATCGGTATGCCTCTTGCAGCACCCGACCCCGACCGTGCACCCAGGTGAGCTGGTTGAGTCACCCCCCCATCGAAGCGCCTGGAGCCAGGTGACAGGCCATCAATCTTCCAACCCTCAGAGGGCGGCTGGGACTGGCGGCGATCCCAGTTTTCCGACATCTGCTGCTCGATCCGGGCGATCTGCTCGATCGTTCGTGATTTCGCCGCATCGGCCCCTTTGGAAGTGGGGGGCTGGTAGGCAGAGGGGAGCACAGAGGCCGGCGTGTCAGCAGAAGCAGGCGTGGACGATGCAGTCGCCCGAGACTGCTGCTTGGCGTACATCGCTTCCCGAAGCTGATTCAGCTCCCGGTGACGAACCTGGTCATTGCGGCGCTTGCGCTGTATCGCGGCTTTAAGCGCTTCACGCTCGGCATCCATGCCCTCGGTTCGCTGGTCCAGGTCGGACCAGTCCATGGTGGGATGACGAACAAATTTCGCCACTTTCGAAAGCAAGCCATCGGGTCCCGAATCGTCATTGCGCATGACACATGCCTGGTGAGACTGCTCGCAAGCGACCCATAACAGCTGGCATTCAGTCGCCGAAGAGCTTCTGCTTGAGCTCGCGGCGCTGTTGCGCCTCGATGGACAGACTGGCCGTTGGACGTGCCAGCAATCGACCCACTCCGATCGGTTCACCGGTTTCATCGCAGTAGCCGTAATCACCAGAGTCGATCCGGGCAATCGACTGCTCGATCTTTTTCAGCAGTTTGCGCTCGCGGTCACGGGTGCGCAGCTCGAGGGCGTGTTCTTCCTCGATGGTGGCCCGGTCGGCCGGATCGGGCACGACCACGGTCTCTTCCCGCAGGTGCTCGGTGGTTTCGCCCGCGTTGATCAGGATGTCCTGTTTGAGCTGCTGCAACTTGCGCTTGAAATAGGCCAGCTGGACATCGTTCATGTACTCGCTGTCAGGCATGGCCAGCACGTCCGCGTCCGTCAGCTCATCCAGAGAACGGGTCTTCCAGTTGTTGGCCAGTTTCGGGTCTTTCTTGACCACGGCAGGAACGATTGGCGTCATTTCGCGTGATTTGGTGGTGGTGAACGTGGCTTTTGCAGCCCCAGGATCATGGGAGGGAGCCACCACCTGACTCATTTGGGCCTGCATGGCAGCCTGCGTGGCGCGCTTGCTCACCGAAGGCACCTTCACCTCTGCGCCAGCCTTCAGCACAGAGGCATCGGCCACTTCAGGGGTCGCTTCAGGCGATTTCGACTTGGCGCTCTTCCTAGGTGCCTTGGGCGCCGTGGATTGGGCAGCATCTTTCAAGACAGTACTCCTCTCTGGGGCTGCCGGAGCAGCCAGAATGGACTCCGATGCATCCCCCTTGCTTGAAGTTGTAGTGGGTTGCAAGACGGTCGAGAATCCGGACGCGGCCGATTGTACGTCTTTCCCGGCGTCGGACACCGCATCGGGCGCTGACGACTGCGGTTGCGCGGGAAACGGCCAGTTACTCGGACGGGTGGAAAACCACATACAACCCCCTGAAATCATCCCAACATCAGGCCAGTGACTGCTCCAGCCCCTGGATCAGAATATCACGCGGCAGGTCGATGCCGATGAACACCATCTTGCTTTGCCGCACCTCATCCGGCTTCCACTCGGGGCCCAGATCGCTGCCCATGAGCTGATGGACACCCTGGAAAATCACCTTGCGATCGGTGCCCTTCATGTGCAGCACCCCTTTGTAGCGCAGCATCTTGGGGCCATACACCTGTACGATCGCTCCCAGAAAATCCTCCAGCTTGCCGGGGTCGAAGGGGCGGTCGGACCGGTAGACAAAGCTTTTCACGTCATCGTCATGATGGTGGTGATGCCCATGGGCATGGCCATGCTGATGCGACGGGTGATCGCAATGCTCACCGTGTTCATGATCATGCTCATGATGGTGGTGATGCCCGTGACCGTGGTCGTGGTCGTGGTCGTGACCATGCTCATGGTCATCGGCCGGCTTGAGAAAATCGGGGTCGATGTCGAGCTTGGCATTGAGGTTGAAGCCGCGCAGATCGAGCACCCGGCTGATGGGGACCTCGCCGAAATGCGCTTGCTCGATCGGCGCACGCGGATTCATGTGCTTGAGCCGATGGGTCAGGGCGTCCAGCGTATCGGCATCCACCAGATCGCTCTTGCTGATGAAAATCTGGTCCGCAAACCCGACCTGGCGGCGCGCCTCCTGGCGGTCGTTCAACTGCTGGGCGGCGTGCTTGGCGTCCACCAGGGTGATGATGGAATCCAGCAGATAGCTTTCGGCCACCTCGTCGTCCATGAAGAAGGTCTGCGCCACCGGTCCTGGGTCGGCAACACCGGTGGTCTCGATGACCACGCGCTCAAAATCCAGCAGACCCTGGCGCTTCTTGGCGGCCAGGGTGGCCAGCGTGCTGCGGAGATCCTCGCGAATCGTGCAGCACACGCAGCCGTTGCTCATCTGAATGATCTGCTCTTCGGTGTCGGCCACCAGAATGTCGTTGTCGATGTTTTCTTCGCCGAATTCGTTTTCGATGACGGCGATCTTCTGACCATGGGCTTCGGTCAGGACACGCTTGAGCAGGGTGGTTTTGCCCGAACCCAGAAAGCCGGTCAGTATCGTGGCGGGAATGAGAGGCATGTGTGCAATCCGATGGTTTTTTGTACAGGGTGGAAACCTGGGAAACAGTGTAGAGGATGCGTCAAGCCCTGGTGACCAACGGGTTCAGCCAGCGCTATGAACGCCGCCGGGAACGGGGGTGGGCTTCCTCATAGATGCGGGCCAGATGCTGAAAGTCCAGCCGGGTGTAGACCTGGGTCGTGCCGATGCTGGCATGACCAAGCAATTCCTGTACCGCCCGCAGATCGCCACTGGACTGCAGCAGATGCGAGGCAAAACTGTGCCTGAGCATGTGGGGATGCACCCGCATGGGGACACCGGCACGCTGGGA
>JAUVYR010000145.1 GCA_030602985.1 Burkholderiales bacterium
ACATCGGCGCCGGCACCACCGACGTGGCCATCTTCGCGGGGGGGGCGATCCGCCACACGGCGGTGATCCCCATCGCCGGCGACCTGATCACCAACGACATCGCCATGGCGCTGCGTACCCCGACCAAGGACGCGGAAGACATCAAGGTCGAAAGCGGTTGTGCCAAGCAGTTGCTGGCCGACCCGGACCAACAGGTCGAAGTGCCCGGCCTGGGCGACCGGGGCCCGCGCATGCTGAGCCGTCAGGCGCTGGCGGGCGTGATCGAGCCGAGGGTGGAAGAGATTTTTGCGCTGGTCCAGCAGGTGATCCGCGAGTCGGGCCACGAGGAACTGCTGTCCAGCGGCATCGTGCTCACCGGCGGCAGCGCCGTGATGCCGGGGATGATCGAACTGGGTGAGGACATCTTCCTCAAGCCCGTGCGGCGCGGCATGCCCAAGTACACCGGTGTGCTGAGCGACATGGTGGCGCAGCCGCGTGCCGCCACCGTCATGGGCTTGCTCGAAGAGGCCCGACTGGCCCGTTTGCGCGGGCACAAGGTGGCGCAGAAGGCCGGTTCCATGGGCTCGGCGCTGGGCCGCATCAAAGACTGGTTTGTGGGGAATTTCTGATGAACCACTCAAGCATGACTCGTCCCGCTGTCCGACCCACCCGGTCTTACCCGCGCGAAGCGCATGCCCGACGACGTCCCGGCGCCCATGCGCCGCCCGAATGAAGGTCTCGTTTTTGTTGTCACCCGTTTTTTTGTTTTCAGGCATTCAAGGAGTTATCAAATGAGCATCGAAATGATCGAAGTCGAAGAGTTCAACCGTGGCACCCAGATCAAGGTGATCGGCGTCGGTGGTGGCGGCAGCAACGCGGTCGAGCACATGATCCAGAGCCATGTGCACGGCGTGGAATTCATTTGCGCCAACACCGATGCACAGGCCCTGAGCCGGGCCGCTGCCCATCGCGTGATTCAGCTCGGGCAGACCGGTCTGGGTGCCGGCAGCAAGCCCGAGAAAGGCCGTGCGGCCGCTGAAATGGCCGAAGACGACATCCGTGCCGCCATCGAAGGCGCGCACATGCTGTTCATCACGGCAGGCATGGGCGGTGGCACTGGCACCGGTGCCGCCCCGGTGATTGCCCGGGTGGCCAAGGAAATGGGTGTGCTGACCGTGGGCGTGGTCACCAAACCTTTCGACTGGGAAGGCGGCCGCCGCATGCAGAATGCCGATGCCGGACTGGCGGAACTGGAACAGAACGTCGATTCACTGATCGTGGTCTTGAACGACAAGCTGCTGGAAGTGCTGGGCGACGACATCACCCAGGACGAGGCCTTTGCCGAAGCCAACGACGTGCTCAAGAACGCCGTGGGCGGCATTGCGGAAATCATCAACGTGGAAGCCCTGGTGAACGTCGACTTTGAAGACGTCCGTACCGTCATGGGTGAGCCCGGCAAGGCCATGATGGGCACGGCGGTGGCCAGCGGCCCGGACCGCGCCCGCATTGCAGCCGAACAGGCGGTGGCCTGCCCACTGCTGGAGGGTGTTGACATGCGGGGGGCCAAGGGCGTGCTAGTGCTGATCAGCGCGGCCAAGGGTTCGCTCAAGCTGAACGAATCCAAGCTGGCCATGAACACCATCCGTGCCTTTGCCTCGCCGGATGCCCATGTGATCTACGGCACCGCTTACGACGAGTCATTGGGTGATGCGATCCGTGTCACCGTGGTGGCTACCGGGCTCAACCGTGCTGGTGCCCGTCAACCGCTGACCGTGGTGCAATCGCCTGCGGTGGCAGGGCTGCGCACCGGGACCGACAACATGCCTTTCATCCCCACCCTGAACCAGGCCGTCGGAGGCTCCGGCGCAGCCCAGCCGGCAGCCATGGGGCATGCTTCGGTGGGGGGCAATCCGGCGGTGCCCAGTGTCTGGCGTACCCGCGACCGGACATCGGCAGCGGCCAAGGTCGACGCCCTTTCTTCCGGCGGCATGGACGATTTCGAGATCCCGGCTTTCCTGCGCAAGCAAGCGGATTGAAGATCGGCTTACGCTATCCGGGAGATTGCCAATGGTTACAGCAGAGTTGGCATTGAAAAACTAAAATTGACTGCATGATCGCGCAACGTACCCTCAAAACCCTGACCAAAGCCGTGGGCGTGGGCCTGCACAGTGGCCAGCGGGTCGAGCTGACGTTGCGCCCTGCTGCGCCCGACACCGGTATCGTTTTTCGACGGGTCGACCTGGCCCAACCCGTGGAGATCCCGGTTCAGACCCATGCCGTGACCGACACCCGGCTGGCGTCGACCATTTCCAACGGCGGGGCCAAGGTGCACACCATCGAGCACCTGATGAGCGCTTGTGCGGGCCTGGGTATTGACAACCTGATGGTCGACATCACCGCCGAGGAGGTGCCGATTCTGGATGGGTCGGCGGCCTCGTTTGTCTACCTGTTGCAGAGCGCGGGCATCGAATTGCAGAAGGTGCCCAAGCGATTCATCCGCGTACTCAAGCCGGTGGAGGTGCGCGAAGGTGAAGGCCGTCAGCTGAAATGGGCCCGGCTGGAGCCTTACCATGGCTACAAACTGAGCTTTGAAATCGAGTTCGACCACCCTGCTGTCAATGCGACGGGGCAGCGGGTGGAGTTTGACCTTGGACAAGGCCAGTACGCCCGCGAGATTGCACGGGCGCGAACCTTTGGCTTCACACGCGACGTTGAAACCATGCGCTCGCATGGGCTGGCGCTGGGTGGTGGTCTGGACAACGCGATTGTCATGGACGACGTCAAGGTGCTCAATGCCGACGGTCTGCGCTATGCCGACGAATTCGCGAAACACAAGATTCTGGATGCCATGGGCGACCTGTACATCGTGGGCAAGCCCATTCTGGCGGCCTACAGTGCTTACCGCAGTGGTCATGCGATGAACAACCAGCTGTTGCGCGCCCTGCTGGCGCAACCCGATGCGTACGACATCGTCACCTTTGAGCAGGATCATCGCGCCCCCAAGGGCTTTGCCCAGCTGGCATTGGGCTGGTAGCCGACAAACAAGGACCCCACATGCTGCTGTTCCGCTTTCTGCTGTTTTTTCTGCTGGGTGGGGCAGCGGTCTGCTTCCTGTTCTACATGGCAACCGGCAAGCCGCATTTCCGGCGCTGGGGCATCATCATCCTGAAATGGACGCTGATCGCCGCGTTCTTCTTCTTCGGGGTCCTGATCATCAGCCGGATCGGTTATGGTGGCTCAGTAGCTGCGCCCCCCCTTGTAGGCCGCATGCATGCGAGCCTGCAAGCGGCTGACCTGATTGATGGCTGCGGTGGTGCGGGCCACCTGTGCGTGCGTGATACACAGACCCAGGGCATCCGCCGCATCCTTGCC
>JAUVYR010000184.1 GCA_030602985.1 Burkholderiales bacterium
CACGTCGTTGGCGTCGGCCTTGCGGGCGAGCGCTTGCAGGGCCAGAAGTTGCGCGTCGTCGGTGGCCACGACGAGCTTGCCGCAACGCCGGAGGGCCACCCCGTGGGTGGCGCAGAAGTCGTACAACAGCGCCTTGCCCCGCACGCAGAGGCGTGCCTTGTGGCTGCCCGGCGCGTAGTACAGCCCGGCGTGCACCACCTCGCTGTTGCGGCTGCTCACCCCGGTGCCGATGGCCAGCGCCTGCTCCAGCACCACCACTTCACGGCCCGACTGGGCCATGGCACGCGCCACCGCCAGGCCGACCACACCGGCCCCAACGACGACGCTGTCGACCCGGTCCATCAGCGGCGGGGCAACAGCAGCACCAGCGCCAGTGCGCCCAGCAGCAGGAAATTGAGGAAAGACCAGGTCGCGATGGTCAGATTCAGAAAGGTCCAGTCGATGGCGGTGCAGTCGCCCGTACCACGGAAGATCATGGGCACGGCGCGCTTGAGCGGAAACGCCTCGATCATGCCGTAGAAGTCGCGACCGCAGGTGACTACCTCGGGCGGAAACCACTGCAACCAGCTTTGGCGCGCCGCCACGAACGCACCAAAGCCCGCCGTCAGCAGCACCAGCAGGGCCGCGGCTCGGCGCGTACCCGTACCAGGCCAGGCGGCACCCGCCACGGCAAACACCGCCACACCGATCAGCGCGTAGCGCTGGACGATGCACATCGGGCAGGGATCGAGCCCGACCACGTGCTGCAGGTACAAGCCAAAGGCCAGCAGGCCCACACACAGCGCCGCCATGGCGGCCAGCACTGCGCGGGGGCGCCCGGTCAGTGCAGTAAGGTCAACGGTCAAAGCCCCTCCGGCAGGTCGTTGCAATGGGGTGTGAGACGCGGCTGGCCGCCCGGGGTTCCGCGCGAGGTCAACTGTCCACGAAGGCGCGTTCGATCACGAAGTCGCCCGGCGTACTGGTGTTGCCTTCCTTGAAGCCGAACTCCTCGCACATGGCCTTCAGGTCGCGCAGCATGGCCGGGCTGCCGCAGATCATGACGCGGTCGGTCTCCGGGTTGAGCCGGGGCAGGCCGAGTTCGCGCTCCATCTGGCCGCTGCGCACCAGGTCGGGGATGCGACCCTGGCGCTCGAACGGCTCGCGGGTGACGGTGGGGTAGTACACCAGCTTGTCACGGACGATCTCGCCCAGGAACTCGTGGTTCGGCAGCTCCTGGGTGATGTAGTGGCGATAGGCCAGCTCGTTGACCTGGCGCACACCATGCACCAGGATCACCTTCTCGAACTTCTCGTAGGTTTCAGGGTCGCGGATGATGCTCATCCACGGCGCCAGGCCGGTGCCCGTGCCCATAAGGTACAGGTTCTTCGCCGGCAGCAGGTAGTCGATCAGCAGCGTGCCGGTGGGCTTGCGGCCCACAATGACCGTGTCACCCGGCTGGATGTGCTGCAGGCGGCTGGTCAGTGGCCCGTCGGGCACCTTGATGCTCAGGAACTCCAGGTGTTCCTCGTAGTTCGGGCTGGCAATGCTGTAGGCCCGCAGCAACGGCTTGCCATTTTCCAGCTTGAGGCCGATCATGGTGAAGTGGCCGTTGGAAAACCGCAGCGCCTGGTCACGGGTTGTGGTGAAACTGAACAGCCGATCGGTCCAGTGGTGTACCGTCAGCACACGCTCTTCGATGAATG
>JAUVYR010000100.1 GCA_030602985.1 Burkholderiales bacterium
GATCAGCCGGTGGGACGTCAGGCGGCGCCCCTGGGCGTCGGTGCAGGTAAAAATACTGGCCCCTTGCGCCATCACCGGCGCAACCATACCCATGGACAAGGCCACGGCAAACGGACGGGCAATCAATCGGCGCATCGGCAGACTTTCTGCAGGAAGTATTCAGTTCACGCCGTAGCGGTCGCGGTAGGCCTGCACACGTGTGCGATGCAGGTCCATGTCCTCCCCGGCGTTTTGTTGCAGATATTGCAGCAAATCCGCCAGGTTGGCAATGGCACAGACGGCCAGTCCGAGCTGCTCGCGCACATACTGGACCGCGCTGTAGGGCACGTCTCGAACCTGTCCATCCGCACCCACCTCGGTCGCCATCTCCTGGCGGTCCAGTGCAATGGCGACTGCATGCGGCGTGGCCCCGGCGGCCCGGATCAGGGCGATGGATTCGCGGGCGGCCGTACCCGCGCTCATCACGTCGTCGATGATCAGCACCCGGCCTTGCAGAGGCGCTCCCACCAGAGTACCCCCTTCGCCATGGTCCTTGGCCTCCTTGCGGTTGTAAGCAAAGGGCACGTTACGCCCTTGCCGAGCCAGCTCCACCGCCACGGTAGCTGCCAGCGGAATGCCTTTGTAGGCCGGGCCGAAAATCATGTCGAATTCGATTCCGCTGGCGAGAATGCGGTCGGCATAAAAGCCCGCCAGTCGCCCCAGCTTCGCCCCATCGTCAAACAGGCCAGCGTTGAAAAAGTAGGGGCTCATCCGGCCCGCCTTGGTTTTGAATTCACCAAAGCGCAGCACGCCAGATTCAACGGAAAATTGCACAAACGCCTGCGCCAGTGCATCCACTGGCGCGCCTGCTTCAACCTTCATGGGAGATTTCCTTGTTTCGACTGACCAGCCTCAACCTCAACGGCATCCGTTCCGCCACCACCAAAGGGCTGGAGGCGTGGGTCGCGGCCACTGCACCGGATTGTATGGGGGTGCAGGAACTCAAGGCTCAGGCCCCCGATGTGGAGGGCCGTTTTGACGAGCTGGCGGGACTCAAGGGCTACTTCCACTATGCCGTCAAGAAAGGCTATTCAGGAGTGGGTCTGTACACCCGCCACGAGCCCAGCGACGTGGTTGTCGGCATCGGGGAGCCCGAGTTCGACGACGAAGGCCGTTACGTGGAGCTGCGTTTCGACACGCCGGCGCGCAAGCTCAGCCTTGTCAGCTGCTACTTTCCCAGTGGCTCGTCCGGCGACGACCGACAGGCCGCCAAATACCGTTTTCTCGACCACATCTACCCCTGGCTCATGCGTCTGCGGGCCGAGCGTGAGGTGCTGCTGGTGGGCGACGTGAACATTGCCCATCATGAAAAAGACCTGAAGAACTGGAAGGGCAACCTGAAGAACAGCGGTTTCCTGCCCGAGGAGCGGGCCTGGATGACCCGGCTGCTCACTGAAGGCGGCCTGGTGGATGTGTACCGCCGACTGCACCCCGACGAATCCGAGGCCGCCTACACCTGGTGGAGCAACCGGGGTCAGGCCTGGGCCAAGAACGTGGGCTGGCGCATCGACTACCACTTGGCCACGCCGGCCTTGGCGGTCACGGCCAGACAGGCCAGGGTGTACAAGGATCAGCGGTTCAGCGACCATGCCCCTCTGACGATCGATTACGACTGGCGATTCTGATATCAGGGGGGCACAGGATCAGCCCATCAGGTGGCCAAAGAACAGATAGGCAATGTAGAAATAAATGAACACTCCCAGCAGGTCCATGATCGAGGTGATCATGGGCGCGCTCAGGGTCGCTGGATCGGTGCCGATGCGGCGAGCTGCGAAGGGCAGCAGGGCGCCTATGACGCCACCCAGCACGGTCACGATCAACATGGTCAGGCCGACCACCATCAGAACCTCATAACCCACCCCCTTGCTGAAGTAGGCCAGGATGGCTTCCAGGATGGCAATGGTCACGCCCAATGCCAGGGCGATTGGAATTTCACGCTTGATCACGAACCCGATATCGCGCCAGCGTAGTTTCAGTTCGCCCATGGCCATGGCCCGGATTACAAGTGTGGCCGACTGGCTCCCGGTGTTGCCGCCCATGTCGATGATGGGGGCGATGAAGGCTGCCAGGATGATGACTTCTGCCAGGATTTCTTCCTGAGCCGCGACAAAGGTGCTGGTGATGATGCCGAAGAAGGTGAGGACGGCGAGCCAGAACACCCGCGTCTTGTACATCAGAGTCAAGGTGGATTCACGGATGTCCAGGTCGGGTCCGCCCATGGCGGCCGTCCCGCCGAACCGGGCCAGCTGCGTGGCATCCTGCTCCTTTTCAATGTCCATGGCGTCGTCCACCGTCACGATACCGATCATCCGGTTGCCACCGTTGATGACGGGCAAGGCCAGCAGATCGTAGCGCCGGATCAGCTCAGCCGCCTGGGCGCGTGGCCACTCGGCCTTGGCAAAGACAGGTTCCTTGCGCATCAGGTTGCCAATACGGCTGTCCGGTGAGCACAGCACCAGTTCCCGCAGCGACAAGGTGCCCAGGAGCTGTCGTTCGTCATTCAGCACATAGATGACGTAGATGGTTTCCTTGTCGGGCGCGGTGCTGCGAATCTGTTCCAGCGCCTCACGCACAGTCATGTCTGGCTTGACAGACACGTAATCAGACGTGACCACCGAACCCACCGACCCTTCAGGGTAAGCAGACAGGCGCAGGATGTCTTCCCGCTCCACCTGCGCCAGCGCCGGCAGCAGCTGGGCCTGGGCCTCCTCACTGAGGCGATTGAACAGGTCTGCCCGGTCGTCAGAGGGCAGCGTTTCGAACAGTTGCACCACCACTGGGCGGGGCAGTGCCGGTAGCAGGGCGTCTTGCTGGCGTTCGGGCAGATGCGAGAACAGCTCGGTGCGGTCGGCGGGTTGCAGAATTTGCAGCAGCTGGGCCACATCGGCGACCGTCATGACTTCCAGTTCGTCAGCCACGTCAGCCAACGGGGTATGGCGGATCACCAGGCTGAAGGCGTCTCCATCCAGGGAGCGACGCAGGACGGACAGGGTGAACTTCAGATCTTCGCGATTCATGGGTGTTCTCCGGGGTTGGTTACCATGGTGGCCAACCCCGATCGCGAATCAGCGAAGGGTCAGCAGTCCAGGACCAAACAGATCAATGGGATGGGGCAGGGGGCGTCAGGCAGGTGACGCAACGGTACCGGGCGGTATCGCAGACAACTGGGGTCCGGGTCCATGACGACTCCTTGCTGGCGCGGCCAGCCGCATGAGGTTGTGCAAACCCCGCCATGTGTCACAGGTCGATGGGTTCAACGACCTGAAGCGCCCAAGCGCACGCAGGTTCAATTGAAACCAGAAAGAATCGAGACGGGTAGGAAGCGCGGCGTGCTGAACAGACGCCGGCGCTGGAAAGCCAGGGCGTCAGTTCATGCAACGCGATGCGCGAGACCCACCGGTCATCCACATCGATCGACGACTGTCACTGTCCACAAGCGGGTCCTGAAATTGATATCTTTTTAGTCTATCACGGTTCTTTGCTGCAGTGCAACCTGCAATGACGCCCGCAGGGCGTCAGAACCACAAAACCCACAGTCCCAACATAGCCAGCAACAAGGCCGCGCCGATGTGTATGGCGCGAACCGGTAGGCGGTGCGCCATGCGGTCGCCCAGCCACACAGCGGGTGCATTGGCGATCATCATGCCCAGAGTGGTGCCCAGCACCACTGCCAGCCAGGCGTTGAACTGCGCCGCCAGTGCTACCGTGGCGATCTGGGTTTTGTCACCCATTTCGGCGACGAAGAACAGCAGGCAGGTGGTGCCGAACACGCCCCAACGGCCCTGGGTGTCAGGCTGTTCGTCCAGCTTGTCGGGTATCAGCATCCACGCCGCCATGGCCAGAAAGCCCACCCCCAGCACCCAGCGCAGGAGGTCCTCGGTCAGCCACTGGGCGATCAGCAGCCCGAGCCAGCCAGCCAGGGCATGGTTGGCCACCGTCGCCACCAGAATGCCCCAGACGATCAGCCAGGGTTGACGATAACGGGCGGCGAGCAATAGAGCGAGCAACTGGGTTTTGTCGCCGATCTCTGCGAGAGTCACCAGACCAGTGGAAATGAAGAAGGCTTCCATGTGTCCTCGCTCGAATGTGGGGAGAGCGAGTGTAATGTGTCCGGAATCAAAGGTATTCGAAAGATACCCGCTTGGTGTTGCAGAGCAGTTCGTAGGCGATGGTGCCGGCACTTTTCGCCACGGTGTCCACCGAGATCTGTGGGCCCCACAGCTCGACGGTGCTGCCAGGACCGGCGTGCGGATGATCAGTGAGGTCGATGGTCAGCATGTCCATCGACACCCGTCCAATCAGCTGGGTGACGTGGCCATCGACCGCCACCGGTGTGCCGTCAGCTACCGTGCGCGGGTAACCATCGGCATAACCCATCGCCACCAGGCCTACCCGGGTGCGGCGCGGGGCCACAAAGCGGCCCCCGTAGCCCACCGTCTCCCCTGGTGCTATCCAGCGCTCGGCAAACACTTCACTTTGTAACGTCATCACCGGCTGGAGAGGGGCGCTGGCTGACGCCCCGATGGGGTGGGAGCCATACAGCATGATGCCGGGGCGAGCCCAATCGGCGCGAGCATCGGGCCAGGCGAGTACGCCAGCAGAGTTGGAGACGCTGATCGGGGCAGCCAAGCCCTGGGTGCAAGTCTGAAAAGTCGCCAACTGTGCTGGTGTCATGGGCTCAGTGGGTTCGTCGGCACGAGCGAAGTGGGTCATGAGCACCACCTCATCCGTTCGCTGGAGGGCATGCAATTGTGCCCAGGCCGGTGCCACGTCTTCAGGGGCGAAACCGGCCCGATGCATGCCGCTGTCGATCTTCAGCCACAGTTTTTCATAACGGCAGTGGGGGGGCAGCTGAGACAGCTGCTCCAGTTGGCGGGATTGATGCACCACCATCCACAGACGCCGCTCGGCGGCCTGTAGCCAGTCGTCGGTGTCAAACGCCCCTTCCAGCACCAGGATGGGGGCGGTGATGCCCGCCTCCCGCAAGGCCATCGCTTCGCCCACAAAAGCCACTGCAAAGCCATCGACCAGGTCCTGCAGGGCGTGTGCGCAAGGCACGGCGCCGTGACCGTAGGCGTTGGCTTTGATCACAGCCAGCGCTCGCCCTCCGTGCATCTGGCGAGCCAGCGCATAGTTGTGCCGCAGCGCCGATCGGTCGATGCGGGCACGAGCCGGGCGGGTCATGTCAGTGAACCGGCCAGAGCGCCCATTCCCTGAGCGGGCTTCCAGGGGCCGATGTAGCGGCTGATATCCAGCCCTTCGGTGCTGATGGCCGTCTGCATCCCCATGATCTGGTCGGCCAGGACCTGAGCGCTGCCGCAGGCCATGGTCCAGCCCAGGGTGCCATGACCGGTGTTGAGGTAGAGGTTTTGCAGGGGGGTGGCGCCCACCAGCGGCGTGCCATCGGGTGTCATGGGGCGCAGGCCGGTCCAGAATTCGGCTTTTGATAAATCGCCGCCCGGGAACAGTTCGCGAGTGACTTTTTCCAGGGTCTCGCGGCGGCGCGGGTTCAATCGCAGGTCAAAGCCGCCGAGTTCGGCCATGCCCCCGACGCGTATGCGGTCGCCGAGTCGGGTCAAGGCGATCTTGTAGGTTTCATCGAGCACCGTGGATTCGGGAGCCAGCGACGCATCCACGAGCGGGATGGTGAGCGAATAGCCTTTGACCGGGTACACCGGAATGTCCAGGCCCAGCGGTTTGAGCAGGCCGCGCGAGTAGCTGCCGGCGGCCAGCACATAGCGGTCGGCCCGCAGGATGCTGCCGTCTTCCAGATGCACGCCCTGGACACGCTGGGCATCCGCGTCGAGGCGCTGGATCATGTGCCCTTGCAGGAATTGCACACCGAGCGTTCGCGCATGCTGGGCCAGCAGCGTGGTGAAGCGATGGCAGTCGCCGGTTTCGTCATTGGGCAGGCGCAGGCCCCCAGCCAGCGGCACGTGGGCGCGCGCCAGGGCTGGCTCGATGCGGTTGACACCTTCACGATCGAGCAGCTCAAAAGGCACGCCACAGGCCTGCAGCACCTCGACATCGCGCTGTGCCGCATCGAGTTGGGCC
>JAUVYR010000108.1 GCA_030602985.1 Burkholderiales bacterium
CTCGGGCACTGACAAACCGGCCTCCACCCGCTTGAGCGCGTCCATGATCTGACTGTCGGTAAACCTTGACTTCTTCATGTAGAAATTCTCCTTCGAAAACTTCTACTTCTCGCCCCTCTGGTTTATCGGGGGGATTACCCAATCATCACGTTTTTTATCGCAAGTGGATGCGTCATTTTCAGAGCGCAATAGACAGATCGGAGAGGCACTCACTGTCGCTCAGTTTCAAGCAGGGAAGGTATACAAAGAACTTGAGATTTTGAGGCTTCGTTCTGAAGAGCATGTTCGGTCAGTTGAACAGTACAACAAAAGGGTTTTGAACCTGCTGAGGACGATGGGTGGTGCAGCCTTCTTCTGTGTCATTGTTTTACTGGTGTGGGTGCTGCAATGACGACAACTTTGGCCAGTCTAAGTGCTTACTATCGAAATAGGGGCGATGCGGATAACTCCCGTGATTGGCGAAAAGCATTGAGTGCTATCGCAGGACAGTTGACCCAAGGTCGTGTCGCAGCAATCACTGATGCGGTGGTCATAGCGGCTGTGGTTCATTCAATCACATCGCGAGGTGAATTGAATGTAGAGGACCTTCCTCCTGCTGTTTCGGAAGCTTTTACTTTGGCTTATCCAAACGTGGATTTGCAGAGTCTAGATGGACTGACGGCCGATGAACTCTCTGGCTACATGAATGCATGGCAGGGGAAGTTGTTCGAACTGGTAGTTCGCAATGAGTTGAACGCTGGAGAGGTTGTAGGTGGCTGGCACCTTGAGCCTGGACAAACTGCAGAGCTTGCAGCAAGTGCAACCCAGCCAGGCTGGGACTTGGCCATCGTGGACACCAATGGAGAGGTGGTTCATCATCTGCAGCTCAAGGCCACTGACTCTGTTTCCTACATCCAAGAGGCACTCGACCGATACCCCGATATACCAGTCATCGCCACGGCCGATCAGGCTGAGGCTTTGGCTCATTTGGATGGCGTCTCAACGGCAGATATTTCCACTGGAGATTTGATTCGGAGCGTGGATGGAGGTCAGTTGGCCGAAGATGGCTTGGCAGCTTCCGATGTCCTAATGCCAGGAACAGTGATTGCTGCAACTGAAATTTTGGCGGTGATTTCCGGAAGAAAAACCTGGGATCAGGCGTTCGAGGATGGTGGATCTCGTCTTGGCATTTCTGCTGCGGCAGGTGTTGCTGGAGCCCTTGTTGCCACTGTCTTTGGAGGACCTTTGGGTGCGGCAGCCGCGATAGCGTTGAGGTACTGGCTTGCGAAAGAGGCTCGGCATCATCAACAAGTGAAGCAGTCTGCAGGCACATATCCTGAAAAATTATTAAAAAGATCGAAATATAACAACGCCGATGCTGTAGACGCGGCTGAAGTTGTGCGGCAGTCTGGCGAAGCCCTAGCGCCGTGGCAACTCGAGTGGCTTAAAAGTCACTACCCCCCGAAGTTTGAGTTTTCTTCGGACTGGCTCTATGAGCGTTTCTGGACACGAGAGAAAGGTAATCAGATCTGGGTAGGGCAGATTGAAGGTACTGGTGCGGTGCTTTTGTACGATCCCCTTATTCAAGTTCTAGATGATGACGTCGTGTGGGTTTTTTCAATCCAGCAAGAGTGCTTGCGTCCGTTTCTTCGCAAAGAATTGAGGCCGAAACTCGTTAAGTTCAAGGACGAGGCGAAGGTGGATAAATTCACATCGACTTACATGAGTTGGATGCGGGGGTGTTTTTTTGAAGCTTTGAAGCATATCGAGAGCTATGCGAATGATTCAGGCGTTAGGCCTGCTTTTTCAGTTGTAAGTAAGTGCTAAGTTTCCGTCATAAAAGTGTGGGAGTTAAAAAATTAGGGGGTGAATGGCTGTGAATAATGTTTTGCGCAATCGTCTTAATGTGAGCGGGCGGTTGGTTGCCTCGGTACTCCTTCTAGGTGCTACGGTTTTGGCCGGCTGTGCCACCAACACCATGACGGGGCGCAAACAGCTCAGCCTCGTGTCCGAGGAGAGCGTCGCCCGGCAAAGCCTGTCGTACTACAGCGCAATGGAGTCGGACGCGCGTAAAAAGGCAAAGCTCATCACCAGTGGCCCGCTGAAAGAACGGGTGGACGCCATCACCAACAGGCTGATTGAGCAGGCTGTGCTGTACCGCCCCGATTCCCGCGATTGGGACTGGCGGGTGTTGGTGATTGATGAGCCCAAGACCGTCAACGCTTTTTGCATGCCCGGTGGCCTGATGGGCATTTACACCGGCATGTTCGAGAAGTTGCAAGCCACCGACGATGAGGTGGCGCAGGTGATGGGGCACGAGATTGGCCACGCCTTGGCTGGGCACGGGTCAGAAAAAATGTCCACCCGGATCGCGGCAAACATGGCTGCCATCGTGCTGGCGGCCGCGGTCTCTTCTAACGTCAAGGACTTCAACAACAACCAGTCGGCGTTGCTGGTGGGTGCTACGGCGTTTGTGACCCTGCCCAACTCCCGCGAGACCGAGTCAGAGGCCGACCGCATCGGTATTGAGCTGGCGGCGCGGGCGGGCTACGAGCCGCAGGCGGCCGTGACGCTGTGGCAAAAGATGGCGGCGCTGGACAAAGGCAGCACCCCGGTGTTCATGCGCACCCACCCCAGCAGTGAGGTGCGCGCCCAAGACCTTCAAAACCTGGGCCCGCCCATGGCCAAGCTGCACAACCATGCCCTGGCGAACCTGAAGGAGAAGCCGCCTTACGACTGGCTGCAAGGCCCGCGTGAACAACGCCCCAGCGTGGACCCCAGCCAGGCGATTGCCTTGTACTCGCCGGCCTGGGAACGGTTCGTCCAAGGTGAGGTGGAACTCAAGGGCAACAACGTCCTGGCCTACCAGGCGCAGAAAGGCAGTCTCAAAGGGGCGTTTGAGAAGAGCCAGTGGCGCGACTTGGCGGTACAGGTCATGGAGGCGGATTTTCGGTTGGACCTGAACTACTGGTACCTGGGGCGCGCTGCACTTGGGCTGGGCCACGCACAGGCTGCACAGCGCTACATGGGCCGGGCCTTTGAGCTGAGTCAGACAGAAGACGGTGCCTGTGCGAAGCGGACGTTCGTGGGCTGTGCCGGCCTGGACGTGAAGAAACTGGTCGAAGAAACCCGCTGATCCATCACACCGACTTGGAGCTACACCCATGCGCAAAGACTGCAAGAAGTGCGGCCACGTTGTCGAACTGCCCGACGGGCATGGACAACGATTTGGGTGACGCGTGCTTGGCCGTGGCGTGTCCGCCAGCTCCTAGTTCAACGAACTGGCGCAATGCTGGCGTGCCGCGCACTTGACGCGAATGCCCGGACTGACAATCCTGACCTTGAAGCGCCACGGCGATTTGTTTGGGTGGTCAGGTTTCCCATGATGTTCTGCATCAGTCTCTACCCCAAACGGGGGATTGACTGAAACGGCGTTGCCGCCCAAGATGCCTCTAAACAGGGGGATCATCACATGCGTTTCAACATCGCTGCGCCGCTGCTGGTGCTGCTCTGCCTGGGCGGCACAGCCCAAGCCCAAATCATCAAGTGCATCAAGCCCGATGGCTCTATGGAGCTGAGCGACCGGCCATGTGCTAAGGGCAAAAACTCCGTGGTCCCAGTGGGCCCCATCAATGTGGTGGACGGTTCGCATTACCGCAGGCTCGCTGTGGAGCAGCGCATTCGGGCGCAAGAGCAGGAGGCGCGGGACAGGGCCTATGCTGCTGAGGCGGCATACCAGCGTCAGCAAGCTGCCGAAGCGGCCGAGGCCAAGGCCGACCGGGAACTGAGGCAGAAGCTATTGGAGGTCCATGCCAAGGCGCAGGCTGGTGCGCGCCGTGCCGAGCGTCAACAGGCTGCGGCCAGAGCCAATGGGGGAGCCATTGACGTGCGAACTGGCCAGCACTTCCCTAGTGTGGCTGGAGGAGTGATCGATCCGCGCAATGGCACTTTCTATCACGACACCGGTGCGGGCTACGTCAACACCCGAACGGGGCGCTTTACGCCAAAGCAATAACAAGGGTTACGCGAGAAAAAAAACCGCTGGGGCGGGTTATGGATGGAGCGGCCGACTGTTTAGTGCATCGTGCCTGACAAGCCCGAGTTTTTTTGCAGGCGAGTCATTTCAATCACCGAGCGATGGTGGGCACTGAGGCTCTTGTGGGCGTCCGGGCCGTACATGGCGCCATCCAGACGCTGATGGGTGTTCTGATTGACCGCGTGGTGGTGATGATCGACGCTAACGGGCCCGTGATGAGCGCCCACACCGCGACGGGCTTGCTGCAGGCCATTACCTGCTGTGCCGACCTCCCCGAACTACTGTTCCTGCTGGCCGGGCAGATGGGCGCCCTGGCCAGATTGCCCGACATTGCCGACCAGGCCAGCCAGACGGTGCTGTAGTTGGTAGAACCGAGCCTTGCAGAGTTTTGCTGATGGGGCCGGCTCTGCAGAATGGATATTGGGTGCAAGTCCTCCGCTGCTGTCAGGTTACAACGCGGGTACAGCCCGGCCACCGTTCCGGGCTTTTTTCTGGGCGCTTATTAAGCCCGCGCCCAAACGATGGTTGTCAGCATCACCAGTAGCATTGGCTTGCGGGCTGGACTTGTAACCCCGGCGTAACCCCAGCAAAAAGGCCAACCCTCGCGAGTTGGCCTAAGTGCTTGATTTCATTGGTGCCGGAAAGAGGAATCGAACCCCCGACCTTCTCATTACGAATGAGCTGCTCTACCGACTGAGCTATTCCGGCCCTCTGCGGGCAGTGCCCTTCAGAACAGTCCAAGATTATAGCGTGGCGCTCAAGACTCCATGTGGTACGACGTCACCCGTTCCACCTCATTTTTCGAGCCGAGGATGACGCTGACCCGCTCGTGCAGCTGTGTCGGCACGATGTCGAGGATCCGTCGGCGGCCATTGGTCGCGGCGCCCCCGGCCTGCTCCACCAGCCAGCCCATGGGGTTGGCCTCGTACATCAGGCGCAGCTTGCCGGGCTTGTT
Source organism: Burkholderiales bacterium (assembly GCA_030602985.1). Taxonomy (GTDB): domain Bacteria; phylum Pseudomonadota; class Gammaproteobacteria; order Burkholderiales; family Burkholderiaceae_C; genus UBA997. The sequence continues at coordinate 4,971 of JAUVYR010000108.1, forward strand.
GGGTTCGCGCTTGTCCCACGGGTACATGAAAATGCCGCCGCGGGTGAGGATGCGGTGCACATCGGCCACCATGGAGGCGATCCAGCGCATGTTGAAGTCTTTGCCGCGCGGGCCTTCTTTGCCGGCCAGGCACTCGTCCACATAGCGCTTGACCGGGGCGTCCCAGTGGCGCATGTTGCTCATGTTGATGGCGAATTCCCTGGTGTCCACCGGGATCTGCACGTTCTCCTGGGTCAGTACCCACGATCCCTGTTCGCGGTCCAGCGTGAACATGGCCACGCCGTTGCCCACCGTCAGCACCAGTGTGGTCTGCGGGCCATACAGGCAGTAGCCGGCGGCCACCTGCTGGTGCCCGGCCTGCAGGAAGTCGGTTTCGCACACCGGGTCCACGCGCGTCGGGTCTTCGTTGCGGCGGCGCAGCACCGAAAAGATGGTGCCGATGCTCACGTTCACGTCGATG
>JAUVYR010000148.1 GCA_030602985.1 Burkholderiales bacterium
CTCGGTCTCGGTCAGGCCCGTCATGAAGATGATGGGAATGTGCGCGGTATTCTGATCGGCCTTGAGCCGTCGAGCCACTTCAAAGCCGTCCATGCCAGGCATGAGGGCGTCGAGCAGCACCACGTCGGGTTGGGCCTGCCGAGCGCGGGCCAGCGCGGCTTCACCATTCAAAGCCACCAGCACGGTGTGGCCGGTGGCGTCCAGCGTGTCGTGCAGCACCGACAGGTTGTCGGGCACGTCGTCCACAATGAGCACCACCGGGCCTTCGGCATCGGGTTCAGCGGGATTCCAGCGCATGCAGGGCCTCCTGGAGTTTCTGTTCAATGGCTTCAAATCGGAATTCGCGCGCCAGTCGGCGCAACGGCTCGGCCTCGTCGCCTAGGCACAAGGCATCCAGCCGGCGTATGAACCCCCGGTAATAGCCCAGCCGGGCCAGCTCGCGCAAGTCCAGCAAATCGTCTGGGGTGCAATGGGCCAGGCAGGCTCCGACCTGTGAGGCTGCAGCCGCTGCCACGGGTGTGGTTGAGGTCAGCAGCCCGCCATCTGGGCATTCGGTCAGCCAGGCCAAGGCCAAGCGATCCCCCAGCCAGCGCAGCAGCTCATCCCGTCGCACCGGCTTGACAAGGAAATCCCTAGACGGCAAGCCCACCGGGTTGTCCAACCCCTTGTCAAAAGCGTTGGCCGACACCACGGCAACCACAGGGGGCTTGACCAGATGACCGGTCTGAATCAGGTTCTGCAAACGGGTCAGGGTTTGCCAGCCGTCCATCCCTGGCATGGCCAGGTCCATGAAAACGGCATCGGGTTGCAGACCTGCGCGTATCTGTGCCAGCGCGTCTTCGCCGTGCGTTGCCAGCCGCACCTCGAAACCCAGCGGTGTCAGCCAGTTGTGCAGCAGTTGCCGGTCATCTTCCTCGTTGTCCACCACCAGCACCGTGCAGCGCGGACCCGCATACCCCTGCACCTCCAACGGTCGGGGGCTGGCCTGGCTCACTGCCTCACCATGCACCTCGGGGAGGAACAGGCGCAACCGGAACGTGGTGCCCTGGCCAGGCACACTGTCGGCCGTCATTTCACCGCCCATCACGTTGGCCAGCATACGGGCGATGGTCAGGCCGAGCCCAGCGCCAGACGTCCCATGGCTGCTGCTGGCCGATCCGCGCGTGAAAGGCTCAAACACCCGCTCCAGCTCCTGCGCCGACATGCCGGGGCCTGTGTCGCAGACCTCGAACACCGCCATCTCGCGCGCGTACTGCACCCGCAGGGTCACGCTGCCCGCAGAGGTGAACTTCACGGCATTGCCCAGCAGGTTGATGAGGATCTGCCGCAGCCGCTTATCATCGGCCCGCACCGCCTGCGGCCACAACTCGGGCGGCTCGAAGCGAAACGCCAGCCCCTTCGCCTGGGCTTGCAGCTCAAACAGACTCGCCAGCTCATCCATCAGCAGGCGCAGGTTCAGCGGCTTCACATCCAGCGTGAGCTTGCCGGCTTCGATCCGGGCCACATCCAGCGTCCCTTCAATCAGCGACAGCAAGTGCTCACCCCCACGCAGAATCACCTTGATCGCATGGGCCTGATGCGCAGGCATGGACGGGTCTTCCTGCAGCAGTTGGGCATAACCCAGAATGCTGTTGAGCGGTGTGCGCAGCTCGTGGCTGATGTTGCTGACGTACCGGGTCTTGGCCTGACTGGCCTGGTCGGCCTGCTCGCGTGCTTTGTCGGCCACCTGCTTGGCCAGTTGCAGGGCCGCATCCGTTCGACGGTGCGACTCGATTTCCTCCATCAGCAGGCGCGTCTGCCGGTTCGACTCCTCCTGCGCGACTTCGCGGCTTTTGTGCGCCAGCACCAGCCACCAGGCCACCAGGGCCGACACCATCAGCAAGGCGGCATACACCTTCAGAAAACCGGAATGCAGCGCCGCTTCCAGCCGCCCACTCATCCAGGGCACATCCAGCGCCAGCGCCCCTTCCAGTTCGTGCCTGTACAGCAGGCCCAGCACCGCCGCCAGCACGGGCGCAATCACCAGCATGAGCAGCAGAAAATGGCCGAGGCCTGCGTCGATCTGCGGCCACCAGCGCCTGGGCATGAAGCGCCGCAAGGCACTCTGCCACTGGGTCGCCAGCCGGGCGTGCGGCTTGCACAAGTCCCCGCAGCGCACGTCCAGGCTGCAGCACAAGGAACAGATGCTGCCCTGATAGGCAGGGCAATGCGCCATGTCGGGCGCTTCATAGGCCGAATCGCAAATCACGCAACGCTTGAGCCGCACATACGAACCGGCTTCGTCACTGGCCTCGGCCAGACGCTCGTCAACCGCCGGAGGGCGGGCCAGGTAGTAGCGGCCCTGAGTGGCCCAGGCGATCAGCGGGGACGCCACAACCGCTGTCACCATGGCCACCACCGCCGAAAACGCCTGTGCCATCGGCCCCATCAGCCCCAGGTGGGCCGCAATGCCCAGCGCCGAGGCCAGCCCCATGGCTCCGACCCCCACCGGGTTGATGTCGTATAGGTGCGCGCGCTTGAACTCGATACCCCTGGGCGACCAGCCCATCGGCTTGTTGATCACCAGATCGGCCACCACCGCCATGATCCAGGCAATCGCGATGTTGGAATACAGCCCCAGCACACTGCCCAGCGCATCAAACACGTTCATCTGCATCAGCATGAAGGCGATGGCGATGTTGAACACCACCCACACCACCCGGCCGGGGTGGTGGTGTGTCAGCCGCGAAAAGAAGGTGCTCCAGGCCAGCGAGCCGGCATAGGCATTGGTCACGTTGATCTTGAGCTGCGACACCACGACAAACACCAGCGTGGCCGCCACCGCCCAGCCATAGGGCAGCAGGTACTCGTATGCCATCAGGTACATCTGGTTCGGGTCCACCGCCCGATCGGCCGACACGCCATAGCTCAGCACCAGATGCGCCAGCAGCACGCCACCCAGCATCTTGATCACCCCCATGATGACCCAGCCCGGCCCGCCCATCACCACCCCGGCCCACCAGTGCCAGCGGCGCCCCGGCTTTTCAGGGGGCATGAAGCGCAGGTAGTCGGCCTGCTCGCCCATCTGTGTGATCAGGGCAATGCCCACCGTCAGTGCTGCACCAAACAGGTGCCACTGGAATGCACCCCCCTCCCCATTCGCCCCTGCATAGTGCACCACTTGCGCAAACACCCCAGGGTCCAGCACAGCCACCGCCACAAAGGGAATGATCATCATGACCAGCCACAGCGGCTGCGTCCACACCTGAAAACGGCTGATCACCGACACCCCGTGCGTGACCAGCGGAATCACCACCACCGCACAGATGAGGTA
>JAUVYR010000054.1 GCA_030602985.1 Burkholderiales bacterium
GCTGTAATTTGTTAACGATCCACCAGACTCAGGCAGGTTTTACTACCCTCTGTCTTGTTTTCCCCGCTGCGATCAGCGAAGCCCTGAATTATGACACAACTTTTTGCATCTTGTCAAAGTCCTGCAAAAGTTTTGCAAGACCTTCAAAAGACCGCTTTGGCTGGCGTACATGCACTTCGTCAAAGCGGAGGCAGATTGTATATCGGGTTTTCCCTCAAAACAAGCTCTCGTGAAGAATTTCTTGCTGTCCAACGAACTGTTACGCTCGCTCCATCATGGCATGGATTACCTTGAATGAAGTTTCGCTGGCTTATGGCCATGTGCCTTTGCTGGATCGGGTGGCTTTTGCCCTTGAGCCGGGAGAACGCGTGGGGATCGTCGGTCGCAATGGCACGGGCAAGTCCTCTTTTCTGAAAATCCTGGCTGGACTGGAAAAACCCGATGACGGCTGGATTCAGTTGCAGACCGGTTTGCGCCGGGCATACGTCACGCAGGAACCCGTGCTGGACGATGCTGCCACCATCTTCGAGACCGTGAGTATCGGCCTCGCGCACGTCAGACAGCTGTGTGACCGCTATCTGGCGCATGAGCCGGACACCGATCTGGATGCCCTGCAGAATGAGATCGAGGCGCTGGATGGATGGCGCTGGGAGCAACGTATCGCGGAAACCTTGAGCCGTCTGGATCTGGACCCGCTGCGCTTGGTGGGGACGCTCTCCGGGGGCCTGCGCAAACGGGTGGCGCTTGCACAGGCCTTGGTGGCCCCCCCTGACGTGCTGCTGCTGGACGAACCGACCAACCACCTGGATATGGACGCGATTGGCTGGCTGGCCGATTTACTCAGGACATTTAGGGGCGCCATGGTGGTGATCAGCCATGACCGTGATTTCCTGGACCGGGTCACCACCCGGATGGTGGAACTGGATCGCGGGCAGCTCAACAGTTATGACGGCAACTTCAGCACCTACCAACGGCTGAAGGAAGAAAGACTGGCCCAGGAAGCCGTTGTTCAGGCGAAGGCTGACAAACTGCTGGCCCAGGAAGAAGTCTGGATCCGCAAAGGCGTGGAAGCGCGGCGGACCCGCGCTCAGGCGCGCATTGAACGACTGGGCCGCTTGCGCGAGCAGCGCGCCCAGCGCCGCGACGTGGTCGGCCAGGTGCGGATGGAAGTCAATCGGGGCGATGCCAGCGGCAAATTGGTTGCCGAACTCGAAGACGTGAGCAAGTCGTTCGTCGATCACGGCACGAAAAAAACCGTGGTCCGGCGGTTCAGCGCCACGGTCCTCAGAGGGGACAAGATCGGACTGATCGGTCCGAACGGAGCCGGCAAAACCACCTTGCTGAAACTCATTCTGGGCCAGCTGCCTCCTGATGAGGGGCGGGTACGAACAGGCACCAAGCTTGAAGTCGCTTATTTTGACCAGATGCGCAATCAGCTCGACCTGAATGCCACGCTGGAAGACTTCATCAGCCCGGGCAGCGAGTGGATCGAAATCGGCAACCGCCGAACGCATGTCAAAAGCTACCTGAGCGATTTTCTGTTTTCCCCGGCCCGCGCACTGTCACCGGTCAGCAGCCTGTCTGGCGGCGAACGCAACCGCCTGCTGATGGCTCGCCTGTTTGCCCGCCCTGTCAACGTGCTGGTGCTGGACGAGCCCACCAACGACCTGGACATCGAGACGCTGGAGTTGCTGGAGCAGTTGCTGACCGATTTCGATGGCACCGTGTTTCTGGTGAGTCATGACCGACGCTTTCTGGACAATGTGGTGACCAGCACCCTGGTGTTTGAAGGCGATGGCCAGTGGCGCGAATACGAAGGGGGTGTCGAGGACTGGCTGACGCAGTCGATGCGGCTGCATGGCCGAGCACCGGTATGGGGACACACGACGAGTGGACCGTCGTCCGCCCACGACAAAACGCCAAAATTGACGGCCCCTGCCGCAGAGGCTCCACCGGCCACCGCTGCCTCGACGCCGGCCCCAGCGCGCCGGAAGCTGAGCTACAAAGAACAGCGAGAACTGGAGGCGTTGCCGGGTCGCATTGCGCAACTCGAAGAAGAACAACAGGCCATTGACCAGCGACTGGCCGACGGCAGCCTCTACGTCACCGCACCCCAGGAAGCAGCGCAATGGGCTCAACGGCATGCCGATATTGAAGACGAATTGATGCAAGCCCTGGAACGCTGGGAGCAGCTGGGCGCCTCTTCATGACGGCGGCGGAATTCAGCGCCTTGCTGGCTCTGGCCACGGCCACCAGCTTCACGCCAGGCCCCAACACCACCCTGTCAACGGCACTGGCGGCCAACTTCGGGTTGCGACGAGCCATGCACTTTGTGTGGGCGGTACCTGTGGGCTGGACACTGCTGCTGACCTTGTGTGCGCTGGGCGTGGGTTCTGCCGTGACAGCCCTGCCGGGGTTGTATATGGCCATCCTGTTGACCGGGCCCACCTATCTGGTGTGGCTGGCCTGGCGACTGGCGGGTAGCCGCTCGCTGGCCCATGCTCAGCCCGCCAGCTTGCCGGTGACCTTCCTGCGCGGCATCGGCCTGCAGTTCCTGAACATTAAGGCCTGGATGCTGGCTCTGTCCATCGTCGCGGGCTGGATCGCTGGCCACCCGGACGCTTGGCTCCGTTACGGGCTGGTCTTGCCGGTGATGGTGTTTTTTGCCTTCACCAGCAATCTGACCTATGCCATGGTGGGGTCGCTGCTCCGGGGCTGGCTGGCGGGGCCCATCGTCGAGGGGCGACCGACCGGTCAACGACTGGTGGTTTTCAACCGCCTGATGGCCCTGGCCCTGATCGGCACGGCAGGCTGGATGCTGGCATCTGGCCTTCCTCCTTGAGCGCAGCCGATTGGTTATGATTTTCGATCTTTGAAATTAAACGGGTATGGATATGCATTGGACACTGGCCCACCGGGCGCAGAAGATGAACCCTTCGGTCATTCGGGAAATCCTGAAAGTGACCGAACGGCCCGGCATCATCAGCTTTGCAGGGGGGTTGCCGTCGCCCAAGACATTTCCTGTGGAGGTGTTTTCTGAGGCTTGCGCCAAGGTTCTGGGTGATGACGGGCACTCGGCCTTGCAATACGCAGCCAGCGAAGGTCTGCCTGCCTTGCGCCAACAGGTGGCTGACATGCTGCCCTGGGCCGTTGACCCCGCACAGGTCCTGATCACCAGCGGCTCACAGCAAGGCCTGGACCTGATCGGCAAAGTCTTGATCGACCCGGGCAGCCGGGTGCTGGTGGAAACCCCCACCTACCTCGGTGCCTTGCAGGCATTTGCCCCCATGGAGCCCATGGTGGAAGGCATTGCCAGCGATGAGCATGGTCCCGATCTGCATAGCTTGCGTCATGCGCTGGGCGTGGAAGCGGAACCGGGTGATGCCCCCGAGGCGCCGGAACGCCGGCGGCTGCTGCAACTGAATCTGGACCCGGCGCGCGACTTTCCGCGCTTCATGTATGTGCTGCCGAATTTCCAGAACCCGACCGGCCGGACCATGAGCGAGGAGCGGCGAGCGGCGCTGGTCGCTGAGGCACAGCGGCTGGGCTTGCCTCTGCTGGAGGACAACCCCTATGGTGACCTGTGGTTTGACACGCCCCCCCCTGCCCCACTGACGGCCAGACACCCAGAGGGCTGCGTCTATCTGGGCTCCTTCTCCAAAGTCCTGGCACCGGGCCTGCGACTGGGCTTCATGGTGGCGCCTCCTTCGCTCTACCCCAAGCTGTTGCAGGCCAAGCAAGCGGCGGATCTCCACACCCCCAGCTTCAACCAGCGTGTGGTCAGTGACGTCCTGAAAGACGGCTTCCTGGATCGTCATGTGCCGACCATTCGGTCCTTGTACAAAGCCCAAAGGGATGCCATGCTGGAGGCGCTGGAGACCCACATGCAGGGGCTGGATGTCCAATGGAATCGGCCGGCGGGCGGCATGTTCATCTGGGTGCAATTGCCCGCAGGGATGAGCGCGATCGACCTGCTGCCCCACGCGGTCGACAAGGGGGTGGCGTTTGTACCTGGATCGGCTTTTTATGCCGGGACGGCGGACCCAAGGGCATTGAGGCTGTCATTTGTGACGCCCACGGTCGAGCAGATTCGGGTTGGTGTCGAGGTCCTGGCCCAGGTGATTCGGGATCACGCCCCTCACACCGCCTGACCCAGCAACGGTCGTCGCGGTGGTGACTGGATGACCGCGCACCCTGCGCTCACAATGAGCCCATGGGCATGTTTTATCTGGTGCGCCACGGGCAGGCCTCGTTTGGTGCAGACGACTACGATCAATTGAGCGCGTTGGGATGGCGCCAAAGTGTACGACTGGGCGAATTCTTCAACGCCCACGCGCTGCATTTTGACACCGTCATCACGGGCACCTTGCGCCGGCACGCCGAGACGCTGGAAGGGATCGTTCAGGGTCTGGGTAAGCCGCTGGACCGGCAAGCGTTGGCTGGATTGAATGAGTACGACAGCGAAGCACTGATCCAGGCGCTGAACGGGCCACCCTTGCCGGATCCGCATACGGCGGAAGGATACCGCCAGCATTTCAGGACGTTGCGGGACGCCTTGCAGCAATGGATGGCGGGGGTGATCTCGCCGCGAGGGATGCCCACGTACGAGGATTTTTCGGCGGGGATACGCCAAGCGCTGGACTCTGCACGCCAGATCGCGCAAGGCAATGTCCTGATTGTGAGCAGCGGTGGGCCCATCTCGACAGCGGTGGGACAGTTGCTAGGCACTTCAGCAGAAACGACGATTGATCTGAATTTGCGGATGCGCAACACGTCAGTCACGGAAATCGCTGTCACACCCAAGCGGTTGGCGCTGATCAGCTTCAACAGCTTGCCGCATTTGAGTGGCGTCGAGTATCGGGACTGGATTACCCATGCCTGACTGGTGGAGCCATTGGCGCGTCTCAGCGCAGGGTGTTGATCGGTAAATCGCTGATTTCCTGCAGCAAAGCCGCTAGAGACCGACCCGCCGCCTGAATCAGCGCAGCGCCCAGCTCTGCACTGGCCGCTGCGGCGTCTCCTGCCGCGCCTTGAGGGTTGTAGTCCTGCATCTGCCAGGCCAGCTTGGCACTGCGACCGTTACCCAGGATGGGGTAACGCGCTGCCCGGTCCTGGGAAGTGGATGGAAACGACTGCAGCTGATCCGAACGGACGGTATGGGGCTTCAGGGCAAGCATCATGCTGGTCTCGACCTGCCCGGCATGAATGCCGAATCGGTGTTCGTGCGGGGATATGCGCGCATTCAGATCACCCTGTTGTTCGTCGAGCAAGGGCAGATTGAACCAGCTGGCGCTGAAGACCAGCATGTCGTGCCGGGCTCGCAGCTCGCGCCCGACCACATCCATGATGCCGGCGTGTCCGCCATGGCTGTTGAATATCAGCAGTTTGCGAATGCCGGCGCGGGCCACGCTGGCCCCCAGGTCACACCACAGGTGGATGAGTGTTTCCGGGCGCAGCGTCAGCGTCCCTGGAAACCTTTCATGCTCCGGACTCAACCCCGCCGCCTGAGTGGGTAGCAGATAGACAGGCAAGTCCCGACTGGCGTGTGGGCCAGCAGCCGCCAGAATACCCTCCAGTAGATCCGTGTCCACAGACAGAGGGAGATGCGGGCCGTGCTGCTCGATGGCCGATACCGGCAGCACCGCGACCGTACGGCCTGGGTCGAGATGCGTGAAGTCTGTGGTGCACAGATCTCCCCAGCGGGGCAAGACGCGGGGCATAGATTCGGCAGAAGACGGGTTGTTCATGGACGCATCTTAGCGGCTCTGATCGACGCATGGGGGCTTGCAGACCCATGCCGTTAGAGATCACGGCATCTGAAGGACAATGCCGTCATGAATGGCCCCAGGCAGGAACTTCGGCGTGTGGCTGTATTCCCTTGTGAGATGCATGTGATGTCTGATTTGAGGCGATGGTGGTTGGGCCTGCTGGCCGGTTGGTTGATCACCGGCTGGGCGTTGGCACAGGCTCCCATGGTTTCGCCCGCTGTGCAAAGCCCCTTTTCGCGGGCTGAATTGCTGGTGCACGCGCCGAATGGGGTCGCCCCCGGTGAGCCGGTCTGGCTGGGACTACAAATCACCCATGCCCCTGAATGGCATACCTACTGGCTCAATCCAGGGGATTCCGGCTTGCCCACGGAACTGGAGTGGCAGGTGCCGGCCGGCGTGGTGCCGGGCGATATCCAATGGCCGACGCCGCGCAAGTTTCCGTTGGGTGACCTGGCCAACTACGGCTACGACGGTACGGTTGTGCTGCCCGTTCCTCTGACCATCGACACGCATTTCTCGGCGTCCACCTTGCAGGTGGAGGTACTGGCCACATGGCTGATCTGCCGCCTGGAATGCATTCCGGAGGAGGCGCGTTTTCAGCTCCAACTGCCCACACAGATGTCATGGGCCACGCATCGCGAGGCTTTCGAGGCGGCGTGGTCGGCGATGCCCGTCGATCAAGCGGCAAGTGACAGCCGACTCAGCGTTCACAACGAGCGGTTGGAAGTCATGTTGACTGGCCTGCCAGCGGATTGGCGGGGTCAACCACTGGAGTTTTTCCCGGAAACGCCTGGCCTGATCGAACCGGGCGCCGATTGGCAACAACAATGGGAGGAGGGGCTGTGGCGCGCCTCCATCCCGCTGTCCCAGTTCCGGAGTGCGAGCCCTGAAGCCGTTCCGCTGGTCGTGGCCTGGGCCCATCCACCGGGCAAAGGCCCGGGCCTGCCCGGTGTGCGGATGGCAGTACCCGTGCCCGATGGGTGGCCTACAACGTCGATGGTTGATGCGGCGGGTGCCAGTGATGCCCTGCGAGCCGCCCTGGCAGCCAATGCAGCTCGCGTGGCACAGAACCCGGCGACACCGACCCCGAATCTAACCCTGTGGGCGGCCTTGCTGGGTGCGCTCGTCGGTGGCATGATTTTGAATCTGATGCCCTGCGTCTTCCCGGTGCTGGCCATCAAGGTGCTGAGCTTTTCACAGAAAACCGATCAGCTCCGTCTGCTGCGCCTGGGCGGCCTGGCCTACACGGCTGGTGTGGTGGTGTCCTTTGTGGCACTGGGTGCTTTGTTGCTCGCGCTTCGGGCTGCAGGCGAACAGCTGGGATGGGGATTCCAGCTGCAGAACCCGGCGGTGGTGGCTGCTCTGGCCATCTTGTTCGCCCTGATCGGCCTGAATCTGGTGGGCCTGTTCTCTTTTGGTCACGTGGTCCCCAGCCGCCTCGCCAGCTTGCAGGTACGCCATCCGACAGCCGACTCGTTCCTCACCGGGGTGCTGGCCACGGCGGTCGCTTCGCCTTGCACGGCACCCTTCATGGGTGCGTCGCTGGGTCTGGCCATTGCGTTGCCACCGGGTCAGGCCCTGAGTGTCTTTGCTGCGCTGGGCCTGGGCATGGCCTTGCCCTATCTGTTGGCAAGCTGGGTGCCATCTGTGGCGAGGGCCTTGCCACGCCCAGGGCCCTGGATGGAAAGTTTCCGTCAATTGATGGCGTTTCCCATGTTTGCCACGGTGGTCTGGCTGCTGTGGGTGTTGGGGCAACAAAGCGGCATTGACGGTGCGGCCGCGTTGTTGATGATCCTGGTTGCCTTGGCCTGGCTGATATGGGCGTTCAACCAGACCGGTCGATCGAAGATCTGGATGGGGACGTTGTCGGCCCTGGTTTTGGCCGGAGTGCTCTGGAGCATCGGTCCGAACGTGATCCGGCCTCAGCCTCTGATTGCCGGAGCGACCCCCACCACGGTGGATGGCTTGATCTGGGAAGCCTGGTCACCGCAGCGGGAGGCTGATCTGATCAATCAGGGGCGCCCCGTTTTCGTCGATTACACCGCCGCCTGGTGTGTAACTTGTCAATTCAACAAGCGCAACGCTTTGTCAGATGCGGTGTTTCTCCAAGAGGCGGCATCCAGAGGTGTCGTGCTGTTGCGGGCGGACTGGACCCGCCGCGATCCAGGCGTCACGCAGGCTTTGGCGGCACTGGGACGTAACGGTGTGCCCGTGTATGTCTTGCATGCGCCAGGTCGGTCGCCGTTGATTCTTTCTGAAATCCTGACGGCGGAAGAGGTGCGTGCCGCCATCCGCCAGCTTTGACCATGAGGTGAATCATGCAACGCCGAACACTGACTCTGGGGATCGCCGGCCTGGCCGCATGGCCTTGGGTCCTCAGACCCAGCATGGCACGGGCGGCATCAATCGGCCAGCCTGCGCCTGGCTTCAGCATCCCTGACACGGATGGACGCATGGTCAACCTGTCGGACTTCAGAGGCCGCCCGGTGGTTCTTGAATGGCTCAACCCAGGTTGTCCGTTTGTACGCAAGCACTACCAAGGCAACATGCAGACCCTGCAACGCGAATTCACGGGCCGTGGGGTGGCATGGTTGTCGATCAAGTCCACGGACATGGCCAGTCATGATTACAAGCCCGCGCCAGCGCTGGCTCAATGGGTACAGGAACAGCAAGCAGCGCCGACAGCTGTGCTGATGGACGAGGATGGCATGGCGGGACGCGCCATGGGCGCCCGGGTCACGCCCCACATGTTCATCATCAATGCTGACGGTATGCTCGTGTACGCGGGTGCCATCGACAGCATCGCTTCTTTCCGCGTGAGTGACATCGAACGGGCCACCAACTTTGTGCGGCAAGGGCTCAATGAACTGCTGGCGGGGCAGCCGATCAGCGTACCTCTGACGCAGCCTTATGGTTGCTCCATCAAGTTCCGCACATGAGTTCACTGTCGCTACAAGTGCGCGGCCTGCTGTTGCTTGTTTGTGCTTGGGTTTTGTCGGCTTGCTCGGCTTCCGCCTCGGATGCGCGTGTCTCGCTGGACGAAGGTCGTGCCTTGCTGGAAAGCGGTCAGGTGCTGGTCTTTGACATACGCGAACCGACTGAACATGCCACCGGCGTGGCGGCCGGCACTCAGCTGCTGCCCATGTCGCAGCTGAACGGGCGCATCAGCGAGATCCCTCAGGATCCCGATCAACCGGTTTTGCTGATCTGCAAAACCCAGAACCGCTCGGCTCGAGTGGTGGACGCGCTGCGTGAAGCGGGCTGGACCAACGTGCGCTTCATTGAAGGCGGGATGAGCGATTGGGCTCGTCGCGGCTGGCCGATGGTGGCCCCCGTTTATTGATCAGCCGCCCCGACACCCGCGTACACTGTGGCGATGGCCGACCTTGCGCTTTACAAACACATTTTGAGCGAGTGCCACACGTTGGCCGTGGTGGGCCTGTCGCCGCAGACGCACCGTCCCAGCCACACGACCGCTCGTTACATGCAAGCTCAAGGCTTCCGGATCGTGCCCGTCAACCCGGTGGTCGCGCTGGAGGAGGGTGACATCCTGGGGGAACGCTGCTTTGCGACCCTTCACGAGGCCGCCGCCGCTCTGGCCATGCAGGGGCAGCGCATTGACATGGTCAACTGCTTTCGCAAAAGCGAAGACATTCCCCCATTGGCCCAGGCGGCCATTGACGTCGGGGCGAAGTGCCTCTGGCTGCAGCTGGGTGTGGCGCACCCCGAAGCGGAGGCCATGACCGCTAGGGCTGGCCTGTGGGTGGTACATGACCGCTGCGTCAAGATCGAGCATGCTCGGCAGCTCTCCTGATGCCGCCTGATCTGCAGCCCTGCGACAATCGGTGCCATGAGTACGACCTTCGCCCCCCTGCAAAACGACACATTCCTTCGCGCCTGCCTGCGTCAAGCCACCGATCACACCCCTATATGGCTGATGCGGCAGGCCGGCCGCTACCTCCCAGAGTATCGAGCCACACGAGCCCAGGCTGGCAGCTTCATGGGCCTGGCGACCAACGTAGACTACGCCACCGAGGTCACGCTGCAACCCCTGGAACGCTATGAACTGGATGCCGCCATCCTGTTCAGTGACATCCTGACCGTACCCGATGCCATGGGCCTGGGACTGAGTTTTGCGCTGGGCGAAGGACCCAAGTTCGCCAAGACAGTACGGACCGAGTCGGATGTAGCTCAACTGGCCGTCCCCGACATGGACACATTACGGTATGTGTTCGATGCGGTCACCTCGATCCGCCGTGCGCTCAACGGTCGGGTGCCGCTCATCGGTTTTTCGGGCAGCCCCTGGACGTTGGCCTGCTACATGGTCGAGGGTGGCGGCAGCGATGACTACCGCCTTGTCAAGACCCTGATGTACCAGCGCCCTGACCTGATGCACCGGATGCTGGCCATCAACGCCGATGCAGTAGCGCTGTATCTGCGCAGCCAGATCGAGGCTGGAGCCCAGGCGGTGATGGTGTTCGACAGCTGGGGCGGTGTACTGGCCGACGGGTATTTCCAAGCATTCAGCCTGGCCTACACCCAGCGGGTGTTGAACCAGTTGCCCAAGGAACACCATGGTCAGCGTATCCCGCGGATTGTGTTCACCAAGGGAGGCGGCTTGTGGCTGGACGACATGAACACCCTGGATTGCGACGTTTTGGGCCTGGACTGGACCGTGAACCTGGCCAAAGCGAGGGCAGCGGTTGGCGGGGCCGTCGGCGGCCTGGGCAAAGCCCTGCAAGGCAATCTGGACCCGAACGTACTGTTCGCCAACCCGGAACAGGTCGCAGCGGAGGCGGTGAAGCTGCTGGACAGCTTCGGAGCGCCACATACCGACCGGAACACCAATGGCCCGACCCACATCTTCAATCTGGGGCATGGAATCAGCCAATACACCCCACCCGAAAACGTGAAGGTGCTGGTGGATACGGTACACACCCATTCGAAGCAGATGCGCTTGCGTCGCTGATGACCGCCGATGCGTGACGCGCACCGCTTTGGGCGCAGGTGCTAGCACAAAATTGGGGCTGAATTCGTGCTGCGCACCGAGCTTATGCACAAAAATTGGTGTGCGGCGCAACAACCCAGCGGACTTATCATTTAGACGATCACATCGCCCCATTTCAATCTAAGTCATTGATTTCATTGGGACCTTGCCACTGCATATTTTCTAGGCACTCTAGTCAAAGCCTTGATTTTCAAGGCCTTGCGTGGCGGATTCAACATCTATCAACAAAGTTATCCACAGAAAATCTGAGCAAGTCTGATTAGCCATGATGAATCAATGACTTAGCGGTTTTTTCGACAAAATGACTGAGCTTCAGCGTCCAAGTGCGCCCGTGTGGGTGGATGTGGTGGTGACCACACCCGCTCATAGCGGGCTGGGCGACAGCCTGACTTATCAAGCGGCGATGCCCTTGCAGGTGGGCCATCTGGTTCGCGTGCCATTGGGTACCCGCGAGACGCTGGGCATTGTCTGGGCGGTGCATCAACTGCCGCCCGCCGGTTGCGACGCATCGCAATTACGCTCGGTCCTGAGCGTCCTGGATGCCTTGCCTCCGATGAACCCCCGATGGCGTGAGCTGGTGAACTTCACAGCGCGCTATTACCAGCGCTCAGTGGGTGAAGTGGCCATTTCAGCGTTGCCACCCGCGTTGCGTGACCTGGAGACCGATCAGCTCGCGCGACGGCTGAAAAAAATCCCCTCATCGGTTGCGCCTGATCGGCCCTCAGCAGCCCATCAAGCAACGGCGGTGCCATCCTTGAGCCCCGAACAGGCAGAAGTGCTAGACATGCTTCAGTCAGCTGATCGACCCGTTTTGCTCTTCGGGAGCACCGGCAGCGGAAAAACCGAGGTCTACCTGCAAGCGGTTCAGCAGCTGCTGGATAGCGATCCGTTGGCGCAAGCGCTGGTCATGGTGCCCGAAATCAACCTGACACCGCAGCTGGAGGCGCGTTTTCATGCACGCTTTGGCAGCCACGGCGTGGTGTCACTGCACAGTGGCCTGACACCCGCCCAGCGCCTGAAGCACTGGTTGATGGCGCATCAGGGGCAGGCGCGCATCGTCCTGGGTACGCGCATGGCCATCTTTGCCAGCTTGCCCCGGCTGCGGCTGATCGTGGTCGACGAAGAGCACGACCCGAGCTACAAGAGCCAGGAAGGCGCGCGCTATTCGGCGCGGGATCTGGCGGTGTATCGGGCCCGGCTGGAATCAGCGCAGGCGCTGTGTCAGGTGCTACTGGGTTCAGCGACGCCTTCGCTGGAAAGCTGGCATGCGTCCGAACAGGGGCGCTACCAGCGGCTGGCCATGCCCGGGCGCATCGGTGGGGGTGCGCTTCCCCGCCTGCGGCTGGTGGACATGAACCACCAACCCAAACACACCGTCATCGCTCCCCTCTTGCTTCAGGCCATGGCCGA
>JAUVYR010000110.1 GCA_030602985.1 Burkholderiales bacterium
CCGGGCTGGTGGGGAGCGAACTGGCCAACGACTTGGCCCTGGGTGGGCACCGCATCACCCTGCTCGACGCCCAATCTTCGCCACTGGCGCGCTGGCCATCGGACCGGGCGGGTCAGCCCCTGCTGGACGCCTGGAAGGCCCTGCCCATCACCTTTGTGGGTGGTGTTCAGGTGGCAGGTGTGGAAAAAGTCGGGCTGCGCTACCGGGTCACCACCACCAGCGGGCAGGTGCTGGAGGCGGACCAGGTCGTCGCGGCCACCGGCCTGGTCACCCCTTCTCGGCTGGCCACCAGCGCAGCGCTGGCCTGGCAGCAGGGCATTGCCGTGGAGGCCGAGACCCTGCGCACCAGCGACGCACGCATCCATGCGCTGGGCGACTGCATCACCGTGAACGGGCAGGCCAGCCGCTTCATCGAACCCATCGCGCGGCAGGCCAAAACCATCGCGGCCGCGATTTGCGGTTCAGCCCCAACGCCTTATGTGCCCAAGACGGCGCCGGTGCGGGTGAAGACCACGTCGCATCCGATGACTTTGTCTGCCTGACGCCGTCACCCTTTCAGCGCCAGGATACGGCGCGCACCATTGAGCACGATCACGCCAATCAAGGTGCCGATCAGCAAGTCCGGGTAATGGGAGCCTGTCCAGGCCACCAGAGCGCCTGCCACGATCACCCCGGCATTGATGAGGACGTCGTTGGCCGAAAAAATCCAGCTCGCTTTCATGTGCGCACCGCCATGACGGTGTCGAGCGATCAGCATCAGGCAGGTGACGTTCGCCAATAGGGCCAGCAGTGCAATCGACATCATCAGCATGGACTCGGGCTCGCTGCCCCAGATGAAGCGCCTGGCCACTTCCAGCAGCACGCCGATGGCGAGGATCATCTGCAGGTAGCCCGCCACATGAGCGGCGCGCACCTGCATCTGGATGCCGCGGCCCACGGCGTAAAGGGCCAGACCGTATACGGCCGCATCGGCCAGCATGTCCAGCGAGTCGGCCATCAGGCCGGTGGATTGGGCGATCAGGCCCGCCACCAGTTCGACGACAAACATCACGGCGTTGATGGCCAGCAACAGGTACAAGACGCGTGACTCATCCGATGGAGCCACCTGAGCATGTGGGGGCGGCACGACGAGGGAGTCTGGAGCCGCTGATTGGGTGTGTTTCAGCACCGCCCCCATGCCCAAGGGCTGCAAACGATCGGTGATCGGTGCAGCCGCCCCGTCATGGATCACAGCCAGCTGGCGCGCAGACAAGTCGAAATGCAATGTTTGGACGGTATCCAGACGCTGCAGCGCCAGGCGGATGATGCGCTCCTCGGACGGGCAATCCATCTGGGGGATGTGATAGGTGGAGACACAGAGGCCGGTTGTATCGGCAGTCATCTTGTCCTGCGTTTCAGAGGCGGTGGCATTCGTGCAACCACATGCGGATGAACAGGGTGCAGTCATTTATCGATCGCCTGAAGATGATGCAAACTTCTCCACCTTCTTGGTGGGACCAGAAACGATCAGCAAATCACCTGCGATGATCCGGGTGTCTGGCTTGGCATGTTGAAAATCTTCATGCATCCGTTTGATGCCGACCACCGTCACACCAAAGCGTTCGCGGACCTGGCTTTCGGAGAGTGCCTTGTTGCAAACGCCCAATGGCGCCTTGATTTTGGCGATCGCAAAACCGTCATCAAACTCGATGTAGTCCATCATGCGACCCGTGATCAGGTGGGCCACCCGTTCACCCATGTCCGCTTCAGGGTAAACCACATGGTGAGCGCCTATGCGTTGGGCGATCTGTCCGTGTTCCGGGGTCATGGCCTTGACCCAGATGTCTGGAATGCCCAGTTCAGACAAGGCCATGACGGTCATCAGGCTGCCTGCGAGATCGGATCCGATCCCGACAATGGCGTGCGCAAAATCGGCTCCTCCCAGCTGGCGCAAGACCTGCACATTCGTGGCGTCTGCCTGGACGACATGGGTCAGCCGATCAGACCATGCCTGTACAGGTCCTTCTTCACGGTCGATGCCCATCACGTCATGGCCGAGTTGCATCAGCGAGTGGGCGACGGCACCGCCGAATCGACCGAGGCCGATCACCAGCACGCTGTCCCCTTGTGCGAACGCATACTGCTCAGAAAACAATTTAGCCAACAATCGGATGCTCCTCTGGATAGCGATAAGCGGCCCGGACATGACCCATGGCCAATGAGGCCGCCAAGGTGATGGTGCCGACTCTGCCAACATACATCAACACGGTCAACATCATCTGTCCGGATGGCGGGAGATCGGCGGTGATGCCGGTGGATAACCCTACTGTGCCGAATGCCGAGATGACCTCGAAAATCACCTGGTCGGTTGGCAGGTCCGTGCCGCGCAAAATCACCAGCGTGCCCAATACGACCATGCCTGCACCCAGCACCAGCACCGTGATGGCCTGCCGTTGCGCCGACGTGGAAATGCGCCGTCCAAAGGCCTCGCAATCACGCCGCCCTCGAATTTCCGAATACACCAGCAGCGCCAGGATCAGAAACGTCCCAACCTTGACGCCTCCTGCTGTTCCGGCGCTGCCACCTCCAATGAACATCAGGAAGTAGTGCAGTGCCCAGCTTTCGTGCGTCATCGCGCCGATATCCAGGCTGTTGAATCCGGCGGTTCGGGCCGAGACGGAAGCAAACAAGGAGGACAGCAGCTTGTCTGACGCATCCATCGGCCCGAGCGTCTGGGGGTTTGACCACTCAAAAATCAGCAGGACCAGGGTGCCCCCCAGCAACAGCACCGCCGTTCCCGACAGGGTGAGTTTGGTGTGCAAAGACCAATGCCGTGGGTCACGAAAGCGAGATCGGATGTCGTGGAAGACGGGAAAGCCAATGCCGCCCACCACAATCGCTGTGGCGATGGGCAGCAGAATCCAGGCGTCGGTGGCGAATCGCATCAGGCTGTCCTCGTTGAGCGAGAACCCCGCGTTGTTGAAGGCCGATACCGAGTGGAAGACGCCATGCCACAGTGCCTCAGACCAAGTCATGTGGTGGCCCCAGTGAAAGCGCGCAGACAGCACCACCGCCAGGATCAACTCGGCGATCAAGGTCACGATCAGCACCATTCTGGCCACACCAGATACATCTCCCAGGCCAATGGAATGGGTTTCGACCTGGGCAATCAACCGGGAGCGCAGGCGCAGCGAACGGTTGACCATCAGCCCCAGCAGGGTGGCGGCGGTCATCATGCCAAAGCCACCGATCTGAAACAGCAGCATGATGACGAACTGGCCAAAGAATGACCAGTGTGTACCCGTGTCCACCACGACCAAGCCTGTCACGCAGACGGCAGAAACGGCAGTGAAAAAGGCAACCAGCAGCGTGGTCGGCGCGACCCCCGAGCTGGCCATCGGGGTCATGAGCAAGGCGGTGCCCACGAGAATGGCCAGCAGAAAAGCCAGTGCGACGGTACGTGTGGGGTGAAGCAGCTTGGTCATGGCTGCACGCCCCACGTAGGAATGCGAACGATCAAACGCGCTTTCGGAGCTTTGGTGAGGGAATTATTGCACTGCAGCACCGCGCTATCAACTATTTCACCCGCTTGAGCTCGCTATAAACCCCAGCGGTCCTGAGGACCACAGTGACATCGGCATTACCCCGGTTACGCCAGAACCATCCGTGGTTGCCGGTGAAAGCGGCCACCAGTTCGCCCTCGTCTGCTGGCATGCCGCGCCCCTGCGCGTAACTGATGGAGCGCCCGAGAGCGTCACCGTGGGTGTCGAAGTTCACCACCCCTCCCTGTACCGTCCACGAATAGAGGGCCTTGTCGCCTTCTTTCATTCGTAGCTTGATCTCGGTGCCTTGGCCGGGAGTCAGCACAAAGGTGATCTCGTCGCGCCATTCGGCAAGTCCCGATGCAGGGGTTATGGGTATCAAGGTGGCTGCGGCTGGTGCGGGGGATGGTGCAGCGGTCTGTGCCGGTACAGGCGCCGAGTGCGCCGCCTGGGTGGCCGCCGCATCGGCTGCGGCCTCCTCGGCCAGGCGGGTCTTGATCTCGCCCATCTCGGTCAGGCCCAGCATGCGGCCGACGCCAGTGGGGTCCACCCCGTATTCGGAGGGCAGAACCACGGTAAAAAGCAGGACCACCGCAGCAACAGCGGCGATGAGGGTTGAGCGGATCAGTTGACGGGTGGTGGGCAACTCGGCCCGGTTGGGTATGTCGGTGTTGTACATGTGGATGGACTCACAAATCATTGAGACACGATGTAGCCAGTCACTTGCATGCCCACCAGGATGAACCCAGCGGACATCATGACCACGTTAGCGGTGTAGGCGTGGCGGAAGAAACCCGCCGTGCGTCGCCAATAGCTCATGCCGATGAGGATGACGGCCAGGGCCAGCAACTGCCCGATTTCGACGCCGACGTTGAAAGCCAGCAGGTTGGGTACCAGGCCGTCGGGCGAGATTTCGTATTCCTGCACCCGGCTGGCCAGGCCAAAGCCGTGGATCAGCCCGAAGATCAGCGTCGCTGCCTTGGTGTCGGGCTGTACCCCGAACCAGCGTTGGAAGGCCCCCAGGTTGTCCAGCGCCTTGTAAACCACTGACAGGCCGATGATGGCGTCGATGATGTAGCTGCTGATGCCGATGTTGAAGTACACCCCCAGCACCATAGTGGTGGAGTGTCCGATGGCAAACAGGCTGACATAGATCGCGATGTCCCTGAACTTGTACAGGAAGAAGATCACCCCGAACAGGAACAGGATGTGGTCGTACCCCGTCATCATGTGCTTGGCACCCAGGTACGCGAACGGCAGCAGATGCACCCCGGATATCTCCTGGATGTAGCCTTTATCGCCCTGTGTCACCGCATGGGCATATGCATCGCTGATCGGATAGAGGCTGGACAGCGCCACAAGGCCAATGGCCAGCCAGAAGAAGCGTGGCCGCGCCCATGGCACGCCCCACAGCCTGAAAAAACGAAGACTGAGCATTCAAACTCCAATGGTCATTGAAACTTGACCGACACCGCAAGGCATCGGCCTTCGATTACCAAAGACCTCAGATTTTGGGCGGACGCTCAGGCACTTTCAGCGATGGCTGAGGTGTAGAAACGGTGGCATGCGCCAGCCAGACAGGCGCCAATGTTTCGCTGCGGTGCAGCGCCACAGGCAGCGCATTCGCCGTCTCATGCACATGGTCATGCGAGTGATGGGAATGCCCACCCTGCACCCTGTCGTCATCATCATGGCTATGGCCATGGTCGTCTGAATGCGTCCATTGAGCGGCATGCTCCAAAGCGGTCGAGCCATGGGATGTCACCAACCCCCAAGGGGT
>JAUVYR010000127.1 GCA_030602985.1 Burkholderiales bacterium
ATCGGGTTGGAGGTGCCCAAAAGACACCAGACCGGTGATGCCGTCGTGCGCGATGTGCAGATCCACCCCGGGAAACTTCTGCTTGACCAGCAAGGACACCAGGTTCTGGAAATGAGAAGAGTCTTCAATGAGCAGGATGCGCGGCACATGCTGAACCGCCCGACGGCGCCCTCCTCGGGTCTCCTGCATACCATGCAGGGCACCCACCCCGGTCACTCCGGCTCGGCTGCCCTGAATCCAGCGATCCAGCGATTCACGGGTGATGCGCCGATGCCCGCCTGGTGTCTTCCAGGCCTGCAGATCACCGCGGTCGACCATCAGCTGGACCGACCGGACTGCCATACCGAGTATCTTGGCCACTTCCAGCGTGGTGTAGTAACTGCCAGAAGACATGTCTGCAGGTTGTGATGCGTTATTCATGACAATACTATGCAACAAATACCACCTTGATAGCAAGGTGCAGATTTTTAATAATTTTATCTGGATTCGCGATTGTGTGATGCCTTCGGGGGTATACCCTCGTACAAACAGGTGAGCCACCCCTGCCGGCCCATGGCGATCAGCGTCTGCTGATTGCGGGCCACAATGGTGTCGGCGCTGTCACCTGACGCCACTGCCCGGTCGATACTGGCCTCGCGCAACAAATGGAGTGTCGGATACGGCGACCAGTTGGTGGCGTTGGTGATGTCGTCGGGCTCGGTGCCCTCAAACTGAAATGCCGGATGAAAAGGCGCCACCTGGATCACGCCTTCCAGCTCATGCTCATCGATCACTTCGTCCACCACATCCAGCACGTCGTTGAAAACGAAAAAGTCAGGAAACATGTTGGGGTGAATGAGCAAGGTGGTGTCGATCTCCTCGGCGGGTGTGTCACGCAGAAGCAGCAGTTCGCGATCGAGATCGTCCAGGAAACCATCCAGATGGCGTGCGCGGCTGACCACCAGCCGCACCTGATGTTTCACGTACACCGCCTTGGCAAACGGACACAGGTTCAGGCCGATGACGGCGCGCTCGATCCAGCGGCGGGTGTCGGCCAGCACCTGTTCATCGTCCGGCCCTGACTCTCGGGTGCGGGTCTCAGGCACGGCGCGGCTCAGGTCAAGGACTTGAAACGCACACGCTTCGGCCGCGAGCCCTCTTCACCCAGGCGGCGCTTCTTGTCGGCCTCGTACTCGGTGAAGTTGCCATCGTAGAAGTACCACTGACTGTCCCCCTCGTAAGCGAGGATGTGGGTACAGATCCGATCCAGGAACCAGCGGTCGTGGGAGATGACCATGGCGCTGCCGGCAAATTCCAGCAGGGCTTCTTCCAGCGCGCGCAGGGTTTCCACGTCGAGGTCGTTCGACGGTTCGTCGAGCATGAGCACGTTGCCGCCCTGGGCCAGCGTCTTGGCCAGGTGCAGGCGGCCGCGCTCACCACCCGACAGGTTCTTGACCAGCTTTTGCTGGTCATTGCCCTTGAAGTTGAAGCGCCCGATGTAGGCACGGCTGGGCATGACGAACTTGCCCACGGTGATGTTGTCCAGCCCGCCGGACACGTCTTCCCACACCGTTTTGTCGCCCTCCAGCGAGGCTCGGCTCTGGTCCACAAACGCCAGCTTGGCGGTCTTGCCGATGACGATCTCGCCAGTGTCCGGCGTCTCGACGCCCTGGATCATGCGGAACAGCGTGGATTTACCGGCGCCGTTGGGGCCGATGATGCCCACAATAGCGCCCGCCGGGAGCTTGAAGCTGAGGTTGTCGATCAGCACGCGGTCGCCAAAGGACTTGGTGACGTTGTTGAACTCGATGACCTGCGAACCCAGGCGCTCGGCCACCGGGATGAAGATTTCGTTGGTCTCGTTGCGCTTCTGGTATTCGACGTCGCTCAGTTCCTCAAAGCGGGCCAGACGCGCCTTGCTCTTGGCCTGGCGGCCCTTGGCGTTCTTGCGCACCCATTCCAGTTCTTCCTTCATCGCCTTGCGGTGGGCGTCTTCGGCCTTCTGTTCCTGGTCCAAGCGCTTACCCTTCTGGTCCAGCCAGTCTGAATAATTGCCCTTCCAGGGAATGCCGTGGCCCCGGTCAAGTTCGAGAATCCATTCGGCCGCGTTGTCCAGGAAGTAGCGGTCGTGGGTGATAGCCACCACGGTGCCGGGGAAGCGCTGCAGGAACTGCTCCAGCCAGTGCACGCTTTCGGCGTCCAGGTGGTTGGTCGGTTCGTCCAGAAGCAACATGTCGGGCTTGGACAGCAGCAGGCGGCACAGGGCCACGCGGCGCTTCTCACCCCCGGACAAGTTCTTGATGACCGCGTCCCAGGGCGGCAGGTTCAGGGCATCGGCAGCCAGCTCCAGCTGCAGGTCGGCGTTCTCGGAACCACTGGCCGCGATGATGGCTTCCAGTTCGGCCTGCTCAGCGGCGAGCACATCAAAATCGGCATCGGGTTCGGCGTAGGCGGCATACACCTCTTCCAGGCGGGCCTTGGCCTTCAGCGCACCGCCTATGCCCTCTTCCACCGCCTGGCGGACGGTCTGCTCGGGGTTCAGCTCGGGCTCCTGCGGCAGATAGCCGATCTGGATGCCGGGCATGGGAATCGCTTCGCCCTCGATCTCCTTGTCCACACCGGCCATGATCTTGAGCAGCGTGGATTTGCCCGAGCCGTTGAGGCCCAGCACGCCGATCTTGGCGCCAGGGAAGAAGCTGAGAGAAATATCCTTCAAGATCTGCCGCTTGGGCGGCACGGTCTTGGAGACGCGATTCATCGAAAAAACGTATTGAGCCATGGTACCTGATCGTGAAAAAAGCAACGCCCGACGGGCGCAGAACCCCTTGATTATCCCTTTATGCGACAATCCACACGTGAGCACCTTCAGTCAGTGCCACACCAGCAACTCGCTGGGGCCCGGTTTTCAACGCTTTTGGTTGTACGCCCGGTCCACTTTCTTGTCCTATCAGCCAGCCTGACTGGCTCGCCCTCACGGGGCGGGTAACGGCCGATACCCCCTGCGCCCAGGAAGGGCGACTGACCATCACATGACTTTTGAAGAACTGAATCTGGCCCCGGCCATTCTGGATGCCGTGCGTGAGCAAGGCTACGACCAACCCACCCCCATTCAAGCCGAGGCCATTCCCGCCGTGCTGGCTGGCCACGATCTGCTGGCCGGTGCCCAGACCGGCACGGGCAAAACCGCCGCCTTCACCCTGCCCATGCTGCAGCGCCTGCAAGACGGCTGGGAGGCCCCCAAGCGCGGTCAGGGCCGCCCCATCCGAGCCCTGGTGCTGACACCTACCCGCGAACTCGCTGCCCAGGTGGAAGAGTCCGTCAAGGCCTATGGCAAACACCTCAAGCTCAAGTCCACCGTCATTTTTGGTGGCGTGGGCATGAACCCGCAAATCGAAAAAATCAGCAAGGGCGTGGACGTGCTGGTGGCCACCCCCGGTCGCCTGCTCGACCTTGCCGATCAGGGCCATCTGGACCTGAGCCAGGTGCAGATTCTGGTGCTGGACGAAGCCGATCGCATGCTCGACATGGGCTTCATCCACGATGTGAAGAAGATCCTGAAGATGCTGCCGGCCGCCAAGCAAAGCCTGCTGTTCTCGGCCACCTTCAGCGACGAGATCAAGGAACTGGCCAACGGCCTGTTGCGCAGTCCCCAGCATATCCAGGTCACGCCCCCCAACACCACAGTGCAACGTATCAAGCAGACCATCCATCCGGTGGGCCGTGGCAAGAAGAAGGCGCTGCTGGTGCACATCATCAACCAGCACAACTGGAGCCAGGTGCTGGTGTTCACCCGCACCAAGTTCGGCGCCAACAATGTGGCCGACTACCTGAACAAGAACGGCATCACCGCCATGGCGCTGCACGGCAACAAGAGCCAGACGGCCCGCACCCAGGCGCTCGATGGCTTCAAGACCGGTGACATCCGGGCACTGGTGGCCACCGACATCGCGGCACGCGGCATTGACATTGACGAGTTGCCGCACGTGGTGAACTATGAAATCCCCAACGTCTGTGAAGACTACGTGCACCGCATTGGTCGCACCGGGCGCGCAGGGGCGGAAGGCGAAGCCGTGAGTCTCGTGAGCCTGGACGAAGAAGGCTTCATGATGGCCATCGAGAAGTTCACCAAGCAGCAGATCGCGGTGCAGATATTTCCCGAGTTCATGCCCGAGCCCGGCGAGAAGGCCGAACCCATCGCCATGGGCCGCCAGACCAGCTGGGGCGGGGCCGGCAAACCCCCGAGCCGCGAAGTCATGGCCGCCGCCGCCAAGGCCGCACGCCAGGAAATGATGGAGCGCATCCGCGACAAGAAGCACCAGGAACGCCAGCCCAAGCAGGCCAAACCCGCACGAAACGACGGATTCCCGGTCCTCGACGACGATGAAGACGC
>JAUVYR010000025.1 GCA_030602985.1 Burkholderiales bacterium
GAACCGGTATGGCTGGTGGAAGCTGCGGCACGACGCCAGAAGTGGATCGACCAGGCACAGAGCCTGAACATCTACATGGCCGGTGCCTCGGGCAAGAAGCTGGACGACACCTACAAACTGGCCTGGTTGCGCGGCCTCAAGACCACCTACTACCTTCGCACCACCAGCGCCACCCAGGCAGAAAAGTCCACCGGTCGCATTGGGCAGCTGAATGCGGTGTCCAGTTCGTCGGCGGCACCGGTAGCAGCCGCTGTTGCGCCTGTCGCTGCCAGTGCAGAAACACCCGCCACAGACATCAAGTTCTGCGCCATTGACGACCCTGGTTGCGAGGCTTGCCAGTAAGCTGAAACGTGATTTCGATGCAGCCACGCAACACTGTACCCCACAGAGTGCGTGCGCTGCACGATAAGGCTTGCATTTCTGCGACGCAATTTGATAATTTAAGGATTGGAAAATACCATGCTGACCTGGGACGAACCAAGCACGCCTGCACTGCAACCAGTGCGCCCCACTCCTGCTGCCGCGCCTGAAACCGCAGCCGCCATGGCGTCTGCCAACGCTGCAGCCGCAAGCCCACACAGCTCGGTCAAAGCCGCGTCTGCACAACGCATCAACGCGTCTGACAAGCGAATCATCAACGGCGCCACCGACGTCAACCAGCTGGTGCCATTCAAGTACAAGTGGGCCTGGGAAAAGTACCTGGCCACCTGTGCCAACCACTGGATGCCGCAGGAAGTGAACATGAGCCGTGACATCGCGCTCTGGAAAGACCCCAACGGCCTGACCGAAGACGAGCGTCGCATCGTCAAACGCAACCTGGGTTTCTTCGTCACGGCCGACAGCCTGGCTGCAAACAACATCACGCTGGGAACCTACCGCCACATCACCGCGCCGGAATGCCGCCAGTTCCTGCTGCGCCAGGCGTTTGAAGAGGCCATCCACACCCACGCTTACCAGTACATCGTGGAAAGCCTGGGGCTGGACGAAGGCGAGATTTTCAATGCCTACCACGAGGTGTCATCGATCCGCAACAAGGACGAGTTCCTGCTGCCGTTCATCGACGCCATCATGGACCCGAACTTCAAGACGGGCACGCCCGAAACGGATCAGACCCTGCTCAAGAGTCTGATCGTGTTCGCTTGCCTGATGGAAGGCCTGTTCTTCTACGTGGGCTTCACGCAGATCCTGGCGCTGGGCCGCCAGAACAAGATGACCGGTGCCGCCGAGCAGTACCAGTACATCCTGCGCGACGAGTCCATGCACTGCAACTTCGGCATCGACCTGATCAACCAGCTCAAGCTGGAAAACCCGCACCTGTGGACGGCCGAGTTCAAGGCCGAGATCAAGGGGCTGTTCCTGAAGGCCGTGGACCTGGAATACGCCTATGCCGAAGACACCATGCCCCGTGGCGTGCTGGGCATGAATGCGAGCATGTTCAAGGGCTACCTGCGCTACATCGCCAACCGGCGGGCGGTGCAGATTGGCCTGGACCCGCTGTTCCCCAACGAAGAAAACCCCTTCCCCTGGATGAGCGAGATGATCGACCTCAAGAAGGAACGCAATTTCTTCGAGACACGGGTCATCGAATACCAGACCGGAGGTGCGCTGTCCTGGGATTGATCCCCCCACCGGAGCAGCCTTCTTTCATGCAGTCTATTTCAGTCATCTGCCCGACCCTGACCGTCCTGCTGGACGGTGGGGCAGACGACTCCCCCATTCAGCACTCGGGAGGGCTTGGTGCGCAGTGTGCGCCAGTGGTCCGGGTGCTGAATCGCTGGCCCGGAATCGTCCGAGGTCAAGCGCTTTTGGCCACTTGATCAAGGAGAACAACATGGCAACTGCGAAGAAGGCCGCCCCGGCCAAGAAAGCAGCGGCACCTGCCAAGAAGGCAGCTGCACCTGCGAAAAAAGCTGCGCCGGCCAAGGCCGCAGCCGCCCCAGTGAAGGCACCTGCCGCGCCAGCGAAAAAGGCTGCGGCACCCGCCAAGAAGGCCGCTGCTCCCGCCAAAAAGGCTGCAGCCCCTGCGAAGAAAGCCGCACCGGCCAAGGCTGCTCCCGCTCCAGCGCCCGTAAAGGCGGCTGTAGCGGCCAAGAAGGCCGCTGCTCCCGCGAAAAAGGCTGCGGCCCCCGCAAAGAAAGCAGCTCCCGCCAAGAAGTCTGCAACCCCTGTAGCCAAGGCCGTTGCTGAAGTCAAGAAAGCGGTCAAGAAAACCGTGGCCAGCGCCAAGAAAACGATCGCCAAAGAAGAAAAGGTGATCGAGAAGAAGGTGGCTGAAGTCAAGAAGGCCGTGGAAAAGAAGGCCACCGCCGTCAAGAAGGCCGTGGACAAAAAAGTGGCCGACGTGAAGAAGGCAGTCGAGAAGAAAGTGGCCGCCCCGAAAGCCAAGGCCACCAAGCCCAAGGCCGCCCCGAAAGCGGCAGCTGCACCGGCTCCTTCTGCTCAGACCAAGCTCAACCCACAGGCCGCCTGGCCCTTCCCGACAGCCAAGAAACCCTGAGTTGCCTGACTGACTGTCCAGAAAGCCCGCTCACTGCAGCGGGCTTTTTGTTGCTTCAACGGACAAACACGTAATTCTGGCCGCCGCGGGTGGCAATCTTGGCAGCGCCCATGCGATTGCCCAGTATCACTGCATCGATCAGGCTCCAGCCCTGCGACAAGCCAAACAGGAGCGCGGCGCGGAAGGCGTCGCCACAGCCAGTGGGGTCGACCACAGCTGCCGCTGGAACTCCAGGTACACGGGTGCACACACCGTCTTGCCAGACATCGCAACCTTCGTGTGCCAGGGTGATGATCAACCCCCGCAGCCGCTTTGAGATGGCTGCGTAGTCCAACCCCGTCCGGTCGCTGAGCATACGGGCTTCGTAGTCGTTCAATGCGGCCCAGTCAGCCTGGTCGATGAAGCGCAGGAGTTCATCGCCCTGGAACATCGGCAAGCCCTGCCCTGGGTCGAACACAAACGGGACACCGAGGGCCTTGAGCTGCTCGGCGTGCTGCAGCATGGCGTCGCGGCCATCAGGAGAAATGATGCCGATGCTGGCGCCGTCAGCCGCAGCAATGACTGCCCGATGCGCCTGGCTCATTGCCCCCGGATGAAAAGCCGTGATCTGGTTGTTATCACGGTCCGTCATGATCATGGCCTGGGCGGTGTAGAGGTCATCCACCTGTTGCACATGGCGCGTATCCACGCCCAGGGCTTGCAAACGCTCCAGATATGCCTGCCCGTCACTACCCAGGGTGGCAACCGGTCGGACGTCAGCCCCCAGCTGACGCAGGCCGTAGGCGATATTGCCTGCACAACCGCCGTATTCACGGCGCAAGCCGGGCACCAGAAACGACACATTCAGGATGTGCAATTGATCGGGGAGGATCTGATCTGCAAAGCGACCCTCGAAGGTCATGATCGTGTCAAAGGCCAGGGAGCCACAAACAAGGAGGGTCATGGTGTGCGTGTATTCAGGGATAGAAAAGAAGCGCTCGATAACCAGTCATGACCTGGTCACTGGCGGGCTCAAGCGCCAGATCGAATTGGAGGGACCATTCAGCACCGGCATCCAGCACCTCGGCGGTTCGGGGCCACTCAGCCGGCGGCAAGACACGGCGCACCAGCACCTGATCCTGAATGTCGGTCAGGGTGAGTTCGATGGCGGGCATGGCCACAGCCTGATCCGAGCGGTTGCGTATGACCACATTGAAGCTGTAGCGGCCAGGCCCTCGGCGCAAGAGCACCGAGCTGTCGATCACGACATGGTCGAGCTGGCGAGGCGTCTCGATCGTGCAGTCCAGATAGGCGCACAGCGCCTCCAGGGCCGGGCGGGCAGCCGGATAGTCACGCGCCACCTCATCGCGCCTGTCGAGCAGGATCTGGATCGCCAACAAAGCCGACAAAAGCAGCACGATGAGCCCCAATAGCCAGCGGATGGCAGGCCTGCGCCAGAAAGCCCGCCGCTGCGCCTGGCGGACAAACGACAACTCCTTTTCCCTGGCAGCGAACGCGGCAGCAGCCGATTGTGCGACGGCGGGTGAAGGGGCATGCGCTGGGGCTGGGTCTGGCTCGGGCGCATCAGGATCCAGGTGATCCGTCGCATCGAGTTGTGAGACGTCAGCCTCTGGCTCGCGCTCAGGGTCGGGTCCCAGGAAGGGCTCGATCACCGAGGTCGGCTGGAAGTCAGGGGGGGGATCTGACTCGAAATGCCAGGGCTCTGGCTCGCCCGCTGGCTCTGGGGCAGCGGGTGGCGGTTCTGCATCCTGCCTGATTGGCGGTTCGTGTTCCGGTTCCGGTTCGGGCTCAGGCCTGGGCGCTGCCAGGGCCGCAGACTCGGCCACCGGCGAAGGAGATGGCGGTGGTGGTGTGGACTCAGGCTGAGTGTCCGGCGGCGACTCAGGCGGGGCATCCACAGCGGTCTCTTCCCCAGGCACGGGTTGACCGGGCCACCACGGCTGCAAATCGAGCGTGGCATCGAACACCTGATGGCAATGTCCACAGCGCACCCAGCCGTCCGAGATCTTCAATTGATCGGGCACGACCTTGAAGGCGGTCGCACAGGCGGGGCAACGCGTGATGAAACTCATGCAGGCAGGCGAGTGGCCGTCATCAGTATCCAGCCGTCTTCGGTGTCAGACACGTCCAGCGAAACCCAAGGCGCATAGGCCGCCTTGAGCAAATCGGCCTGGCGCTCCAGTATGCCGGCCAGAACCAACCGCCCGCCCGGTGCCAGATGCTGGCACAGCAAGGGCGCGAGCACCTGCAACGGGGTGGCCAGAATATTCGCCAGAACCAGATCGAAAATGCCTTCGGCCAGATCGGGCAAACCCGCGTCCAGAACGACCTCGTTGTGCGCGGCATTCAGCCGGGTGGACTCGACGGCGGCGGGGTCAATATCCACGGCCACCACGGACGTGGCGCCAAATTTACCCGCACCAATCGCCAGAATACCCGAACCGCACCCATAGTCCAGGACGCGCTGGCCGCTGAGGTCGTGCCGGGCAATCCAGCGTAGACACATGCGCGTGGTCGGGTGCGTGCCCGTGCCAAACGCCAGGCCAGGGTCCAGGCGGATCACCTGCCGGGCACCTGTCGGTGTGTCATGCCAGCTGGGCACGATCCAGAAACCAGGGGCGATATCCACCGGCGTGAACTGCGACTGGGTGAGTCGCACCCAGTCTTGGTCGTCGACCGCGCGAATGCCGAGACTGGCACAGTCCGCAAAAAAGTCCTGCAAAGCGATCAGCTGCAGCGCTTCTTGCGCCGCCAGCTGGGTAGGGAAAAGCGCCACCAGCCGGGACCGCACCCAGCCTGCCTTGGGTGCAGGCATGCCCGGCTCGCCAAACAGCGCCTGTTCGGCTGGCGTCTCTGCGTCGGCGTCCTCCACCGACACACTCAAGGCATCCAGCGCCTCCAGCGCGTCCGACAGGTCCTCAACCGCGTCTTCCGGCACCAGCAAGGCCAGTTCGAACAGGCGGCCAGCAGGGGTGGCATCGGTGTCAGCGGTCACGTTGCTCCAGCCAGGATTCCAGGTAGTGAATATTGGTGCCGCCCGCCTCGAAGTTCGCATCGACCATCAACTCACGATGCAACGGCACGTTGGACTTGATGCCTTCGATGGCGGTTTCAGCCAGTGCGGTGCGCATGCGCGCCAGGGCCTGCTCACGCGTGTCCCCGTGGACGATGATCTTACCGATCATCGAGTCGTAGTTGGGCGGAACCGTGTAGTTGGCATACACGTGGGAATCCACACGCACGCCTGGGCCGCCGGGCATGTGCCAGGTGGTCACCCGGCCCGGCGATGGGGTGAACTTGTACGGGTCTTCAGCGTTGATGCGGCACTCGATCGCATGACCCCGCAGCTCGATCTGGCGCTGGGTGAAGGGCAGCTTCTCGCCCGCAGCGACCGCAATCTGGGTACGAACAATGTCGATGCCGGTGATGGCTTCCGTCACCGGGTGCTCCACCTGCACACGGGTGTTCATCTCGATGAAGTAGAACTCGCCGTTTTCGTACAGGAACTCAAACGTACCCGCCCCACGGTAGCCGATCTTCTTGCAGGCAGCAGCACAACGCTCACCGATGCGCTCAATCAGGCGACGGGGAATGCCGGGTGCTGGCGCTTCCTCGATCACCTTCTGGTGCCGGCGCTGCATGGAGCAGTCACGCTCAAAGAGGTAGACAGCGTTGCGATGGGTGTCCGCCAGAATCTGGATTTCAATGTGGCGCGGATTCTGGAGAAATTTCTCCATGTAGACCTCGGGATTCCCGAAGGCAGCGCCGGCTTCCGCCTTGGTGGTCTGCACCGCGTGAATGAGCGCGGCTTCGGTATGCACCACACGCATGCCACGCCCGCCACCGCCACCTGCTGCCTTGATGATCACCGGGTAACCCACCGCTTTGGCGATGCGCTTGATGGTGGCCGGGTCGTCAGGCAGCGCGCCCTCCGAACCTGGGACACAAGGCACGCCAGCCCTGATCATGGCTTGCTTGGCCGACACCTTGTCGCCCATGATGCGGATGGATTCAGGGGTCGGGCCGATGAAAACAAAACCGCTTTTCTCGACACGCTCGGCAAAGTCGGCGTTTTCACTCAGAAAGCCGTACCCGGGGTGAATGGCTTCAGCGTCTGTCACCTCCGCGGCCGAGATGATGGCCGGCATGCTGAGGTAGCTCTGACCGGAGGCCGCTGGCCCGATACAGACGGCCTCGTCGGCCAGCTTGACATATTTGGCTTCGCGGTCGGCTTCCGAATAGACCATCACCGCCTTGATACCCATTTCCCGGCAGGCGCGCTGAACCCGCAGGGCGATCTCGCCGCGATTGGCGATCAGGATTTTTTTGAACATCGGCGCCAACCCTTCATTCGATCACAAAGAGGGGCTGACCATACTCCACAGCCTGACCATTTTCAGCCAGAATCTGAGTGATGGTGCCTGCTGCGTCGGCTTCGATTTCGTTGAGAATCTTCATCGCTTCCACAATACAGATGGCTTCGCCCTCTTTGACCTGTTGGCCGATTTCCACAAAAGGCTTGCCACCAGGGCTGGAAGCGCGGTAGAAAGTACCCACCATGGGAGATTTCACCACATGACCCTTGACTTCAGCCACGGCAGGTACAGCAGCCGGTGCAACTGCTGGCGCAGCGGCCGCTGCGACGGGAGCAGCCACGGTGACCACCGGTGCAGCGGCAGCGGCGACGGCCACCGGAGCGCTTTTGACAATGCGAACCTTGCCTTCGGCCTCGGTGATCTCGAGTTCGGATACATTTGACTCGGAAACGAGGTCGATCAGGGTCTTGAGTTTGCGCAAATCCATGTTTTCTCCAGAAAATGCTTCTAAAATGCGCCCAATTCGGGGCATTCGAGCACAAGTAGGCGGGAATATACACGAATTGAACATCATGTTTTGTGCCGTCCGTCTATCTGACCACTCCAACCGGAATGGGTCAACCAGAGGGTTTGCCTGTGGCTGAGGCCCTTGAAACGGTTCCCACCATGGCCTTGCCCGGGTTGGCCAGGGCC
This sequence comes from Burkholderiales bacterium, assembly GCA_030602985.1. Classification (GTDB taxonomy): domain Bacteria; phylum Pseudomonadota; class Gammaproteobacteria; order Burkholderiales; family Burkholderiaceae_C; genus UBA997. The sequence continues at coordinate 7,507 of JAUVYR010000025.1, forward strand.
CTGGTGGCCGCCGGCACGCTGAATCAATCACGGGCGGAAGAAATCTACGCCAAAGCCCAGGCACGCAAGGTGGGCTTTATCAACGAAGCTGTGAGCAGTGGGGCCGTATCGGCCCGCGATCTGGCTCACACGATTGCTCAGGCTTTTGCGGCGCCCCTGATCGATCTGGATGCGGTAGACCCGCTGCGCCTCCCCAAAGACCTGCTGGACCCCCGCATCGCCAAGCAGTTCAAGCTGGTGGTCCTGAACAAGCGCGGCAACAAGATCACGATAGCCACTGCCGACCCGTCGGATCACCAGGCGGCTGAAAAAGTGAAATTCGCCACTCAGGCGACCGTGGACTGGGTGATTGCCGAAGTCGACAAGCTCTCCAAGCTGATCGACACCCTGACGTCTTCGGCCAGTGAAACGATCGACCACATCGTGGGCGCCGACTTCGAATTCGAAGAAGGCGGCATCGAAATGGCGTCGGCGGAACCGGAAGACCGCGCCTCCACGGAAGTAGAAGATGCACCGATCGTCAAGTTTTTGCACAAGATGCTGCTTGATGCTTACACGATGCGTGCGTCGGACCTGCATTTCGAGCCATACGAACACACCTACCGGGTGCGGTTCCGGATCGATGGCGAACTGCGTGAAATCGCAACACCGCCAATTGCCATCAAGGAAAAGCTGGCCTCGCGTATCAAGGTCATCTCCAAGCTCGACATTTCTGAGCGGCGCGTCCCACAGGATGGTCGGATGAAGCTCAAAGTCGGGCCCGACAAGGTGATTGACTTCCGGGTTAGTACGCTACCGACCCTGTTCGGTGAAAAGGTGGTGATCCGGATTCTGGACCCGAGCAGCGCCCAGATGGGCATTGATGCGCTGGGTTATGAGCCCGAAGAAAAGGAAAAGCTGCTGGAGGCGATCCATCGCCCCTACGGGATGGTGCTCGTGACTGGGCCTACGGGCTCCGGCAAAACGGTGTCGCTCTACACCTGCCTGAATATTCTCAATCAACCAGGCGTGAACATCTCGACGGCTGAAGACCCGTCGGAAATCAACCTGCCGGGTGTGAACCAGGTCAACGTCAATGAAAAGGCGGGGTTGACGTTTGCCGCCGCGCTCAAGTCTTTCCTCCGGCAGGATCCGGACGTGATCATGGTGGGTGAGATTCGCGATCTCGAGACCGCAGACATCGCCATCAAGGCCGCCCAGACGGGACACCTGGTGTTGTCCACGCTGCACACCAACGACGCGCCAACCACCCTGACGCGAATGTTGAACATGGGGATTGCACCGTTCAATATCGCTTCCAGCGTGAACCTGATCACCGCGCAGCGACTGGCTCGCCGGCTGTGCAAGCAGTGCAAGGCGCCCATCGAGAACTTGCCAGACCAAGTGCTGCTGGATGCCGGCTTCGCCCCAGAAGATCTGGACGGCAGCTGGAAGCCTTACAAGCCGGTCGGCTGCAATGCCTGTAACAACGGCTACAAGGGGCGTGTCGGCATTTATCAGGTCATGCCAGTGACGGAGGCGATGCAGCAGATCATCCTGCGTGGTGGCAGTGCGTTGGAAATTGCTGCGCAGGCCCGAGCAGAAGGTGTGCGCAGTTTGCGCGAATCGGGGCTGCGTAAGGTTAAACTGGGCGTTGCGTCTCTGGAAGAAGTGCTGGGTTGCACGAATGCATGACGCACAGGCTTTCCGGTATCGGGCTATAACATTTCGGGGGAAGCATGGCCACGGCTAGAAAAGGCATCAACGAGTTTGTGTTTGAGTGGGAGGGCAAGGATCGCATCGGGAAAGCCACCCGTGGCGAAATCCGAGCTGCCGGAGAAAACCAGGCACAGGCGGCCCTTAGGCGTCAGGGTGTCACTGTCCAGAAAATCAAAAAGAAACGCATGGTTTCGGCTAAGCGGATCAAACCCAAAGATATTGCCATCTTCACCCGACAGCTGGCCACCATGATGAAAGCCGGTGTGCCCTTGCTGCAGGCGTTTGACATCGTGGGTCGAGGCAACCCCAACCCCAGCCTCACCAAGCTGCTGAACGACGTCCGCATGGATGTGGAAACCGGAACGTCACTGAGCGCTGCTTTCCGCAAGCACCCCCTGTATTTCAACTCCCTGTATTGCAACCTCGTGGAAGCGGGTGAACAGGCCGGTATTCTGGAAGACCTGCTTGACCGCCTGGCGGTATACATGGAAAAAACGGAAGCCATCAAGAGTAAGGTCAAGTCGGCCCTGATGTACCCGACAGCGGTGATTGTGGTGGCCTTCGTCGTGGTGGCCGTGATCATGATTTTCGTGATCCCGGCTTTCAAGGAGGTCTTCTCCTCCTTCGGTGCCGACCTGCCTGCCCCGACGATGGCCGTGATTGCCATGAGCGAGTTCTTCGTCGCTTACTGGTGGTTGATTTTTGGTGGCCTGGGCGGCGGGCTGTATTTCTTCTTTCAGGCATGGCAGCGCAATGAAAAGGTTCAGCGCTTCATGGACCGCGTGCTCCTGAAAATGCCGGTGTTCGGTACACTGGTGGAGAAATCAGTCGTCGCCCGCTGGACACGAACCATGTCCACCATGTTTGCGGCGGGTGTGCCGCTGGTGGAAGCTCTGGATTCGGTGGGCGGTGCCTCGGGCAACAGTCTGTACGCTGACGCCACCAAGAAAATCCAGGAAGAGGTATCCACAGGGACCAGCCTGACCATGGCCATGACCAATGCCCAGATTTTCCCGTCCATGGTGCTGCAGATGTGCGCCATCGGCGAGGAATCCGGCTCCATTGACCACATGCTGGGCAAGGCGGCCGACTTTTACGAAGCCGAGGTGGACGACATGGTGGCTGGCCTGTCCAGCTTGATGGAGCCGATCATCATCGTGATTCTGGGTACGGTGATTGGCGGTATCGTCGTATCGATGTATCTGCCGATCTTCAAGCTGGGGCAAGTGGTCTGATACAGCCTCTGGGCATTGAAAAGTCCAAAGCACACCTGGGTTCGACCAGGATACCCATGCCCCCGAGACTGGATTGGTGACGATTCAGCATCAGGATACCCGCACCGGCTTCCAGGCCTGCCAGCTCGGTAGCAAAGGGCACAGACAAACGGTCGAATCCGATCCGGCAAGGCATCGGCTCCACGAAGCGGGGCAACACCGCCGCGAACAATGTGCCGGTCAGCAGACCCTCTGCACATCCTCAAAAAGGGAATGAAGCACACCCTCATCGGCCAGCATGGAAGCGGGCGGGATTCAGGTGTGCCCTTGGCTTAACGGCGGGAAGGATGGTGTGGACGCTCTTCTCGCTCAGGTAGCAAACCGCGCGGTCGGAATCGCAGCGTGAGCAACAGGATCAACCCCATCACCATGAGTCGCATGTGGGCCGCACTTTCCAGCAAGTGTGCACGCAAGGCGCTTTCCAGTGACATGCCGGCCGTCAGCACGTTCATCATCCACAGACCGATCGGCTCTGCCTGCACCCAGAAGAACCAGATCAGCAAGCCGCCCAGGATCGCGCCCAGGTTGTTCCCTGACCCCCCGACGATGACCATCACCCAGATCAGGAAGGTGAAACGCAAGGGGTTGTAGCTGTTGGGCGTGAACTGGCCGTCCAGCGTGACCATCATGGCACCGGCGATACCGATGATGGCCGACCCGAGCACAAACACCTGGAGATGGCGGCCTGTGACGTCCTTGCCCATGGCTTCGGCGGCCGTCTCGTTGTCGCGGATGGCGCGCATCATGCGACCCCAGGGCGACTTGATGGCCGTCTGCGCCAGCCAGAACAGGATGAGCAGAACCGCCAGACACAGCACAAAGTAGCTGAGGCGAACGATGATCGACGCGAAGTCCATCAGCTCGACACCCAAGCGGGCGGCCCATTCCTGAACCCAGACCTGTTGCATCAGGTCGATCTCGAATGGCACGGGTCTTGGAAGGCCATTGACGTTGTTCACGCCACGGGTCAGCCACTCTTCATGTCGCAGGATCGACATGATGATTTCGGAAATACCCAGCGTGGCAATGGCCAGGTAGTCAGAACGCAGACCCAGCGTGATCTTGCCAATCAGCCATGCGGCGCTGGCGGCCAACAGCCCCCCCACGATCCAGGACAGCATGATGGGCAGACCCGCCCCCCCCAGATAGCCGGTTTTCGCGGGGTTCACCTGCTCGATCAGTTCAACGGCCGGAACAAAGTAGTAGCGCGACACAAAATAGCCGATGACGATGATCGCCGCCATGACCAGCCGACGGGTTCTGCCGGCGGGCAGTTTCTTGTAGGCAACGATGGCCAGCACCGTGGTGATGAGCGCCATCGTCAGCGCCGTCAGCATGCCTGCGCCGCCTTCTTCCCAGGCTTCGGTGGTGGGTGGCATCGCGATCAGCACGGCCGTGATGCCACCGAGTGCGGCAAACCCCATGAGACCGACGTTGAACAGCCCCGCATAACCCCACTGGATGTTGAGCCCCAGGGCCATGATGGCCGCAATGATGCCGTAGTTGAGGATCGTCAGTGACAGCGACCAACTCTGCATGAGCCCCACCGCCAAGAAGGCCAGACCCATGAGGAGGAACAGCATGGGGGCCTGAACTTTCTGATTCAACAGGTTATTCATGATGTTTTCCCTCCAAACAGACCCGTGGGCTTGATGAGCAGCACGATGACCAGGATAGCGAAGGAAATCGCAAACTTGTAATCGGTGGAAAGCAGCTGCATCAGGCCTTCCGGTTGCCAGGATTCAGGCAAGAGATACGAGAAGAAGCGTCGGTAGGCATAGGTGAGCAACACTTCCGAGAAAGCCACGATGAACCCCCCGGCGATAGCGCCCAGGGGACTGCCCAACCCGCCCACAATCGCCGCTGCAAAGATCGGAAGCAGCAACTGGAAGTAGGTGAACGGCCGGAAACCTTTGTCCAGGCCATACAGCACGCCGGCAATCGTCGCCAGAGAGGCAGCAATGATCCAGGTGATCATCACCACCCGGTCGGGGTTGATGCCGGACAGCAGCGCCAGGTTTTCGTTGTCGGAATAAGCGCGCATGGATTTACCCGTGCGTGTCCGCTCCAGGAACCAGAACAGCACCGCCACCACGATGATGGCCGTCACCAGGGTGAGGCCCTGGCTGGTCCGGAAAGCCAGCCCCTCGGTGAGCCCGGTGAATTCACGGAAATCACTGACGGTGATGATGAATCGCTGACCGTCTTCGAAGCGTTGGTCACCAGGGCCAATCACGAAACGAACGATCCCGTTCATGAGGAACATCACACCGACCGAGGCAATCAGAAACACCACGGCAGGCGCTTTTTTGACCCGGTGATAACGGTAAACAAACCGGTCTGTGAGCAACACAAACACCACAGTGACCAGAATGGCCACTGGAATCGCAAGCAGCGCAGTCGGCAGAAAACCAAGACCGATGCCCTTGCCCTGCAACCACCACGTCACCAGAATGGCGATCATGGTCCCGAAGGCCATGGTGTCACCGTGGGCAAAGTTGGAAAACCGCAGAATGCCGTACACCAGCGTGACGCCAAGCGCGCCCAGGGCCAGTTGGCTGCCATAGGTGGCCGCTGGAATGAGGACGAAGTTGGCGAGGAGAACGAATGCGTTGAGAAAGTCGGCCATGGTCAGCCTCCCAGAAACGTGCGGCGGACTTCGGGGTTGGCCATGAGTGCCTCGCCGGTATCGGTGTACCGGTTGGCGCCCTGCACCAGCACATAGCCTTTGTCCGCAATGTTGAGTGCCTGACGAGCGTTCTGCTCCACCATCAGGATGGCAATGCCGGTTCGGGCGATTTCGATGATCCGGTCGAACAGTTCGTCCATCACGATGGGGGAGACACCTGCCGTGGGCTCGTCGAGCATCAGCACCTTGGGCTGCGTCATGAGTGCACGGCCCACAGCCACCTGTTGCCGTTGTCCACCGGACAGTTCACCCGCTGGCTGGCGCCGCTTCTGCTTGAGAATGGGAAACAGCTCGAACACCTGCTCCATCGTCTGCCGATAGTCGTCTTTGCGAATATAGGCACCCATTTCGAGGTTTTCTTCGACCGACATCGAGGTGAACACGTTGTGTGTCTGTGGGACAAAACCCATACCTTTGAGCACGCGCTCTTGCGGACTGAGTGCCGTGATGTCCTCACCATCGAACATGACCTTACCTTGCCGCAAGTTGAGCATCCCGAAAATCGCCTTCATGGCGGTGGACTTGCCCGCCCCATTGGGGCCGACGATCACGGCAATTTCACCTTTTTCGACGGCAATGGTGCAACTATTGAGGATGTCGGCGCCGCCGTAGCCGCCTGTCATCTGGTCACCGATCAGGAAACTCATGCTGCCACCCCCGGTTTGTTCTTGAGACCTCGGCCCAGATAGGCCTCGATCACTTGTTCGTTAGAGGTGACTTCTGTCGCCGTTCCCTGGGCCAGCACATGGCCTTCCGCCATGACGATGACCGGATCGCACAGGCGCCCGATGAAATCCATGTCGTGTTCGATCATGCAGAAGGTGTAGCCCCGCTCTTTGTTGAGCCGGACGATGGCATCACCCAGGGTATTGAGCAACGTGCGGTTGACGCCAGCCCCGACTTCATCCAGGAAGACGATTTTGGCTTCGGTCATCATGGTGCGGCCGAGTTCGAGCAGCTTTTTCTGGCCACCCGACAGGTTGCCAGCCAGTTCGTCGGCCACATGTTCGATTTCCAGAAAGCGGATCACATCATCGGCTTTTGCACGCACGGCTTCTTCCTCTTCGCGGACACGCCGAGGCTTTAGCCAAGTGCCAAGCAGGGACTCACCCGTCTGACGCGGTGGCACCATCATCAGATTTTCGCGAACGGTCAGCGTGGAGAACTCATGGGCGATCTGGAAGGTTCTCAGCAGCCCTTTGGCGAATAAATCGTGGGGTGGCAGACCGGTGATGTCTTCACCGTCGAGGTACACGTGGCCTGAGGTCGGTTTGTAATGACCCGCGATCACGTTGAACAAAGTGGTTTTTCCCGCACCGTTGGGCCCGATCAGCCCGGTGATGCGTCCGGTCTCCAGCTTGAGAGACACGTCGTCGACAGCGCGTATGCCGCCGAACTGCATCCTGAGGTTTTTGACTTCAATCATGGGATAAAGCAAACGGCCCGAGCCTGTTGGGCCGGACCGTTTGAAGTGAGCGAAGGAAAAATGGCGGGTACCCCATGGAGTACCCGCCCCCGTGTTATTGACGGACGCCTGTGGTGACCAGTGCCCCGTTGCGTACCTCGTAGGTACGGTAGGAACCTGCAGCCTCACCTGGCTCGATCAGCTTGACAGCCGAAGCGCCTTCGTAGTTGATGCGACCGCCGGCGGCCAGGATTTCCAGACCACGAGCCAGTTGACCGGCATAGATGGTTTCACCAGGGCCGTTGGCGACTTCCATGATCTTCGGACGGAAAACTGCCGGGTCGGTGGAGTTGGCGGCTTGCATGGCCAGCAGAATCAGCGCAGCTGCGTCGTACGACTCCTTGGCGTAGGGGCCCACGTTGATGTTGGCTGTCCGAGCCATGGCTTCGAATCGACGACCGCCTTCGCTGTCAGAGCCAGGGGCCACACCGATCGCGCCATTCAGACCACGGCCAATCGCCTGAACCAGGCTGTCGCCGATCATGGCGTCAGGCAGGAAGAAGCGGCTGAAAGCACCGGTATCCAGAGCGGAGCGGATGATGCCACGACCACCTTGGTCCAGGTAACCCGCCACGATCAGGATGTCGCCACCCGCAGCAGCCAGCGCGGCCACCTCGGCGGTGTAGTCACCCTTGCCATCTTCGTGGGCCGCAGAAATGGTGATGCGACCGCCCAGACGACGGAAATTGGTGGTGATGCTATTGGCCAGACCACGACCATAGTCGTTGTTGGTGAAGGTCAGCGCGGCCGAGTTGATGCCCTGCTCACGCAGCATCTGGGCAATCACTTCGCCCTGGCGAGCGTCCGAAGGGGAGGTGCGGAAGAACAGGTCGTTGTCACGAACCGTGGTCAGCGCGGGGGAAGTGGCGGAGGGGGAGATCATGACCACACCACGAGGCACAGCCACGTTTTGGATCACGGCGTTGGTCACGCCCGAGCAATCCGCACCCACAATGGCGTTGACACGCTCGACCGTGATCAGACGTTCGGCAGCAGCTGTGGCAGCTGCAGCATCAATACAGGTGGAGTCGGCGCGGACGGGCTGCACACGGGTGCCTCCAAGGAACTTGCCGCTCTCCGACACTTCACGCATGGCCAGCTCAGCGCTGGCACCCATGGCAGGGGTCAGGGATTCGATGGGACCCGTGAAACCCAGCAAAACGCCCAGACGTACGGTGTTCTGGGCGTGGGCACTGAACGCCATGGTGGCGGCCAGTGCGGCAACGGTCAGGATCTTTTTCAAGGGAAACTCCTAAAGTTGATGAGGGGGCAGCAGGCATTCGACAAGCACACTGCAACCGAGCAAATATCGTAACAGCAAATGTTCGGCGCGCAACAGTTTGAACGGACTACTGTGTAACTGTGACGATTTAGTGATTCCCCCAATTCACATGTGATAAATTGCTTTGTAAAAAGAGAGGCAACGCTTGAACGTCCCTATCCCCACGCCCCCGCCCGCTGTCCGTGTTGCAACGGGCTCTCCATTGCCTGACTGGCGCAAGGCAGCGGCGCTGGTGGTAGACGGCAATCCCACTTCCCGCATGACCCTGGCGGGTCAGTTGCGGACCATGGGCCTGCACTCCGTGGGACAAGTCAGCCGCATGAGTGACGCCCGCCGAGAACTCGAGCGGTCCCGATTCGATGTGGTGGTTTGTGGCGATGAGTTCCCCAAAGAAGGGGGAACCGGACAAGCCCTGCTGGACGATCTGCGCCGCAGCGGACTGCTGCCCTACCAGACCGTCTTCATCATGCTGACGAACGAAGCCACCTACATGAAGGTCGCGGAAGCCGCCGAATCCTCTGTAGACAGCTATCTGGTTCGCCCCTATTCCGCTGGCAGTCTGAGTGACCGCATTGAACAGGCCCGCCTGCGCAAGGCCGCCATGCTGCCAATTTACGAAGCCCTGGAAGCTGACCAGCCCGAACGCGCAGTCGCCCTGGCACGCGAGCGGTTTCAGCAACGCGGTCCTCAGTGGCTGCTGGCAGGCCGGCTGGCCGCCGAGATCTGGTTGCGGCTGGGTCGCCTGGAGGCAGCGGAGTCGCTGTTTCAGGCGATCTGGGAACTGGACCCCCGGCCATGGGCGATGCTGGGTGTGGCAAGGACGCAACTGGACAGTGGGTCGCCCCATCGTGCCCAGGACACCTTGGCGGCACTGATCGAGGTGGAATCCGACTACCCTGAAGCCTACGATGTACTGGGTCGGGTCCAGATGGAGCTCGGTCAGTTTCAGGCAGCCCTGATCAGCATGGAAAAAGCGATGGAGCTCACGCCCATGTCGATTGTTCGCCAGCAGCGTTTGGGCATGCTGGCTTACTTCTGTGGCAATCGGGACAAAGCGGTCGACATGCTGGAACGCTCTACCTACCTGGGGCTGGATTCCAAGATGTTTGACAGCGAGTGTCTCGTGTTGCTGGCGCTGTCAGCCTTCGCCCAATCACAACCGGCTCAACTGGAACGGCATCTGGCTGAACTGCGCAAGCGGCTGCGGGCACAACCCAGTGATGGGCGGCTGCAGCGCTTCACCGATCTGGTGGCGGCACTGTCGTATCAACAGCAAGGTCACAAAGAAAAAGCCGCCAACCTGGTGAAGCTGGCTTGTGCCCAGGCGAGTGAGCCAGGCTTTGACATGGAAGCGGCCTGCAACCTGCTGTGTGCACTGGCCTGGCTGGAACACAAAGGGGCTGGCCTCATGACCGATACCGGTGTCATCGACCGGATCGGGCGTCGGTTTGCCACGAGCAAAGCGATGAGGGACCTGCTGGCCAATGCGGCCAACGCCCATGCCCCCTTTGCCGAGCGCCTGCAGCGCAGTCAGGATGACATCATTCAACTGATCGAGCGCTCTGTGAAAGCGGCGGGCAATGGCGAGCCACTCAGTGCATTCAAGGAACTGTTGCGCACCGCCAAAGCCACTTTGAACGCGCGCGCGGTCGAGTCTGCCTGGCTGGTCCTGCAACGCTACGCCAGCGACATCCCGGACGCCCCTGCGCTGCAGGAAGAGATCGCGAAGCTGCGTGAGTCCTATGGGACGTCCACCAACAAGCCTGCGCTGGGTGACAAGCGCCTGCGCCCTGCCGGCGGCGTGAATCTGGGGCCGCTGGATCGTCCAGCCCCAGTCACCGCCGACTCGGCGGACGACTGATTCAGTCGGCGCGTGCACCCTCGCGGAACCACTGCGCCACCAGCGCACGTTCGGCTTCCGTGATGCCGGTGACGTTGTTGATGGGCATCTGGCGCGTCATCACGGTCTGCTGGTAAACCATGCGGGCGTGCTCCTGGATGGCCAGAGGCGTGTCGAGCCGGACGTTCTTTGAGGCCATGTCAGCGCCATGGCACATGACGCAACGCTGCTCCATGACCTGCTGCACTTGCGCCATGCTGACCTGCGACACGACCGGCAAGGGCTCGCTGGGGGCAGGCCGCATCCAGACCATGAGGGCCAGCAGGAGCACCACGCCGACGGCGGCATACGGCCAGGGGTGAGGGTTGCGACCGAGTTTGTAGCCGTGCCGCATCACAAAGAACTGTCGAATCGCAGCGCCGGCCAGCATGATCGCAATGAGCACGACCCAGTTGTACGCGTGGTTGTAAGCAAAACTGTAGTGGTTGCTCAACATGGCAAACAACACGGGCAAGGTGAAGTAGGTGTTGTGCACACTGCGCTGCTTGCCGCGCTGACCATGGACAGGGTCCACCGGTTCACCCGCTTTCAGCGCAGCCACCACTTTGCGCTGCCCTGGAATGATCCAGAAGAAGACATTGGCGCTCATGGCGGTGGCCAGCATGGCGCCTACGATGAGGAAGGCCGCACGGCCGGCAAACAGCTGTGTGGCGGCATAGGATGCCACACAGACGAGCAGGAGCACCAGCAGGCCGACATGCCGGTCCCCCTTCTCACCCTGGCCGAAGAAACGGCAGATGGCGTCATACAGGAACCAGAAAACCACCAGGAACAGCAGCGCCGCGGTGATGGCTGCTGCCGGGGACCAGTCCATGACGTTGGGATCGATCAGGTACACCCGGGGACTCCAGAGGTAGGAGACCGCAAACAGGGCAAAACCGCTCAGCCAGGTGGAATAGCTTTCCCAGTAAAACCAGTGCAGATGGCCTGGCAGGGTGGGTGGCGCCACGTTGTACTTAACAGGATGGTAGAAGCCGCCGCCGTGAACCGCCCACAACTCGCCACTGACGCCGTCTTTCTTGAGCGCTTCGTCCTTGGGCGGGGTGAGGCTGCTGTCCAGAAAAACGAAATAGAAGGACGATCCGATCCAAGCAATGGCCACGATCACGTGCAGCCACCGCAGCAACAGGTTGGCCCAGTCCAGCAGATAGGTTTCCATGGCAAATGCCTCTCAGTTGGCGAGTGCCGCCACAACGTACAGCCAGAACTCACCACTGCGGGCACTGTGAGCTCCATCAAGGCCGCGATCAGGCCGAGACTGCTGACTCAGCGCGCCGCTGCGACCACGGACAGTGAAAGTGTATACAAAAATCACCGCTCACAAGAGTAAAGCAATTTTTATGCCCTTACAACATCAGGCTTCAGCGTCGGATCGTAGCAACAACAGTTGAGCCACCACACTCGCTGCAATCACGGCAGGCTCTTTGCCCGTCAGGCCGGGCAGGCCGATCGGGCAGGTCACCTGATCGAGTTCGATATCGGTGTAGCCCCGGGCTGATAACCGATGCCGGAACGTGGCCCACTTGGTTCGGCTGCCGATCAGGCCGATAAAGGGCAGATCGCGCAACCGGCGTTGTCGGTCCAGACAAGCGGCCACGATGGACAGGTCCTCGGCATGACTGAAACTCATGATCAGCACCTGACTGCCACTGAGCAAGTGGGGGACCGCCTGCTCGACGGGCTGTGAATGCTCGGCCTGGACAGAGGGTGGCAGTTCGTTCGGAAAAATGCTGTCGCGGCTGTCAATCCACTGCACCCGAAAGGGCAAAGGGGCCATCGCCTGGATGAGGGCGTGACCGACATGCCCGCCACCAAAGAGGGCCACCGGTTGATCTGTGGACTGCCACTGGGCTCGAAGGTCAGCGATATCGCTGGATCCAACAGGGCGGAATTGCAGGTGAACCACGCCACCACAGCATTGACCCAAGGAAGGGCCCAGCGGGTAGCGTTGACGCAACGGTGCAGCAGATGGATTGCCGAGCAGCAGGCGGGCCTGTTGCTCGGCATCCCATTCCAGACGACCGCCGCCGATGGTGCCGAGGGTATCAGACAGGAAGACCGCCATCCAGGCGCCCACACCCCTCGGGACCGAGCCTTGAACCTCAGCCACCGTCACCCAGACGGCAGGCTCTGCACGCAGGCGTTCCAGCGCCTGTTCAAAATCACCCCCTCGCAGGGTCAGTGACTGCATGGGCGACCCTCAGCTACCACGATAGGTCGAGTAGCTCCAGGGGCTGACGAGCAGGGGCACGTGGTAGTGCTGCGAGGCGTCGGACACGCCGAAATCCAGAGTGACCCGATCCAGAAAATGGGGCTCAGGCAATACCACGCCGCGCGCCTGAAAATAAGGCTTGACTTCAAACACCAGACGGTAGGTGCCAGACTGGAGAGATGCGTTGTCAAGTAAGGGGCCGTCGGGGTTGCGCCCGTCGGCATTCAACACCACCCGCTTGACGAGCTGCGCCGCCTCCCCTTGCGTGGTGTACAGCGAGACATGCATGCCAGCGGCCGGGCAGCCGTGCATGGTGTCCAGAACGTGGGTACTCAAGCCCATGGGCACACTCCGTGAATGACGATGAAATCCATGGAAAGTGTATACACTTTTCGCGTTTTATGGCTATGATGATCGAATGGAATCCTCAAGCACCGCTCATATTGTCGAGTCATTGACGCGTGCCATTGTGGAGCATCGGCTGCAACCGGGCTCCAAACTGGCCGAGCAGAAGCTGGCGGACCATTTTGGCGTGTCGCGCACGCTGGTGCGGCAGGCGCTGTTCCAGCTGTCTCAACAGCGGCTGATTCGCATGGAGCCATCGCGCGGTGCGTTTGTGGCTGCGCCGTCTGTCGAGGAAGCGAAACAGGTGTTTGCGGTTCGTCGCATGCTGGAAATGGCCATGACGCGTCAGTTCATCCAGCATGTCACCCCCGGCAAAATCAAGGCACTGCGGGCGCACGTGGCTGAGGAGCTACGGGCCGTCCAGGGGGATGATGTGCAGGGCCGCAATGAATTGCTGGGCGATTTTCATGTGCGCATGGCAGAGCTGATGGGCAACCAGGTGTTGGCTGAGCTGCTGCGCGACCTGATTTCTCGCTGCGCCCTGATCACGCTGATGTACCAGAGCCCGCACGCCGCCGCTCACTCCAACGAGGAGCACGTCGCGATTGTGGACGCCCTGGCGCGAAAAAATGGCGATGAAGCCGTGAGGCTGATGGATAACCACTTGGCCAACGTGATGGCCAACCTGACGTTCGACAAGAAAAGACCCACCAGCGATATCGCGACCGCGCTGGCCTGACCCTCCCATGATCTACGACAGCACCGCCCCCTACCCCCGCGACCTGGCCGGCTATGGTCGCACCCCACCGCATGCCCGCTGGCCGGGTGGTGCGCGCCTTGCCGTGCAGTTCGTCCTCAACTACGAAGAAGGTGGTGAGAACTGCGTGCTGCATGGCGACGCCGCCAGCGAAACCTTCCTCAGCGAAATGTTCAACCCGGCCGCCTTCCCGGCCCGGCACATCAGCATGGAAGGCATCTACGAATACGGCTCGCGCCAGGGCGTGTGGCGGCTGCTGCGCGAATTCGAGCGACGCGACCTGCCGCTCACCGTGTTCGGCGTGTCCACCGCGCTGCAGCGTTCGCCCGACGTGACCGCCGCGTTTGTGGAAGGGGGCCACGAGATCGCCTGCCATGG
>JAUVYR010000076.1 GCA_030602985.1 Burkholderiales bacterium
ACGTACTTCATCGTGAACCAGACCAGGATCGCGAAGACGATCATCTGCGCGAAGATGGTTGCATTGAGATTCATCGCAACGCCTTTCTGAGATTAGAGATCTTGGAGTCTCGACAGAGGATTTCATGCCCCACCATGAACAGGCAGGGCATCACCTTCCACAAGTCGACAATATCAGTTCACGAACGGGTTTGCGAACGCAAACAGCAGGGCAACGGCCACGCCGATCAGGAAGGCCGCGTCAATCAGACCTGCCAACACGAACATCTTGGTCTGCAGGGGCTCCATCAGCTCAGGCTGGCGAGCGGCCGACTCCAAGTACTTGCCACCCATCAGAGCGATACCGATCGACGCACCAACAGCACCCAGTGCAACAATCAGACTGCAAGCCAGTGCAACGAGACCGAGAGTGATTTCCATTGTGATTCCTTTGAGAAGTTTGGAGGAAGGTTTAGCGAGAAAACAAACACATCTGCATGGCGGCCGCCCGGCCGCCACACTCAGTGCGCATCATGGGCCTGGCCGAGGTAAATCAGCGCGAGCATCATGAAGATGAAGGCCTGCAAGGTAATGACCAGAATGTGGAAGATGGCCCATACCGTACCGGCGATGAGGTGAGCGACGAACATGAGGCTGCCGCCCAGCGACAGGGCAGCAAAACCACCCAGTAGCGCAATCAGCATGAACACCAGTTCGCCCGCAAACAGGTTACCGAAGAGTCGCATCCCATGAGAGACCGTCTTGGCGATGAATTCGATGATCTGCATCGTGAAGTTGACGATGCCCAAAGGAATGGCAAACAGCGGGTTCTTGCTGGTCCCGAACGGGGCAGATACCAGTTCGTGCGCCCAGCCGCCCAATCCTGTGATCTTGATGCTGTAGAAGATGCAGAGTACCAGCACCGTGATAGAGAGACCCAGAGTGGTGGAGAGGTCAGCGGTGGCCACGACACGCATGTAGTCGGGCATACCAAACACCGCGTGCAGGCCGCTGTCGTTGTGGTCGTGGACAAAGGGAATGCCATGGGCCCAGATGAACGGGATCAGATCCACCGGAATCAGGTCCATGAAGTTGAGCATGAAGATCCAGCAGAACACCACCAGCGCCATGGGAGCAATCACCTTGCGGCTGGCGGCGTTGTGGATCAGGCCCTTGGCCTGGGTGTCGACCATCTCGACCAGCATCTCGATGAAGGCCTGGAAACGGTTGGGCACCCCTGCCGTGGAACGGCGCGCAGCGTAGTACAGAAACCAGCAGACCGCAAAACCCAGCACCGAACTGACCACAATCGAGTCAATGTTGAGGATGCTGAAATCCACAATATCTTTCTGCTTGGCGGTTGCCAAGTGACCCAGGTGGTGAACGATGTACTCGCTCGCTGTGGGTCCTGCGCCTTGTGTTGCCATGTTTGAATCAGTCCGTCAAAAAGTCAAAACTCAGTCACGCTGGTTTGCGTCGGCCGAGCACAAAAGCCAGCCAGTACGCTTTCAGCACCACCACCAGCCCGGCCAACAAACCCAGCCAGCTCAAGTCGGCGATCAAGAGTGGCGCCAGCCCCATCAGGACGACGGCCAGGAGAATCTTGATCCCCTCCCAAAAAAACAAACTCGCCAGGGCTGCACCGGCACCCGCTGGACGGGCCAACCGGAACCACCGCGACAGCGCACGTGAAGATACGCCATACACCATCAGCGCTGTCGGCAAAAGGACACACAATGCCCCATAAGCCACCGACCACACCACCGACACCTGACGCGTAACCAGCGAAGCCACCAAGGTGACTGCAGCCGCCAGCATCAATTGCCACCACACAACTTGCCAGACCGATTGCACAGGCTGGCGAGCTTTCCACTGAAGCGCCTCTTCAGGCGTCAATGGCTTGAAAACCTCTTGCTGCACCTCATCTGACCAAGGATCGGCGTGGCGCGTTTCACCTGAAGGACTTTGCGGCCCCGAAGCCTTTAATGAAGCCTTCGATGATGCCTGCGGTGTTGACTGAGGCAGCATTGTCCGTGACTCACATTACATTCAGGTTACACAGCCTATCAACCTGATAGACCCAGCAAATCCTCGCATTATACGTAGAAACCCCCATAAGACGTCAAGCTGGCCAGCCAATGGCACGTGGGGGGATAATTCAGCATGGACACGATACCGCCCGAACAATCTCTGATCGAATACCCCTGCCGCTTTCCCATCAAGGTCATGGGGGCGCATGTCAACGGGTTTGAAGAGGCCATTGTCCACGTGGCCCGCCAGTTCGACCCCGAGTTTGCCGATGCGCACATCGAACGCCGACCCAGTAAAGGCGGCAACTATTTAGGCCTGACATTGCTGGTCTGGGTCACCAGTCGCGACCAGCTCGACGAACTGTACCGCACACTCACGACCCACCCG
This sequence comes from Burkholderiales bacterium, assembly GCA_030602985.1. Lineage (GTDB taxonomy): Bacteria > Pseudomonadota > Gammaproteobacteria > Burkholderiales > Burkholderiaceae_C > UBA997. The sequence continues at coordinate 2,397 of JAUVYR010000076.1, forward strand.
ATGGTCAAGATCGTGCTCTGAAGATGGCGATGCGCTGTCGTGTTCTGGGGCTTGTGGAATACCAGCCCATCTATGAGGCCATGGTCACATTCACCACAGATCGCACCGCCGACACCGAAGACGAACTCTGGTTATGCGAGCACCCACCGGTTTTCACCCAGGGGCTGGCCGGTCAAGCCGATCACATTCTGTGGCCGGGTGACATTCCGGTGGTTCAGACCAATCGCGGCGGACAGGTGACCTACCACGGGCCCGGCCAGCTGGTGGCCTACCCATTGGTCAATCTTCAGCGGGCGGGCTACTTTGTCAAGGAATATGTGTATCGCCTCGAAGAGGCCGTGATTCGGACACTTCGACACTGGGGTGTCACGGGGCACCGTGTGACAGGGGCCCCAGGCATCTATGTCCGGCTCGATGATCCATGCAGCCATCAGGCGCTCAGTGGTCCCCTGCCCGCGAGCGATCGGTTCACGGGCCTGGGAAAAATCAGCGCGCTGGGGATCAAGGTGCACCGCCACTGCACGTACCACGGCCTCGCGCTCAATGTCCGGATGGATCTGGAACCCTACTCGCGTATCAACCCCTGTGGGTACCAGGGGTTGCAAACGATTGATCTTTCTACAATCGGCATCAATGTGACCACTGATGATGTGATGCCTGTGCTTTCCCTGCATCTAGACAGCCTGCTGGCCCCTTGATGGACAAACCTATGACCTCTTCCTCTCCCACCGTGCGTGAAGCGGCGCCGGCCGAACAGTACGACCCTACCGCCAAACAGAAAAGCCAGGCCAAGACCGCTCGCATCCCGATCAAAGTGGTTCCAGCCGAGGTGCTGAAAAAGCCGGACTGGATTCGCGTCAAGGCGGGCTCGCCCAGCACTCGCTTTTACGAAATCAAGGACATCCTGCGCAAGAACAACCTCGTGACCGTGTGCGAGGAAGCGTCCTGCCCCAACATCGGCGAGTGCTTTGGCAAAGGCACGGCCACATTCATGATCATGGGCGACAAATGCACACGGCGCTGCCCGTTTTGCGACGTGGGGCATGGCCGGCCAGACCCACTGGATGTGAATGAGCCTGAAAACCTGGCCAAAACCATTGCCGCACTGCAGTTGAAATATGTGGTTATCACGAGCGTAGACCGCGATGACCTGCGAGATGGCGGTGCCGGGCATTTTGTGGCTTGCATCCAGAAGACTCGCGAACTGTCGCCGCAGACGCAGATCGAGGTGCTGGTGCCGGACTTCCGGGGTCGTGACGACCGTGCACTGGAGATCCTGAAGGCTGCTCCGCCCGATGTGATGAACCACAACCTGGAAACCGTTCCACGGCTCTACAAGGAGGCGCGCCCAGGGTCAGATTACGCTTTCAGCCTGAACCTGCTGAAGAAATTCAAGGCGCTGCTCCCACATATTCCGACCAAGAGTGGATTGATGGTCGGCCTGGGCGAGACGGACGAAGAAATCCTGCAGGTGATGCAGGACATGCGCGCCCACCAGATTGACATGCTGACCATTGGCCAGTACCTGGCTCCCAGTGGTCACCACCTGCCGGTTCGCCGCTACGTGCACCCCGATACTTTCAAGATGTTCGAAGAGAAAGCCTACGAGATGGGCTTCAGCCACGCCGCTGTCGGCGCCATGGTTCGCAGCTCCTACCACGCGGACCAGCAGGCCCACGCAGCAGGAGTGACCTGACACACCGATCAGCGAGACAGCTGCACCACCGTCACTTCCACGCGACGGTTCTGTGCGCGACCTTCAGGGGTGGCATTGCTGGCCACTGGCTCGGTCAGCCCGCGGCCTTCGGTACGGATGCGGTCAGCAGGAATGCCATTGCTGACCAGATGGGCCTTGACGGCCTCAGCCCGACGCTCTGACAGGCGCTGGTTATACGCCGCGCTGCCGATGCCGTCGGTATGGCCCACGGCAATCACCACATCCAGTTCAATCGCGCGGATGCGAGTCACCAGATCATCCAGACCGGCACGTCCCTCGGGCTTGAGCGTGGCACTGTCGAAGTCAAACAAAGCGTCTGACGAGAAAGTGACACGCTCAGGCGCTGGAGCAGCTGGCAAGGCAGCCGGCGTACTTGGCGCTGCGGCAGGCGCAGGCGTCGTACGGGTCTGCACGGCCGAACTCGCCTGCGCGCGCACCGTATCCAGATCCATCACCGTGGGGGCCTCGAAGGGGCACAGCTCTTCAGGCGGCAGCAAACCGCGGTCCTGCCCCAGCTCTTCCAGCGTAGGCTGGTCCGGACGAGACACCCCGACAGCAGTGGTCAGCTTGCCCATGGCAGAAAGCGTACGGGCTTGTGCCAGAAACTCGTTGTACTGCGCATTGATGAACGCGCGGCTGGCTTCGAAAAACTCGTTCTGGGTATCCAGCAAGTCCAGCAGGGTGCGCTGCCCGATATCGAACTGCTGGCGATAGGCATCGCGAGCCACCTCGGTGGAGAGACGGTGTTGATCCAGGAAATTGAGCTGTTCGTTCAGTCGAACCACGTCGTTGAAGGCGATGGCCAGTGTCTGGCGCACATTGCGACAGGCCACTTCCTGCAGCTCGCGTGCCTGGAACTTCTGCTCGACCGCCTGTCGCTCACGCGCCTGGTCACCGCCGCCGCGGTAGAGGTTGTAATTCATGACAATTTCGGCCACTGTGTCGCGTGAACGGCCCGAAATATTGTCAATGTTGCTGCCCCAGGTCTGGCGGACACGGAAGTCGACACGTGGGCGGAAAGCAGCTTGACGGGTTTCGATTTCAGCCCGGGCCGCGCGCACGTTCTCGAAGGCGGCATTGATGGTCGGGCTGTTCGGCAGGCCTTGCTGCATCGCTTCCAGCATGGTGGCGGGCAGGCCCTCGAGCTGCAAGCCCTCGCGCAGGGGCGGGAGGGTCATCGGTGGAATCACCCCCATGATGCGCTGGTAACGAGCACTGACGTCATGCAGGTTGGAGATCTCTGTCAGCAAGTTGGATTCGGCCAGCGCCAGACGGCCGACTGCCTGGTCGGTATCCACTCGACGACTCACGCCCGCTTGAGCACGTTCATTGATCTGGTCTGCCAAAATCTTGTGTTCGATGAAATTCTGCTTGGCTTCTTCCACCAGCGCAGAAAAACGCGCCACATCGGCATAGGCACGAGCGGCTTCGAGCGCCACCGCTTCGGCCACCTCCAGCAGCTCGTAATAGCGCACCAAACGGGCGTAGTCCAGACGCTGCACCTCATTGCGGGTGAACATCCCGTCAAACAAGACCTGGTTCAGGGTCAGCGAACCCCCATGGCGGCTGTACCAACCCGTGCTACCACCCGAGGGTGTGCGGTTGGTTTCACGGCCGATGCCGTAGGTCAGATCCACCTGCGGGCGCCAGCCGGCAGTGGCTGCGTCACGCTCGGCGGCAGAGGCCGTGAAGTTGTACCAACGCGCCTGCACTTCCGGGTTGGTGGTGACCGCATGGCGAATCGCTTCCACCATCGGCTCGGGCAGGTTTTGAGCCTGCAGACTGGTCACGCTCACCAGACAGGCGAGAGCGACAGAAGAAAGAACATGTTTTTTCATGGATACACCTTGCTTTGGGGGCGCCAGGCTTCCCGGCACCGGAGACTTACTCAAAAAAGCATCAGCAGACTGCGCATTGCGGTATGCTAGAACGCACTGTACGCCACGAATGGGCAAACGTGAAGCATTCTGCCTGATTTCAGTTTCATCAATTCACTTTTTGTTGGGTTTTTTTCCTTTTTGAGCCAGCAGGTGGTTTCGTGAAATACCCCTCCCCCCATTCCATTGCACGCCGCTGGTGGGTGAGTGGATGGATATGGCTGTTGCTCGGAGGGGTGCTGGCCACGCCCAATCTGGACCTGATGCAAAGATTGGCGCAGGAGCGCTACGGAGAAAACGCCGCCGAAACAGTGGTGGCCTGGCGACAGATGATGGACGAGGCCCGCAGCCAGCCGGTGGAACAACAGCTCAATCTGGTCAATCAGTTCTTTAACCGGCGCATCCGTTATGCGCTGGACCCCGACATCTGGGGTGTGCCTGACTACTGGGCCACGCCACTGGAAACCATGGGCCGAGGCATGGGCGACTGCGAGGATTACGCCATCGCGAAGTACATCACCCTCAAACTGCTGGGCGTGCCCAACGAACGTTTGCGGTTGATTTACGTGCGTGCGCGCACGGCTGGCGCCCTGACCGAGGCCCACATGGTCCTGGGCTACTTCGAAGACCCGACTGGCGAGCCGCTGATATTGGACAACCTGATCACCAGTGTGCGCCCGGCGTCTCGTCGTTCCGACCTCACCCCCGTGTTCAGTTTCAACAGCCAGGGGCTGTGGGTCGCCGGTCAGCAACAATCCAATAATCCCACTACACGCCTGTCACGCTGGCGTGAGGTGCTGGAACGCATGTCCACGGAGGGGCTGTGAAGCACGGCCCCTCCCATTTACCCAAGGGGTGTTGAGATGTCACTTGTCAAACAATTGTGGTTGGCCATCGTTTTGGTGATGGCTCTGGCTTTGGGCATCAGCCTGGTCGTCAGTGTGCTGTCTGCGCGCCACTACATGGAGCAGCAGCTGCAGGTGAAAAATATCGACAACGCCACCGCCCTGGCGCTGGCGCTGACCCAGCTGGACAAAGACCCCGTGACGGTGGAGCTTCAGGTGGCAGCCCAGTTCGATGCGGGTCACTACCGTTTCATCCGCATCCTGTCCCCCACTGGGGAATTGCTGGCAGAGCGGGTGTTTGAAGGGGAGTTGACGGGCGCCCCAGAGTGGTTTGCCCGACTGATTCCGATCAGCGCGCAACCGGGGCAGGCCTTTATTCAGGATGGCTGGCGGCAGTTTGGTACGGTGAGCCTGGCCAGCCATGAACAGTTTGTCTACCAGAGCCTTTGGGAAGGCACACTCAACCTGTTGCTCTGGTTTGTGGTGGGGGGTGCACTCACAGGTGTGGTCGGTACATTTGCCATCCGGGTCATCACGCGCCCACTGGGAGATGTGGTGGGTCAGGCGCAAGCGATCGCCGAGCGCCGCTTCCTGACCGTTGATGAACCCCGGACTCCGGAATTGCGCGCCGTGACGCAAGCCATGAACGCCATGGTTGGCCGGCTCAAGGCCATGTTTGCCGAAGAGTCCAGTCGGCTGGAAAACCTGCGCAAGAAGGTCAACCGCGACCCGGTGACGGGCATTGCCAACCGGGACTATTTCATGTCCCAGCTTCGCGAAGTGCTGACAGGTGAACTGCATGGCTCCGTGGGTAGCCTGGTAATCGTGCGGCTGGCTTATCTGAATGACCTGAACGCCACCTTTGGCCATCAGCGGGCCGACCAGTTGCTGCGGGCACTGGCCGATGTCCTGTTCCACAGCGGCGACCAGCACCCTGGGCAGCGGGCGGGCCGGGTGAAAGGCGGTGAGTTCGCCGTGGTCTGCCCCACCTATGCATCGCCCACCGAGGCCGCCCAAGATATTTACCAACGCATTTGCAAAGACTGGCTGCCCCAATGGGAGCCCGAGTTCGCAGATCTGTTCCACCTGGCAGCTGTGGGCTATGAACGTAACCAGAGCGTGGGCGAGCTGATGACCCGCGCCGACGAAGCCCTGGCCAAAGCACAGGCCAAGGGTCCCAATAGCTGGCATGCCGAAGAAAACCCGGAGAACAAACTCAGTATGCCCGCTGAACAATGGCGGACGCTGCTCACGGAGGCCGTCGCCGGTGGCCAGTTGAGCCTGGCCTTCTATCCGGTTGTTCGTGAAAATGGCCTCAAGTCCCTGCATCAGGAAGGCGTTATTCGTCTGCAAATGGACACAGGCGGGCAATTGCTCTGTGCGGGCGATTTCATGCCCATGGCGGCCAACCTCAACCTGACTGCCCCCATCGACCTGGGCGTGGTGAAGCTGGCCATCGAACACCTGCAACAAGGCTCGGGCGATGTGGCTGTGAACCTGTCGGCCGAAACCGTCAGCGACTTCGGCTTCCGCCACCGATTGCTGCAACTGCTGCAGGGTTACCCCGAACTGTGCAAGCGGCTGCTGTTTGAAGTGCCGGAATACGGCGTGTTCCGCCAGTTCGATGCCTTCCGCGACCTCACTCGTTCACTCAAGGCGCTGGGCTGCCGGGTGGGCATTGAATACTTTGGCCAACGCTTTGCCGAAAGCGACAAACTGGCCAGCCTGGGGCTGGACTACATCAAGGTCCACCCCGGCTATGTGCGCGGCATCAGCCAGAACCCCGGCAACCA
>JAUVYR010000146.1 GCA_030602985.1 Burkholderiales bacterium
CATCCTGGGTTTCCTCGCCGCCATGGTCGTGGCCTGGTTCAGCCGCCAGCGCGAGTTCCGTGCGGATGCCGGCGCCGCTGACCTGATGGGGCGCAAGCAGCCCATGATCAATGCGTTGGCCCGCCTGGGCGGTTTGCAGCCGGGCGAATTGCCCAAGGGCATGCAGGCCATGGGCATCACGGGTGGCTTGGGCAAGTGGTTTGCCTCGCACCCCCCGATTGAAGAACGGATCGCAGCTCTGCAGCAACGCTGAGCCTTTTCATGACTAGTCGCCCGTTGCGATAGACTTCGCAACGGGTTTTTTTATGCAAGTGTCACGCCGTGTCCTTCTAAGCAGGGTTGCCTTGGCCGGAATGGGTATGGCCGTGTGGCCGTGTCCGGTGATCGCTCAACCGGATGTACCGATCGTTGCGGCCGCATCCAATCTCAAATTTGCTCTTGACGAGGTGTTGCTCCTGTTCCAGCGGGAAACCAGACACGCCCTGCGGGTCGTCTATGGTTCTTCGGGGAATTTCTACTCCCAGATCATGCAGGGGGCGCCGTTTCATCTGTTCATGTCAGCCGACGAGCAGTTTGTCCAGCAGCTGGCGCAGGCCGGTCGAACCCACGATGAGGGAAAGATCTATGCCTACGGTCGTATCGGGATCATGGTGCCACGGGGAGGGCGCCTACGGCCTGACCCGGAGCTTCGCGACTTGACGGATGCTTTGCGTGAGGGTCGTCTGCGTCGTTTCGCTATCGCCAACCCTGTGCATGCGCCCTACGGTATCCTGGCGCGTCAGGCGCTGCAGACAGCCGGTCTCTGGGAAGCCATCCAGCCTCATCTGGTGTTTGGCGAGAATGTGTCCCAAGCGGCCCAATTCGCCACGTCCGGCGCCACGGACGGCGGTATCATTGCTCGTTCCCTGGCCCTTGCTCCCACCGTGGCTGATCGGGGGGTGTTCGCCTTGATCGCTGAAGACTGGCACAAGCCGCTGGCACAGCGTATGGTGTTGTTGCGCAACCCGCCACCAGTGGCCCAGGTGTTATATGACTACCTCGCCACCCCTGCTGCGCAAGCGATCATGACGCGGTACGGCTTTGCCATGCCGAGCCCGTAGGCGGCCCGTGGACTGGCAAGCGCTTCGCCTCTCGCTGGAACTGGCGGTCGTCACGCTGGGGGTGCTGCTGCCCAGCGGCCTGCTGCTGGCACGCTGGTTGGCCCGAACCACGTTTGCAGGCAAGGCCTTCATCGAGGCGCTGGTGGTGCTGCCGCTGGTGCTTCCCCCGACGGTTATGGGTTACTACCTGCTGGTGACGCTGGGGGCCGGTTCGCCGCTGGGTGGCTGGCTGCTGGCGCATTTCCACATTCAGCTGACCTTCCATTTTTCGGGTCTGGTGATTGCCTCAGTGTTGTTCAACATCCCTTTCATGGTCCAGCCTATCCAGCGGGCGTTTGAAGCCATTCCCGCCAACCTGTCTGAGGCTGCCGCCGTCAGTGGCCTGCATCCGTGGCAGACCTTCTGGCGGGTGGAGTTGCCTCTGGCGTGGCCCGGCATCCTCTCGGCGATGGTGCTGACGTTCGTGCACACGCTGGGCGAATTCGGGGTGGTGCTGATGGTGGGGGGCAGCATCCCGGGCGAGACCCAGACCATCGCGATTGCCATCTATGACCGCGTGCAGGCCTTTGATCTGGCCAGTGCCCATGCCATGTCGGGCTTCCTGCTGGTCATGTCGTTGCTGGCGGTGGCCTTCCCCTTCTTCATGACCGCGCGTCTGACGCGCCGATGAGCATGCCTGACACGGCCGTGACCCCGCCTTTGACCGATCTGGATGACCGCCCTGCAGACGATGGCGTGTTGCGGGTGGAGGTGGCCCAGCAATCGCCCATGCAATTGCACGGTGGCTTCGAATGCCGACCGGGCGAACTGCTGGCGCTGGTGGGACCATCCGGGGCCGGCAAGACCTCGATGCTGCGGGTGCTGGCTGGGCTGATGCGACCCAATGCCGGACGGGTCAGCGTCGGTGCCGAGGTCTGGACGGACATTGCGCAGGGGGTGCATCTGGCCCCTCGCCATCGTCATGTGGGTTTGGTGTTCCAGAATTACGCTCTGATGCCCCACCTCGATGCCTGTGACAACGTGGCACTGGCGTTGTTGCACCTGCCCAGCGGACTCAGACGGCAGCGGGCTTTGCAGTGGCTGGAGCGCGTGGGACTGGACGCGTCGGTAGCGCTGAGACGGCCTTCGGCGCTGTCGGGGGGGCAACAGCAGCGCGTGGCCGTGGCCCGTGCCCTGGCTCGCGAACCCCGATTGCTGCTGCTGGACGAGCCGTTTTCCGCCGTGGATCAGATGAACCGCCAGGCCCTCTACGCGTTGCTATCTGATCTGCGGGCCAACCTGCACATTCCCATCGTACTGGTTACGCACGATTTGCAGGAAGCCCGCTTGCTGGCCGACATCATGGTGGTGATGGATACGGGGCAGGTGCTGCAGACCGACACGCCCAGTCGTATTTACCGTTCCCCACGCAACCGCCGTGTGGCCGAACTGGTCGGTATCCAGAACCGCTTTGTAGGGCGCTGGGTCGGTCGAGCTGATCAGCCGGGTATGGGTTGGCTGGCCTGGCAGGCGACTCACGCAGGCCATACCGTTGACACAGGACCGTCGATTCTCCTGTGTGTGGTGGACAAAGGGCGTATCCAGGTCGGGCAGCAGGTCAGTTGGGTGATCCAGGGGGATGGTCTGCGTGTGCTGCCTGCGCAACAGGCACTGACGCCCCGTCCCACGACTGCTGAGGCACCAGGCCATGTACAGATTGCAGCCCAGGTACACAGTCTGCGCCACCTGGGCGAGGTGAGTTTGGCTACTTTGGCACTCGCGGCTTTGCCCGGGGTGGAGGTCCGGCTGGTGCTGAGTGGTCCCTCGAGGACGCCTCTGCTAGAAGGCGCCGAGGTGACTTTGTCACTGGACACAGCCTGGGTGCATGTGATGCCCACGCGCAACCCGGGCCCGGACACGTCTCAGCCGTAGGCCAGCGTGCTGCGCATGTTTCTGTCTGGTGGTGGGGCTTGTACGCCCAGGGCATGACAGGCCAGTGCCTCGGCCACGCGCAAGCCGTCGACCCCGGCTGAGAGAATGCCACCGGCATACCCCGCCCCTTCACCGGCCGGGTACAGTCCACGCACGTTCAGGCTTTGCAGGTCATCGCCACGGGTGATCCGCAGCGGCGATGAAGTACGGGTCTCCACCCCGGTCATCACCGCGTCGGGCATGTCGTAGCCCTTGATCTTGCGTCCAAAGGCCGGCAGCGCCTCCCGCATGGCTTCCACGGCATAGGCAGGCAGCACATCGGCCAGATCGCCCAGC
>JAUVYR010000183.1 GCA_030602985.1 Burkholderiales bacterium
AATCCGCTACCCGGTGGACTGGCGGATCGACTCGCCAGCGGGCGACTTTGAGTTGCGCACACTGATGGACGCCCAGGAACTGGACAGCCGCGCCACGACCGGTGCCATTTACTGGGAGGGCTTGAGTCAGCTTTACCGGCCGGGCAATCCCGAGGCGATCGGGCGGGGGTATCTGGAGATGACAGGGTATGGCGAGCGCATCCGCCTCGGCTGAAAAGTGCTCTATCCAAGCCCGCTTGATGCCGATATCATGAAACCATCGCTTCTCTGCTCCCCCAAGGATCCCTCGCATGCGCACCAATTTGCCTGTCACCCAGAAGAATTACGATTTCCCGGCCGATCAGACCCTGATTTCAGTTACCGACCCGAAGGGCCGCATCACCTATTGCAACGCCAATTTCGTCATGGTCAGCGGCTATTCGGCCGAGGAACTGCTGGGCCAGCCACACAACCTGTTGCGCCACCCCGACATGCCGGAAGAGGCTTTCCGCGACATGTGGCACACCATCGAGGAAAAAGGCAAACCCTGGAGCGCCCTGGTGAAAAACCGCCGCAAGAACGGCGACCACTACTGGGTGCGTGCCAATGCCACCCCGATGCGCAGCGGTGACCAGATCGTCGGCTACCTGTCGGTGCGCACCAAGCCCACGGCAGACGAGATTGCCGCTTTCGAGCAGCTCTACCAGACCATGCAGGCCGAAGCCGCGGCTGGCCGGCTGGTGCACCTGCTCGATGAAGGGCGCGTGATCCGCTCGAGCCCGCTGGGCGCACTGGGTCGTGCCCTCAAGCCCGAATTCAAAGCGCAATTGTTCGGTGTGTTTGCGCTGGTATCACTGTTGCCACTGGGGCTGATGTCAGCCGGCATCCCCCTGTGGCTGGCAGGCGCTGGGGCAGTCATCGCCTCGGTAGGCGCCTCCTGGCTACTGGCCAGCCATATCCACCGACCGATGCAGGCGGTGCAGGAAGTGGCCAACCAACTGGCTGCCGGTGACCTCACCTCCACTGTCGAGGTGAAAGGCACTGGCGATGCCCGCGAGATGCTGATGGCCCTGGCCCAGCTGCAGGTCACCATCCGCACCATCGTGCGTGATATCCGCCATGAGGTGGTGGACTTCATGACGGGCACGCGTGAAATCGCCGCCGGCAACCTGGACCTGTCCTCGCGCACTGAGGCGCAAGCAAGCAATCTGGAAGAGACCGCTGCCTCGATGGAACAGATCAACGGCACCATCCAGCACACAGCCAGCACGGCCCGTGAAGGTGCGCAGGCCGCTGCCGACACCGCGTCCGTGGCCCAACGCAGCCATGAAGCCGTCCGGGCGGTGGGCGAACAGATGCAGCAGATTGCTGAGTCGTCACGCCGCATTGGCGACATCATTCAGGTGATTGAAAGCGTCGCTTTCCAGACCAACATCCTGGCCCTGAACGCCGCCGTTGAGGCGGCACGCGCTGGTGAGCAGGGGCGCGGTTTCGCGGTGGTGGCGTCCGAGGTCCGGGCTCTGGCGCAGCGCACCAGCGAAGCCGCCAAGGAAATCCGTCAGTTGATTGAAGAGTCCCGCGACCGTGTGCAAGTGGGCGACCAACGCGCCCAGGAAGCGCAAGCGCGCATGGATGAAGCCCTGCAATCGGTAGAGCGCGTCACCGCTTTGCTGGGGACCATCAGCCATTCGGCACAGGAACAGTCGCTGGGCGTGGCACAGATCAGCGAAGCGGTGGCGCA
>JAUVYR010000153.1 GCA_030602985.1 Burkholderiales bacterium
ACCCGATTTCGATGATGCGATCGCCATCCAGTGCAGACAGCCCGGTGGTTTCGGTATCAAGAACAATCTGGCGCATGCCGTCAATCAGTGATGCTCGCGAGCATGGTTGATGGTGTAACGCGGGATCTCGATCGTCAGATCAGACTGCCCCAGTTGCACTTGGCAACTCAGGCGGGATTGCGGCTCCAGCCCCCAGGCTTTGTCGAGCAGGTCTTCCTCGTCTTCGGTGGCTTCATTCAAGGTCTCAAACCCCTTGCGCACCACCACGTGGCAGGTCGTGCAAGCGCAACTCATGTCGCAGGCATGCTCAATTTCAATATCGTGGTCGAGCAAGGCCTCGCACAGCGTGGTGCCGCTCAGGCCCTTGATCTGCGTGCCCTCGGGACAATATTCGGGATGCGGGAGGATGGTGATGGTAGGCATGACAGGAAGTTTATAAAGCGTCGATATTCTGACCGGACAGGGCCTGAGCAATGCTTCGATTCATGCGCCGCGCGGCAAACTCCTCAGAACCTTTGGCCAATGCCTCGGTGGCCGCTTCAATGGCCGCCGGATCGGTCAGTTCACGTGCGGCCACGGTGGCCTGGATCAGATGTTCGATGGTGGTCTGCTCGTCTGCCGTCAGCAACGCCCCATCCGCCTTCAGGGCCGAACGGGTGGCATCGATCATGCGTTCGGCATCCACGCGGGCCTCAACCAGGGCGCGAGCCGCCATGTCCTGTTGCGCCGTCGAAAAGCTGTCCTGCAACATGGCCGCGATCTGTTCATCGCTCAGCCCATAGGAGGGCTTGACATCGATCCGGGCTTCCACGCCTGTGCCCTGCTCTCGGGCACTGACGGTCAGCAAGCCATCGGCATCCACGGTGAAGGTGACACGGATACGCGCCGCCCCAGCAGCCATGGGAGGAATCCCGCGCAATTCGAAGCGGGCCAGGCTGCGGCAGTCCGCCACCAGATCGCGTTCACCCTGGACCACATGCAGGGCCAACGCCGTCTGCCCGTCCTTGAAGGTGGTGAAATCCTGAGCCATGGCGGTGGGAATGGTGGTGTTGCGTGGCACGATGCGCTCCACCAGGCCACCCATGGTTTCAATGCCCAGCGACAGGGGAATCACGTCCAGCAGGAGCAATTCGCCATCAGTGTTATTGCCAGCCAGTTGATTGGCCTGAATGGCAGCCCCCAAAGCCACCACTTCGTCAGGATTCAGATTGACCAGCGGCTCATGACCAAAGAACTCGGCCACCGCCTTGCGTACCACAGGCATGCGTGTGGACCCACCCACCATCACCACGCCCTGGACGTCACCGCGATCGAGCCGCGCATCGCGCAACACGCGCTTCACCGCCGCCAGGGTGCGCTGCGTGAGTTCGCGGCTGGCGTCAGCGAATTGGTCGTGCGTGACCGAGAGCTGGATGGACTGGCCATGAACCACGGCGGCAAATGTGACCGGCTCCCCCGAATCTGCCCGACTGGAGAGCGCTTCCTTCACGCGGCGGGCTTCAGCCAGCCAGCCCGCCCGTTCGCCAGCAGGCAATGCCGCCACCTGCACCGACAAGCCACTCATGGCCAGCACCGCGTCAGCCAGGGCCCGGTCGTAATCATCGCCACCCAGGGCAGAATCGCCGCCCGTGGCCATCACTTCAAACACGCCACGGGTCAAGCGGAGGATGGAGACATCAAACGTGCCCCCGCCCAGGTCATAAACCGCATAGATGCCTTCGGCGGCCTGGTCCAGCCCGTAAGCGATGGCGGCAGCGGTCGGCTCGTTGATCAGCCGCAGCACGTTGAGCCCAGCCATCTGGGCCGCGTCCTTGGTGGCTTGGCGCTGCGCGTCGTCAAAATAGGCCGGCACGGTGATGACTGCACCAAACAGATCGTCATTGAAGGTGTCTTCGGCACGATAGCGCAGTGTCGCCAGAATTTCCGCGCTCACCTCGACGGGTGACTTCACACCTGCCACGGTTTGCACCGCGGCCATGCCCTCGCCTTCCACCACCGTGTAAGGGAGCTTGTCCACCACGCCCTGGGCGGCCAGATCGTGGCGCTGGCGGCCCATCAGCCGCTTGACAGAACTGATGGTGTTGTGCGGATCGCTCACCTGAGCGGCCAGCGCATCAAACCCTATTTGCCGGCCACTGCCGGTGCCTGGCGGCAGGTAGCGCACCACACTGGGCAGAATCACGCAGCCTTGCTCGTCGGGCAGGCACTCAGGCGTGCCATGCCGCATGGCAGCCACCAGGGAATGGGTGGTGCCCAGGTCGATACCGACAGCGATGCGCCGCTGGTGCGGATCGGGCGATTGACCGGGCTCGGATATCTGTAATAAGGCCATGAATGATTAAAACCGTTCGAGACGGTAGTGGACTTCTTCAGCAAAGCGCTCGACAAACATGAGGGCGCGCACAAGGCTCACTGCAGCCGCGGCATCCTGAAGGTCATCAATCCGGTGCTGCAAATCGGTCGTCAGATGATGCCGGGCTTGCTGGGTCTCTTGCAGCAAGGCCTCCAGTTCCGCCTCGGATGAGGCTTCCTCCAGGCTCTCGCGCCATGCCATCTGCTGCATGAGGAATTCGGCAGGCATGGCAGTGTTGTTTTCTGCATTGACCGGCACACCGGCACGCTCGCACCAGTAAGCTGCACGCTTGAGGGGATCTTTGAGGCGTTGATAGGCTTCGTTGATACGAACCGACCACTGCATGGCCACCCGCTGCGCGGCCGCCCCCTGTGTGGTGAAACGGTCGGGGTGCGCCTGGCGCTGCAGCTGTTTCCAGCGCTCATCCAGCTGCTGGCGGTCCAGCTGGAAGCCAGGCGCCAGACCGAACAACGTGAAGTCGTCCGCCTGCAGATTCAGGACTCCCAGAACATCATGGGCTTTGGCGTCGACCTCAGACACGGAAAGACTCGCCGCAACCGCAACGATCACGCTCGTTGGGGTTGATGAACTTGAAGCCTTCGTTCAGCCCTTCACGGACGAAATCCAGCTGCGTCCCGTCAATGTAGGGCATGCTCTTGGGATCCACCAGGATCTTGATACCCTGCTCTTCAAACACCACGTCCTCGGGCGACACGTCGTCCGCGTATTCGAGCTTGTACGCCAGACCGGAGCAGCCGGTCGTTTTGACGCCCAGGCGAACGCCCACCCCCTTGCCCCGAC
>JAUVYR010000154.1 GCA_030602985.1 Burkholderiales bacterium
GCAGCGGTGTTGGTGTTCAGGAACACCAGCGCCACAGAGGCTGCGTTGTCGGCGCTGGCTGTCGCCAGCACGGAACCACCGTTGAAACCGAACCAGCCCATCCAGAGGATAAATGTACCCAGCGTCGCCAGCGGCAGGTTGGCGCCCGGGATGGCACGCACTTCACCGTTGGGGCCGTATTTGCCCTTGCGAGCACCCAGCAACAGCACACCAGCCAGCGCAGCGGCTGCACCCGCCATGTGGACGATGCCAGAACCAGCAAAATCCAGGAAGCCCAGGTCTTCGAGGTTGAAAATACCGAACACGGCATTGCCACCCCAGGTCCAGGAACCGGACATCGGATAAATGAAGCCGGTCATGACCACGGCGAACACCAGGAAGCTCCAGAGCTTCATGCGCTCGGCCACGGCACCCGAGACGATGGACATGGCGGTGGCCACGAACACGACCTGGAAGAAGAAGTCAGAGGCAGGGGCGTAAGTCGAAACCGCTTCGTAAACGAAACCTTCCTCCACGCCGGTGCCCATGATCCCTGACAGGAAAATACCGCCGCCGTACATGATGGCATAGCCACAAATCATGTACATGATCACGGCGATGGCGTACAGCGCGATGTTTTTGGTCAGGATCTCGGTGGTGTTCTTGGCACGAACCAATCCCGCTTCCAGCATGGAGAAGCCGGCGGCCATCCACATCACCAGCGCACCACAGATCAGGAAGTAGAAGGTGTCCAACGCGTACTGCACCTCGAACACGGTGTTCAGGGCCTGGGTGGCGACAGCCGACACTTCAGCGACTGCGGCTGCATCCACCTCTTCCGCCCCAGCTGCCTTGGCTGCGAGAACCGCTGCCGTGATGCCCATTGCTTTGATCATTGGTTTCATAGGGTTCTCCTTACAGGGCTTCCTTGCCGGTTTCGCCCGTGCGGATGCGCACGACCTGCTCCAGCGGGAACACGAAAATCTTGCCGTCACCGATCTTGCCGGTGCGTGCGGCGCCTTCGATGGCCTCGATCACGCGCTCGACCAGATCCTCCGAGACGGCCGCCTCGATCTTGACCTTGGGGAGAAAATCGACCACGTACTCGGCACCGCGGTACAACTCCGTATGACCCTTCTGACGACCAAAGCCCTTGACTTCGGTCACGGTAATGCCCTGCACTCCCATGGCGGAAAGCGATTCCCGGACCTCGTCGAGCTTGAACGGTTTGATGATGGCACTGACCAGCTTCATGTTCAGCCTTTCATGCTTGTTAGAAAAATGGCTCGGCAGGGATGCCTGCCGCGTCGAGTGTTTCAGCCAGTCAGCGAAGGCAGCCGGCTGCACTTAACGGGTTAAGCAGAATGCGTGCCAACTCATCTGACTCGGGCCAGCCTTGCAGTAAACTTCAGCCATAACAGCCTTATTCCGAAAATTGCACCAAATTAGTGCAAAAACAAACTGGGCTAGAAAAAATGACAGGGAGGAAGTCAACATGAGTCTGTGTGTGGTGCGGAGTCGCACGCTGCTTGGGCTGCATGCACACCCGGTGTGCGTGGAGGTCCACCTGGCCAATGGGCTGCCAGGGTTCAATCTGGTGGGCCTGGCCGACACCGAAGTGAAAGAAGCGCGCGAGCGGGTACGCTCGGCCATACAAAACGCCGGGCTGGAATGGCCGCACTCGAAACGGATCACCGTGAACCTGGCACCGGCCGATCTGCCGAAGGATTCCGGCCGCTTTGACCTGCCCATAGCAATAGGTATCCTGGCAGCTAGCGGGCAAATGGACCCCAGCGCCCTGACGCACCATGAATTTGCGGGCGAGCTCTCGCTGAGTGGGGCCTTGCGGCCCGTGAGGGGCGCGTTGGCCATGAGTCTGGCCCTTCGTCTGCATGCACCAGATGGGTGCCATTCAGACACACGACTGGTCTTACCCCCTGGCAGCGCCGAGGAAGCCGCCTTGGCGCAGGGTATCCGCGTCTTTCGGGCCAGCCACCTCACCGACGTGGTGCATCGCTTTCCCCCGCCGGGCTCGCCTGCGATAGAACCGATGAATGATGCCGACTGGTCCGAGGTACGTGCCCAACGGCCCGATGCCCATGAAACTGGGCTGGCGTACGATCTGGCCGATGTTCGCGGACAGGCAGGGGCCAGACGAGCCCTGGAAATCGCCGCAGCCGGTCGCCACAGCCTGCTGCTCAGTGGCCCGCCGGGTTCAGGCAAGTCCATGCTGGCACGACGGCTGCCAGGCATTTTGCCGCCAATGGACGATCAGGAAGCCATCGAAGCCGCCACGGTGTCTTCCCTGGCCGGCCAGTTCGATCTCAGTCGCTGGGCCCAGCGCCCTTACTGCGCCCCGCATCACACCGCCAGCGCCACCGCCTTGGTGGGCGGCGGTAACCCGCCACGACCCGGTGAGATTTCTCTCGCGCACCAGGGTGTGCTCTTTCTGGACGAACTGCCCGAGTTTTCTCGGGTGGCGCTGGAAGCGCTCCGCGAACCCCTGGAAACCGGTCAGGTGCGCATCTCCAGAGCGGCCCGGCAAACCGAATTTCCCGCCCGGTTCCAGCTTGTTGGCGCGATGAATCCGTGCCCCTGTGGCTATCTCGGCTCCTCCGTCAAGGCCTGCCGCTGTACACCGGACCAGATCACGCGCTATCAGAACAAGCTCAGTGGGCCCTTGCTTGACCGGATCGACCTCCACGTGGAAGTACCGCTGATGCCGCCCACGGAGTTGCTGGACAGTCAGCCAGGCGAGCCAAGTCAAACGGTTCGTGCGCGTGCGTTGGCCGCTCGTGAGCGCGCCATGGCACGCCAGGGCTGCCCGAATCAGGCTCTGGAAGGCGACACCTTGAAGCAACACGCCGCCCTGACACCTGAAGCGGAGCAATTGCTCAAGACCGTCGCCAACCGGCTGGGTTGGTCAGGGCGTGGCACACACAGGGCCATGCGGGTGGCCCGAACCATTGCAGACCTGGCCGGCGCCGAACGAGTCAGTTCGATCCATCTGGCGGAAGCGGTGCAATACCGTCAACCCAACGTGGGCTGAGGCCGTCCCTCACAAGTTGGGCGCCAGCAACCGCTCCAGATCGGCTTCCGGCACACCCCGGCGTTTCGCCATGTCGGCCATCTGGTCATGACCGATTTTGCCCACGTTGAAGTACGTCGCCTC
>JAUVYR010000013.1 GCA_030602985.1 Burkholderiales bacterium
CCGTTTGTGCAGTCGGATGACTTGCTTGCGCCGCTCGTGAAGCTGCTGCAGGGTTTGGTATCTCGCGTCTTCTTTTTCCATGAAAGATGGGACTACCAAATCACCAGATAGTTCAATCTTTATGGGGCCTGATCAATAGCAACATGCAACGACGCAACCTATTCACCACTCACCTCGAAGAAACGCATCCTCACGGTTAAATAACCGTATCGCCAGCGTAAATCGAAGCGTGGTGATCGCGTATTGGTATTCGCCCGGTCAGGGTTAGTGCGGATGACCCGCTCGTCAGCCCGTGACGTGTCTAGCGGCGGTCGGCAAAAGCGTGGGCAATGGTGCCGAGATCCACATACTCCAGTTCGCTGCCGATCGGCACCCCTCTGGATAGGCGGGTGACGCGAATGCCTCGCCCTTTGAGCAATTGCCCGATCACATGAGCGGTGGCCTCTCCTTCGGCCGTGAAACTGGTGGCAATCACCAACTCCTGCACGGGATGCGCGTGGTCGGCGTCAAGACGCTGCAGAAGCCGCTCAATACCAATGTCAGAAGGGCCAATGCCACTCAGTGGGCTCAGCTTGCCCATGAGCACAAAGTACAGGCCACGGTACACACCGGTACGCTCCATGGCCGCCTGATCGGCGGGGGATTCGATCACACACAGGAGGCTGCGGTCGCGTTGCGTGTCCGAACAGGTGGCGCAGATCGCCTGCTCGGTGAAGGTGTGACACAGCTGGCAATGCTGCATGCGATCGGTGGCCTGCGTGAGGGCGGCCGCCAGCTGTTGCGCAGCCGCCTGGTCGTGCTGCAGCAAGTGGTACGCCATGCGCGAGGCCGATTTGCTTCCGACGCCTGGCAACTTTTGCAAGGCGATCACCAGATTGTCCAGTGCATCGGCCATCAATGGGCTCGCCGTGTCAGAAGGGGAACTTCATTCCGCCAGGCAGTCCGGGCATGCCCGCCGTGATCTTGCCGAGTTTTTCCTGCGAAGTTTCTTCGGCTTTGCGAACGGCCGCGTTGAATGCAGCGGCCACCAGATCTTCGAGCATGTCCTTGTCATCGGCCAGCAGGCTCGGGTCGATCGTCACACGCTTGACGTCGTGCTTGCAGGTCATCACCACCTGGACCAGACCGGCACCCGACTCGCCAGTGACTTCCATGGTGGCCAGCTCGTCTTGTGCCTTTTTCAGGTTGTCCTGCATGGCTTGAGCCTGCTTCATGAGTCCGGCCAGTTGTCCTTTGTTGAACATGAGATTCCTTGATGAATAGAGTAAAAAAATGATTCAGAGCGCTTGTACACTGCCAGGCACAATTTTGCCTCCAAAGTCGCGCATCATGGCCTGCACAAAGGGATCGCTGAGCAGAGTTTGCTCTGCGTCCTTCAATCGGGCCTGTGCCGCTGCTGCGTTGCGTCGAGCGGGTGTGTCGTCGGCCGAGCCCGCCCGAACGATCAGCGCCACCGCATGCCCGTGGGCCTGCAAGGCAGCCTGCAAGCGATCACGGGCACTGTTCTGGTTCAGCGCCGGGTTACTGACCTGGATGACCCATTCGGCAGCGGTTTGTTCCACCAGAACCGACTGCAGGGCCAGCTCCCGTGTCAATGCGGTGATGGCATCGGCCTCGACCAACTGGTTGACCACCCGACACCATGCATCTGCCAGCGTTTGAAGATCGGTCTCTGATGGATGGGCCATGCCTGCGCTGGGCGGCGGCGGAG
This sequence comes from Burkholderiales bacterium, assembly GCA_030602985.1. GTDB lineage: Bacteria > Pseudomonadota > Gammaproteobacteria > Burkholderiales > Burkholderiaceae_C > UBA997. Next base: position 1,712 of record JAUVYR010000013.1, read on the forward strand.
CGGGCACTTCGACTGGAGGCGAGACTTGAACGCTGGCTGAGGCCCTCGGGGCCCCTTCAGACCGGATTTTCAGTGTTTTTTTTTCCGCGCTGTCTGGCTGAAAGGCCAGCATGCGCAGCATGACCATGGTCAGGGCCGCGTACTCGTCGGGTGCCAGACCCAGTTCAGCCTTGCCATGCAGGCATAAGCTGTAAAGCAACTGAGTCAGGTCAGGCGGCAACAGATCGGCCAGGCGCTGGATAACCGCCTCGTCGGAGTCAGACGCGGGCTGGAGACGCGGGACAGCCTGACAAACCGCCATGCGCTGTAGCACGCTGACCATCTCGTCCAGTGTCGACGCAGCACTGTACCCCTGGACGCGCAGCTGATCCACCGTTTCTACGATGGCGGCACCCTCGCCCCGAGCGACGGCCTCGATCAGTTGCCAGACATGGTCGCGGTCAGCCGCTCCCAGCATCTGCCTCACCACAGACTCTCTCAACTCGCCGCCTCCGAAGGCAATGGCCTGATCGGTCAGGCTCAGGGCATCTCGCATGGAGCCGCGCGCGGCTTTGGCGATCGCATGCAAGGCACCACTATCAGCGGTCACCGATTCCGCAGCCAGTACCCGCTGCAGGTGCTCGTACACCGTGTCGGGCGCCATGGGCCGCAGGTTGAACTGCAGGCATCGGCTGAGTACGGTGACCGGTACTTTCTGTGGATCGGTCGTGGCCAGCACAAACTTCAGATAAGCGGGCGGCTCTTCAAGCGTTTTCAGCATCGCGTTGAACGCGGTGTTGGTCAGCATATGCACTTCGTCGATCATGAAGACCTTGAAGCGACCCTGGACAGGCTTGTAGACAGCTTGCTCCAGCAGACTTTGCACTTCGTCCACGCCTCTGTTGGAGGCTGCATCGAGTTCGGTGTAGTCCACAAAGCGACCTGCATCGATGTCGCGGCAGGCATCGCACACGCCACAAGGGGTTGCAGTCACGCTCCCGGATCCGTCGGGTCCGGTGCAATTCAGCGACTTGGCCAGAATGCGAGAGACCGTGGTTTTGCCTACCCCCCGGGTGCCTGTGAACAAATAAGCGTGGTGCAAGCGTTGCGTGGTCAGGGCATTGCCGAGTGCCTGCACCACATGCTCCTGCCCCACCATTTCGGCGAAGTTCTTGGGGCGGTATTTGCGAGCCAGGACAACGTATGACATACGTCCATTCTATCTGTCGCATACAATGGCAACTGACGGGCCTTCCCGCATGGTGAAGCGGCCAACCGGGTCAGGTGGGGAACCAAGCAGCCCTAACTGTGTAGCCAGTGCCGGGGTCGAGGCTCGTCACCTTAACTTTATCTTTCCCAGACGAATGAGGCGAATTGACACATGGCCAATGAACTGATCAAGCACGTGACCGACGCAACTTTTGATGCCGACGTGGTGAAATCGAGTGCGCCGGTCCTGGTCGACTTCTGGGCCGAGTGGTGTGGCCCCTGCCGCATGATCGCTCCCATCCTCGACGAAGTGGCGACCACCTACAACGGCAAGCTGCAAATCGCCAAGATGAATGTGGATGAAAACCGCAATGTGCCTGCACAGTACGGCATTCGCGGCATTCCGACCCTCATGCTTTTCAAGGACGGGCAACTGGCTGCCACCAAGGTGGGCGCGCTCAGCAAGGCGCAGTTGACCGCCTTCATCGACCAGCAACTGGCCTGATGCACCACGCCGTTCAGGTGCAATGCCTGAACGGCCCTGAATTCCTGTCATAATTCGTTCATCACGGGCGACAGTTCCGTTTGAATCTTGCTGCTTTTCAGCAGCCACCCCACCCCCTCGTCTCTCACACTCCTTTCAGGAGTCCTTCCATGCACCTGAACGAACTCAAAGCCCTTCATGTTTCTGAAGTGCTCAAGCAGGCCGAAGCCCTCGAAATTGAAAATACCGGCCGGATGCGCAAACAGGAATTGATGTTTGCGATCATCAAAAAGCGCGCAAAGGCCGGGGAGCAGGTGTTTGCAGATGGCGTACTCGAGGTATTGCCGGATGGGTTCGGCTTCCTGCGCAACATGGACACCAGCTTCACGGCGTCCACCGACGACATCTACATCTCACCCAGCCAGATTCGTCGCTTCAATCTGCATACCGGTGACATGATCGAAGGCGAGGTTCGCACCCCCAAAGACGGCGAGCGTTACTTCGCCCTCAACAAGCTCGACAAGATCAATGGCCTGCCTCCGGAGCAGAACAAGCACAAGATCATGTTCGAAAACCTGACGCCCCTGTTTCCCAAGGAACAGATGCGTCTGGAGCGCGACGCCTTCAAAGGCGAGGAAAACATCACCGGCCGAGTGATTGACATCATCGCTCCCATCGGCAAAGGTCAGCGCGCTTTGATCGTGGCCCCTCCCAAGAGCGGCAAGACGGTGATGATGCAATCGATGGCCCATGCCATCACCGCCAACTACCCCGAAGTCACGCTGATGGTGCTGTTGGTTGACGAACGCCCGGAAGAAGTGACCGAAATGCAGCGCACCGTGCGCGGTGACGTGATTGCCTCCACCTTCGACGAGCCGGCCGCCCGACATGTGCACGTGGCCGAAATGGTGATCGAGCGCGCCAAGCGCCTGGTTGAACTCAAGAAAGACGTGGTGATCCTGCTGGATTCCATCACGCGCCTGGCCCGTGCCTACAACAATGTGCTGCCCTCTTCCGGCAAGGTGCTGACTGGTGGGGTTGACGCCAACGCCTTGCAACGGCCCAAGCGCTTCTTTGGTGCGGCCCGGAACGTGGAAGAAGGTGGGTCACTTACCATCATCGCCACCGCATTGATCGACACCGGTAGTCGAATGGATGAAGTGATCTTCGAAGAATTCAAGGGCACCGGTAACAGCGAACTGCACCTGGACCGCCGCCTCTACGAGAAGCGTGTGTTCCCCGCCATCCAGCTCAACCGCAGCGGCACCCGTCGTGAAGAATTGCTCCTGGCCCCGGAAATCCTTCAGAAAACTCGCATCCTTCGACAGTTCATGTACAACATGGACGAAATCGAATCCATGGAAATGGTGCTCAAGAGCATGCGCCAGACCAAGAACAACCATGAGTTCTTCGACCTGATGCGCCGTGGCGGGTGAACCCACTGATACAACAGCATTGATCTGACACCTCTGAAAACGTTATAATTCAAGGCTTAGCGGAAAGTACGCCGGATGGGCCGGCTGCGGCTGCCGCAATCAACAAGGAAACCGCCATGAAAGAAGGCATTCACCCCAATTACCGCGACGTGTGTTTCGTGGACCTGTCCAACAACTTCCAGTTTGTGACCCGTTCCTGCGTCAACACCAAGGAAACCATCAAGCTGGACGACGGCCGTGAACTGCCCCTGTACAAGCTCGATACTTCCAGCGAGTCTCACCCTTTTTATACCGGCACGCAGAAGAGCGTGGACAACATGGGCGGCCGCGTCGAGAAATTCCGCAACCGCTTTGCCCGCGCATCGAAGTAATTCCATGCCTGCCGACAAAAAGCAGCCTCTGGCTGCTTTTTTTATGGTCGGCCCACCGATCCACGGTATAGTTTTCAGGTGATCCACCCAACCCCCGCCATCGTTACGCAACTGGCTGCCCGACGCCTACCTCGCTGGGTGCTGATCCTGATGGGGTTGCTGTACGTGGTCCCTGGCTTCCTGGGCCGCGACCCTTGGCGCAGCGACGATCTGGCGTCTTTTGGAGTGATGTGGTCGCTGGCGCTGGGTCAAAGTGACTGGTGGTCACCCTCGCTACTGGGTGAACCTGCGGTCAGTGCAGGCTGGCTGCCATACTGGCTGGGTGCACTCGCCATTCAGTGGCTGTTCTTTCTTCCGGCAGACCTGGCCGCCAAAGTCCCTTTCGGTCTGCTGCTCACCCTGACGCTGACCTCCACCTGGTATGGTGTCTTCCATCTGGCCCGATTACCGGGTGCCCAGCCGGTGCTGTTTGCTTTCGGGGGCGAAGCGCATCCCATTGACTATGCCCGAGCCACTGCCGATGCGGCTTTTCTGGCGCTGGTGGCCAGTCTCGGTGTTGTCATGCTGGCGCATGAAACCACGGTGGATGCCGCGAGGCTGGCTTTTGTGGCCCTGGCTTTTCACGCGGCCGCGCGCATCCTGAGTCCCTTCGTGCGCTCACATGGCAAAACCGTGATGTTGTGGTCGATCGCTGCATTCGGTCTGGCCTGGAGTGGCGTACCTGGTCTGGCGCTGGCTCTGGGCTTGCTGGCCATGGCACCGATCCTGGTGGCCAAAGGCTTGCGCCTCGGCTTGCTGGGTGCGGCGTCTTCCATCCCCACCTGGGTATGGATCACAGGTCTGGCAACCACGGTGCTGGCGGCAGGCTCGGCCGTATCGGTCGGGGCTGACTGGCACCCGCATCCCTGGAGCTGGTCCAGCTGGTTGCATATGGAGGACTGGCAGCGTTGGGGCCGCTTGCTGCTCTGGTTCACGTGGCCCACCGGATTGCTGGCGCTGTGGGCGATGTGGACGTGGCGCAGGCACTGGCAATCAGCGCACTGGTTCATCCCCGTCACCTGGGCAGGTTTGCTTCTCCTGCTGTCCTGGCTGGATGGTGGACGCGACCGCACCTTATTGCTGGCGATGCCCATGCTGGCCACCCTGGCTGCCTTTTCACTATCCACGCTGCGGCGATCGGTTTCGGCCTGGCTGGACTGGTTTTCGGTCCTGTTCTTCACGGGTGGGGCTCTCATCATCTGGGTGATCTGGATGGCCATGATGACGGGCGTTCCCGCCCAACCGGCTGCCAACGTGGCCAAGCTGGCACCCTTTTTCACGCCGAGCTGGCAGCCAGTGTTGTTTCTGCCTGCGCTGTTGATGACACTCGGCTGGCTGGGCGTGATTGTCTGGCGGTTGGGCCGTCACCGTCCTGCGATATGGAAGAGTCTGGTGTTGTCTGCCAGTGGCTTCACCTTGTGCTGGGTCCTGTTGATGACTCTGTGGCTTCCGCTGCTGAATCACGGGATGGGCCAGGTATCGATTTCGTCACGCGTCGCCACGCAGATTCCGTCTGGACAGTGTGTGGTGGTTCAAGGGCTGAGTCATGCCCAGATTGCCGGGCTGCTCTATCACGCTGAACTGGCCATGGTTCGGGAGACTCAGCCCGACGCCACCCAGTGCCACTGGCTCATCACGGTCGGGGGATCGCCCGCTGGACGAACGCCAGGCATCGATAGAGCCCAATGGCAACTGGTCGAGCGCATTCCGCGACTACGCGAAAACCGTGAAACCTGGCTTCTGTACCAGCGCCTGCCTTGAGTGGCTGGTCAGGCAGTGGTCAATACACGGCTGGGGGGCAAGGTGATGGAGAACACCGAGCCTCTGCCCACCGTGCTCTGCACCAGCATCTGCCCGCCGTGGCGCTGCGCCACGTGCTTCACAATGGCCAGGCCCAGGCCTGTGCCGCCCGTTTCCCGTGAACGGCTGCGATCCACGCGATAGAACCGCTCGGTGAGCCTAGGCAGGTGTTCCGCTGCGATCCCTGGTCCGTTGTCCTCGACATAAAACTCCACGCCATCGTCTGGGAGCATACGCCACCCCACCCTCACCTGGCTGCCGGCTGGAGTGTGCCTGACGGCGTTGTTCAACAGATTGGTCAGCGCACTGACCAGTTCAGATCGTGAACCCGCCACCTCCACTGAGGGGCTGTCGACCACCACCCACTCATGCTGCCCACCGGATAGCAGATCGGACAGCGCACGTGACTCGTTGAGCGCCTGTTGAAGCAAGTCTTCCCCCCGTACCCACTCGGCGGAACCCGGAATAGGGCTGCCTTCCAGACGAGAGAGCGTCAGCAAATCACTGACCAGACCTTGCATACGGTGGGCCTGCGCTTCCATCAGTCGCAGGTAGCGCTCACGTTCCTCATCAGCCAGCGGCAGCGTCAGCAACGTTTCGATGAACCCGGTCACAACAGTGAGGGGCGTGCGAATTTCGTGCGAAACGTTGGCCACGAAATCCCGGCGCATGGCCTCCGCCTGCTCCAGGGCTGTGACATCCCGTGTCAGCATGAGTCGCCTGCCCTTACCGTAGACGTGTATGTAGATGGAGATGCGGTGTGGATGGCCCGGCAGGGCATCGCGACCATCGATCTCGATGGATTTGGAGTAATCGCCCTTGTTCAGGAAGGCAATGAAGGCGGGATCACGAATCAGGTTGCGTATCTGTTGATGGAGATCGCGTTTGGAGTCAAAGCCCAGATGCTGAGCGGCCGTGAAATTGCACCATTCGATGTGCGAATTACGGTCCAGCATGACCACGCCGTTGGGTGATGCCTGCAAAGCAGCCAGAAACTCCTGAAGGCGCGCCTCGCTTTTGCGTGCTTTGCGGTTCAAGACCTTGAAGCCTTTGCGTGCTCGCTCGACCACTTCCTCCCAGACGCCAGACATCGTCGGTGCGCGAGACGCGTTGCCGTGCCGCAACCACGCCAAGACGCGGGCTGCGCGGATATTGTCAATCAGTATCCAGAGAGTGGCACCAAGCAGACAACCCATGACAGGCGCCCACTCCGAAGAACCGAGCAAAGAGGCCCCCCATCCGCCCAGCAGTGTGAGAGACAGGAGCTCGACAGGGCGACGGATCATGCGACGGAGGTGGAGCTCGGCGATTTGGACGTATTGGCGCCGTGTGCGGTCATGCGGTAACCGGCACCACGAACAGTTTCAATCATAACCCCGGCAGCCCCCAGAGACTCCCGCAGTCGCTTCACATGCACATCAACGGTGCGCTCTTCAATGAACACGTGATCACCCCAGATGCGGTCGAGCAGCGAACCACGGGTATGCACGCGCTCCGGATGCTTCATCAGGTAATGGAGCAGTTTGAACTCGGTGGGGCCGACCTTGAGTTCAGCCCCGTCCAGCAATACCCGGTAAGTGGCGGCATCCAGCGTCAGCGGGCCGAGCTGGACCGTGTCGTTGACGATTTCCGGGGCGCGTCGGCGAAGGACGGCGCGAATCCGAGCCAGCATTTCCTGGGTGGAAAACGGCTTGGTGATGTAATCGTCCGCCCCGGCATCCAGACCTTGTACTTTGTCGTTTTCCTCGGTGCGAGCCGTCAGCATGATGATCGGCACCGTCTTGATCCGCTCTTGCTGACGCCAGCGTTTGGCCAACGCCACACCACTCTCGCCCGGCAGCATCCAGTCCAGGAGGATCACATCAGGAAGGACGGAGTCGATCTCCCGCTGAGCGGCATCACCGTCAAACACCACCGTCGGGGCAAATCCGTTGTGACGGAGGTTGACGGCAATCAACTCGGCAATCGACGACTCGTCTTCAACAATGAGGACGCGAGGGAGCTTTCTCATTTGGTGACAGCGGCACGCTCTTCACGGCTGGTATGACGGATATCGGTTCCTTTGACCACGTACACAGTGGCTTCAGCGATGTTCTTGGCGTGGTCGCCGACGCGTTCGATGGCTTTGGCCAGGAACAACAGATTGATACTGTTGCCTATGGTGCGCGGGTCTTCCATCATGTACGTGATGAGCTTACGCAGGTAACCCTCGTATTCCTGGTCGAGCAGATCATCATCGTTGATGATTGTCAACGATGCTTCGACATCCAGTCGTGCAAAGGCGTCCAGTGTCTGGTGCAGGGAGGCCGCACAGTGCTGAGTACTCAGTACAAGGTCAGCGATGGGCAGAGAGCGGTGTGTGCCCGATTCAATCACGGACTTGATCATCCGCGCCACACGGCTGATCTCGTCACCGGCACGCTCCAGGTTCACGATCACCCGTGAAATACCGACCAGCAAACGCAGGTCACGCGCGGTCGGCTGACGTCTGCACATGATGGATGTGATGTCGCGGTCGATCTCCACTTCCATGCGATTGACGTCATGTTCAATCGCAAAGACTTGTTCAGCCTCTGTGATCGACAACTCATGGATGGCCTTGATGGAGTGTCGAATCTGCATTTCGACCAGTCCACCCATTTCCAGAACCCGCGTGGAGATGCTGTTCAGTTCTGCGTCGTACTGACTCGACAGATGTTTCTGATTCATGAAGAAACCTTGAAGGGGCTAGACAAAAGGAGTCACAGAGAATGAGCGCAGCATCAACCGAAACGGCCGGTGACGTAATCTTCTGTGCGCTGCTCTTTCGGATTGATGAAGATCTGGTCGGTCGGTCCAACTTCGATCAAGTTGCCCAGGTGGAAGAAGGCCGTGCGGTCGGCCACTCGGGCGGCCTGCTGCATGTTGTGCGTCACGATGACGATGGTGTAGTTGGACTTCAGATCGTGAATCAGCTCTTCAATACGTGCTGTGGCAATCGGGTCCAGCGCCGAACAGGGTTCATCCATCAGGATGATGTCCGGGCTGACCGCAATGGCGCGAGCAATACAGAGACGTTGCTGCTGGCCACCTGATAGCCCGGTTCCTGGGGCATTAAGGCGATCTTTCACCTCATCCCAAATGCCAGCACGACGCAGGCTGGATTCCACGATGTCATCCAGGTCGCTCTTGGAGCGAGCCAACCCGTGCAAACGGGGCGCGTAGGCAATGTTTTCGTAGATCGATTTCGGAAAGGGGTTGGGCTTCTGGAACACCATCCCGACCTGTGCCCGTAAGAGCACCACGTCCAGTTTGGGGTCGTAGATATCCTGATCATCCACCGTGATGAGGCCGGTCACTCGCGCGCCGGCCACAGTGTCATTCATGCGGTTGATGCAACGCAAAAAGGTGGATTTGCCACAGCCAGACGGACCGATGAGAGCGACCACCTCGTTCTGGTGAATGTCTAGGTTGATGCCGTGCAACGCTTCGTTCTCGCCGTAGAACACCTTGACGTTTTCAGCATGAATCTTCACTGGCGTCTGAGGTTTGCCGGACGTCTGGGACGATACGAACGCATCGGCTTTAAAGCCAGGCAGTTTGGCGGTTGACTGGGTTTCGGGATTGGTCATGGCTTCGTTTCCAAACATGGTTACCACCTGGTTTCAAATTTCTTGCGCAGCCAGATGGCCAGCGAATTGAGGGAGAGCATCAAGGCAAGCAGCACAATGATCGCAGCAGACGTGCGACCTTCAAAGAAGTTTCTCAGTTCGTTGCCTTGCCACAGGAAGATCTGCACGGGCAATGCAGTCGATTGATCGAAGGGGGACTGCGGTATTTGCGCCACAAACGCACTCATGCCGATGAGCAGCAAGGGCGCGGTTTCACCCAGCGCCTGTGCCACACCCAGGATACTGGCGGTCAGAATCCCGGGGATGGCCAAGGGCAGCACGTGACCGGTGATGGCCTGAACCTTGGAGGCACCAAGGGCCATGGCCCCCTCACGAATTGATGGCGGAATGGCCTTCAAGGTGGAACGGGTTGCGATAATCACAGTAGGCAGCGTCATGAGGGACAACACCAAACCACCCACCACTGGGGCCGACATGGGCAGTTTGAACCACAAAATGAACACTGCCGCACCCAGAATACCGAAGACGATCGACGGCACCGCTGCGAGGTTGTTGATGTTCACCTCGATCAAGTCGGTGATGCGATTCTTGGGCGCAAATTCTTCCAGATAGATCGCTGTTGCCACGCCAATAGGCACAGCCAGGAGAATCACGATCATCATCATGAAGAGCGATCCGACGAAGGCACCCGCCAGACCGGCAGAGGCCAGAGAGCTGCGCGAGTCAGGATTCATGAACAAGGCCGTACTGAAACGGTTCTTGATCACGCCCTGCTCAAAGAGCTGATCCGCCCAGGCGCGCGTTTCTGGCATGAGCTGCTGTCGATCATCTGGCAGACTGCGGTCAATATTCCCTTTGAGCCACACGTCCACATTCGCATCCGTGAGCAAGCTCAGTCGAACGGTCTGACCCACGATATCGGGGTTGGCCGCCAGCATGTCACGCAGAGCGAAAAATTCACCGGAGGTGATCAACGCCAGCGCAGCCGTCTCGTTTTGAGCTGCTTCAGGAATGTGATTGGCAATGCCGTTCAGGAGCAAGCCGTTGAAGTCCACAAAGATCAGCTCGTTGACCCAGTTGTTTCGGGCATTCTGGTATTCAGCAGGTGTCGCAAAGGCACTGCGAACGGGCGGCAGTTCAATCTGGATGACCTCTGGATCGAATGTGATTTCCAGATCGATCTGGGTCTGCCAGAAAGCCGGCAACCCGCGCGACAAAATGCTGGCGAACAGGATGCCCACCAGCAACACTGCGATGGAAATGGCGGTGACCCCCATCATGCGGAAACCGATTTCCTTGCGCTTGCGCGACTTCAGCGATTTCTTGACCTTGGCCTCCACAGAGGCATAGCCACGCACAGGCTTTTTGTCCATCCCAGGAATCGATGACATAGTCGGGTTACTCATATTGTTCTCGGTAGCGGCGAACGATGACCAGTGCAATGACGTTCAGGATCAAGGTCATCACAAACAGTGTCAGTCCCAGAGCAAAGCCGACAAGCGATTGCGCACTGGAGAAGTCCTGATCACCCGTGAGCTGTTTCACGATCGCGACCGTCACGGTAGAGACGGACTCGAACGGATTGGCGGTGAGCACCGGCGCGTTGCCCGCTGCCAGGACGACGATCATGGTCTCACCAATCGCGCGACTGACCGCCAGCAAAATGGCGCCAACCACGCCAGGCAGCGCAGCTGGGAGCACGACCTTGATGGTGGTCTCGGCCTTTGTGGCTCCCAACGCCAGTGAACCATCACGCATGGCTCGTGGAACCTGCGTGATGATGTCGTCGGACAAAGACGAAATAAACGGGATGATCATGATCCCCATGACCAGACCCGCCGTCAGCGCGGAAGTGGCACGTATATCCAAACCGATCGAAGCGCCAAAGCTGCTCAGGAACGGGCCGACCATGATCAGTGCAAATACACCGTACACAATGGTGGGGATACCAGCCAGCACCTCAATCACGGGCTTAGCCCAGGCTCGCGTTGCCGGAGACGCGTATTCAGCCATGTAGATGGCCGACATCAGGCCGATGGGGATGGCCACGAGCATGGCAATGGCTGCGATCAGGAAGGTGCCTGCCATGAGGGGCAACATGCCGAAGCCATCGGTCGATCCTGCTCCGACGGAAGCAAACCCAGGATTCCAGGAGGTTCCAAAGAAAAAGTCTTTGGGGCTGACCACTTGGAAAAAGTCGAACGACTCGCTGAGCATCGACAGAACGATCCCCAGTGTCGTGAAAATGGCAATGGCCGAGCAGGCAATCAGGCCCAACTGAACCGCTGCTTCGACCTTGTTGCGTGCGCGGGTGCGATGATCAGTGGTGCGCCAGGTCCAGAAAAAGCCGACCGCAGCGACGAAAGCCATCAATCCGAAAACAAAAAAATGCGCGAGCGAGGTGATCTCGCGCATGTAATCAGCGGCAGCGCGTTCAAAAGGCTGCGCCTCACCTACGATGCCGAAGCCGGTGGAGAGGTTGGTGATTTTCTGCAGCAACACCTTCTGCTGCAGTGGGTTGGCAGGCAGGTTTTCGGCGGGAATGCTGCCTAGCACCATGGAGCCGATTACCTGTGAGCCAAATAAGCTCCAGATGATGAAAATCAGTAACGCAGGGACCGTGGCCCTGAGGACGGCCAGCCATCCGTGGTAGCTGGGGCGGGAGTGCAAGCGCAGACTGGAACTGGTGGGTTCAGATGCAGGCACCTTGGCCTCCATCTTTTTGCTTCGCACCAGGGCAAACTGGTAAACCACCACCGACAGCGCCAGAAGCCCCGCCGCGACATAAAGACTATTCATATAAGTCGCTTAGATAGTCAAAAAGAGCGGGTGTCATGCAGACATGCATGACACCCAGTACTCATTCAATTCAAGAACTGATTACATTCCCGTACGGTTCTGGATGCGAGCCAGAACGGCGTTACGCTCGTTCGTAGGCAGGGGGATCAGACCTGCACGGTCCAGTGGGCTGTTGGGGCCGGATATCTGCGGAGTCATGAAGAAACGGGCAAACTCCTGCAGGCCGGGGATCACGCCGATGTGGGCGTCCTTGATGTAGAAATACAGAGGACGAGAAATCGGGTACTGACCTGCGATGATGGTCTGGCTGGAGGGCGTCACACCGTTGACTGTCGCCACTTGCAGACGGTCACGGTTGGTTTCGTAGAAGCTCAAACCGAACACACCCACGGCATCGCGGTCAGCGTTCAGACGAGCCAGGGTTTCAGTGTAGTCACCAGCAATCTCGACCACTCGGCCGTCGGTGCGCACACGGATACAGGCTTCACGCTTGGCAGCCGCGTCGAGGGCGTTGATTTCAGGGAAGTCGGCGCAGCCTTTGGCCATGCCGTTTTCTTCGAACACTTCACGGGTCCCGTGGTTGCTGCCAGGGATGGCCAGCAAAATACGCTGATTGGGCAGCGCAGGGTCGATCTGGTTCCAGTGGGTGAAAGGGTTGGCCACTAGCGCACCATTCTGAGGAACGCGGGCTGCGGTCGCCAAGTAGATGTGACGAGTGGTCAGAGCAAATGTACCCGCATCACGGCGAGATGCAAACACGATGCCGTCGTAACCGATCGTGACTTCGATAATTTTGTCGACACCGTTTTCGCGGCAGGCGCGCATTTCGCCTTCGCGAATGGGCCGAGAGGCGTTCACAATATCGATCGTGTTGGGGCCGACGCCTTGACAGAACTGACGGAAGCCGCCGCCGGTGCCGCCAGAGCCCACCACTGGCGCTCTGAACTGTGAGAACGAACGGCCGAACTGCTCAGCCACGATGGACGAGAAAGGCAGAACGGTCGAAGAACCTGCGATCTGGATGTTGTCGCGAGCCACAGCAGGCAGCGCAGCCAGCATGCCGACGGACAAAGCCATTAAAGCAGACAGTTTAGAAAATTTCATCAGGTGAACTCCAAGGATTGTGTGTGAAGGAGAATCCATAATGTCGCGAACTATTGTGTCAGTATTGTGACAACACGCATTTGTCATGAAACCGTTTTGCATACCCAACGACACGATAGATGCTGGAAACACCCGCATGGCTGTTACAAGATGTTATGCTGCGACCCCTTTCATGACTTGAGCGGCATGCAGAACGGCACACTTTTGGCAGCGGTGGATCTCGGGTCCAACAGCTTTCGCCTGGAAATCGGACGCTTCGACTCCGGACATATCGAAAGAGTGGAGTACCACAAGGAAGTGGTGCGTCAGGGCAGCGGGCTTGATGAGAATAAAAATCTCAGCCTGGCGGCGATGGAACGAGGCTGGGAGTGCCTGGCGCGCTTTGGGGAGCGTCTGCAGGGCTTCCGCAAGCAGCAAGTGCGGGCGGTCGCTACGCAAACCCTTCGCGAAGCCCGGAACAAGGACGACTTTCTTCGCAAGGCCCAACTGCTGCTGGGATTCCCGATTGATGTGGTCTCCGGGCACGAGGAAGCACGGCTGATTTATCAGGGCGCGTCCCACCTGCTGCCGCAATCAGACGAAAAACGGCTGGTGTTTGACATCGGCGGGCGCTCCACCGAGGTGATTCTGGGCCAGGCCTATACCCCCCTGCGCATGGAGTCGTACCGGCTGGGCAGCGTGGCTTGGTCCACCCGCTACTTCCCACGCGGTGAAGTGACAGCCGCCTCCTTCAAAACCGCCGTGATTGCCGCCAAGGCGGTGCTGGATGAAGCGGTCGAAACCTTTCCTCGCGCCGAGTGGAGCATGGTGTACGGCTCATCCGGGACTGTCGGGGCCGTCTGCGACATGCTCCACGCCAACGGTTTCCCAGCAGGTATGGTCACGCGCGCCGGTCTGGACTGGCTGACCGACAAGCTCGTGCGCTCGGGCAGTGTCGACGCCATCAAGCTGGACGGTCTGAAAGACGATCGTCGCCCGGTTCTCGCCGGGGGCTTGAGTGTCCTGCAAGCGCTTTTTGACATCTTGGAGCTGCAGGAGATACACCGCGCGCTGGGTGCGTTGCGCCAAGGGGCCCTCTACGACCTGATCGATCGTGGCAACGATCAGACCGATGTGCGTGAACGCACGGTGCGCTGGCTGGGTGATCGTTTCACCATCGACAAGGCGCAGGCTGAGCGCGTGTCGCGCGTGGCGACACAGCTATTCGCTCAAATAGCCCACGACGACCCCCTGAATGGGCGATACTCACAAAAGCTGGATTGGGCGGCACGACTGCATGAGCTGGGCACCCATATTTCCCATGCAGATGCACACCGGCATGGGGCTTACATCCTGGATCATGTGGATGCGCCTGGTTTTTCCCTGCCCGAGCAACACCGGATGAGTCAACTCGTCCTGGGTCAGCGTGGCAAGCTGCGCAAGCTGGAGGCCGCCCTGAGCGAAGAACTGTTCGCCAAACAGCTGATATGCCTGCGCTTGGCTGTGCTGCTGTGCCATGCACGCAAAGATCCGGATATTGCCGCCCTGCGTTTTCAATACAAGGCTCGACAGTTCAAATTGATCGCGGTACCCGGTTGGGCGAAGCAGTACCCCCAATCCGCCTGGCTACTGGAAGAAGAAGTGCAGGCCTGGCAAAAAAGCGAGTGGCGACTCGTGGTGGACCTGCGTTAAAGCATTTCGGGGGTCTGGACAGTGATCAGAATGGTCTGCACGCGCCCTTCCCGCTCGCGCTGACGCAGCCACCACACCGCCCCTTTGCGTATGGAGCAAGTGGGCTCCTGCAGCCCCAGCAGATGCGCCACCGTCTGCCCGAGTGTGGGTTGATGGCCGACGATCAAGGTGGGCTGGCGGCTGTCTGGCCATTGCGCGAGTTGCAGCAGCGCATCGACAGAACCCCCTGGCCCCAGTTCCTCCCTGGCTTTGTAACGTCGCCCCAATGCAATCACCGTCTGCTCGGTTCGGACGGCCGGGCTGCAATAAATACGAACCCCTTCAGGCAATTGACGATCCAGCCAGGCGGCCATCCGGCTGGCTTGGCGTTCGCCTTTGCTGGTCAGTCGTCGCGACAGATCGGCGCCGCCGCCGTCGTCGGTCTCTTCCAGGTCTTCGGCTTCAGCGTGCCGCCACAAAATGAGGTCCATGGTTATCCTTTGCTGCCGTGCCGCGTCATGAGGACAGACTGGGCCGAGTGCATGGCAGCGCGGGCCTTGCCGCTGGCCGCCATGGCTTTGGTGTACTGACCGTCTGGTTGCAGGGTCCAGGCGTCACGGGTGTCGTGCAGGTATTGGTGTATGCATTCTTCCATCAGGCGGTGACGCAACGCGGGGTCGGTGACGGGCCAGGCCAGCTCAATACGACGCAGCATGTTGCGATTCATCCAGTCAGCGCTGGACAGCCACAGCTCTTCGGATTCACCGAAACGGAAATAAAACACGCGTGAATGCTCAAGCAGGCGGCCGATGATGGAGCGCACCTGGATGCGCTCCGTGAAGCCAGGCACGCCTGCCGGCAAGATGCAGGCGCCACGGATGATGGCATCGACCTGCACACCTTGCTGTGAAGCCTGTGCCAGTGCCCGCGCAAGTGGCTCATCCGTCAGCGCGTTTGCCTTGATGATGATGCGAGCTTCCTGCCCCGCCTTGGCGGCCGCGATGGTCGCGTCGATCCGTTCAAGCATGCCCTTGTGCAGGGTGAAGGGCGCAACCAGCACCTTGTTGAGCTTGGGCATGCGGCTCTGGCTGGCCAGATGTAAGAACACCTGCTCCAGATCGCTGGTGAGCGCTTCGTCGGCCGTCAGGTAACTGACGTCCGTGTAGAGTCGGGAGGTGCCGGGGTTGTAGTTGCCGGTGGAGATGTGGGCATAACGGACCAGACGACCTTCCTCGCGCCGGGTCACCAGCAACATCTTGGCGTGGGTTTTCAGGCCAACAATGCCATAGACCACCTGCGCACCCACCGACTCCAGCCGCTCGGCATGGCTGATGTTGGCCTCTTCATCGAAACGGGCCTTGAGCTCCACCACAGCCGTGATTTCCTTGCCCCGACGGACACCTTCCCGAAGCAGCTCGGCCATTTCACCCTTGGAGCCTGTCCGGTAGATGGTCTGCTTGATCGCGAGCACATGGGGGTCTTCGACCGCCTCCCGGAGAAAAGCCAGTACAGCATCGAAACTTTCGTAGGGCTGATGGATCAGGACATCGCCTTTTTTGAGCCGCTCGAAGAACGACTGACCGGGCGTCATCTGCGCAGGCCAGCCTGGCTGGTAGGGCTCGAAACGCAAAGCGGGGGCGTCGAGCATATCAATCAGCTGGTTGAGCCGAACCAGATTGACTGGCCCAGAGACGCGGAACAGGGTCTCGGGCGGCAGATTGAACTGCTGCAGCAAGAAGTCAGAGAGGAATTCCGAGCAACCGGCAGACACCTCCAGTCGCAGCGCCTGTCCGTAGTGACGCTGCTGCAGACCGAGGCGCATGGCGGTTCGCAGGTTTTTCACCTCCTCCTCGTCCAGCGCCAGGTCCGAATGACGGGTGACCCGGAACTGCGAAAACTCGGTCACCGTGCGCCCAGGGAACAGATCATTCAGATGGGTGCGGATGATGCTGGATATGGAGGCAAAGCTCTGCACCTTCGCATGTCGCGTGTTGGGTATGCGGGCATAGCGTGGCAGGGCCCGAGGCACCTTGACAATGGCGATCTCGTTTTCACGCCCGAACGCATCACGACCCGAGAGCCGGACAATGAAGTTCAGGGACTTGTTGGCCACCTGTGGAAACGGATGAGATGGATCCAGGCCGATGGGCAACAACAAGGGCTGCACCTCCTGAGTGAAATATTCCTTCACCCAGCGCCTCTGAGCGGCATTGCGTTCGCTGTGCGCCAGAAGCTTGATGCCACGCTTTTCCAGCTGGGGCAACAGTTCGTCGTTGTAAATGGTGTACTGCTGCGCCACCAGTTGATGAATCTTGGCCGCCACATCGCGGAAAGACTGGGCATTGACCGGCCCTCGCTGCTCATTGGCCTTGAAAGCGGCCAGCTGTGGCGCAAAGCGCACTTCAAAAAATTCGTCCAGATTGGAAGACACAATGGCCAGGTAGCGCAGTCGCTCCAGCAACGGCACATCCACGCGCCTGGCCCAGTCCAGCACGCGCTCATTGAAAGCCAGGATGCTTTGATCCCGGTCGAGAAAGCCATTTTTGACGGAAGCGTTAATGGTCATGCCTGCCACTTAAACAAATCGGGTTTGCCCCTCATTATTCGTCATGGTGACGTCACAAATATGACAAGCACGAAAAAACACAGCGACGGGTCAGACCAGCCACTTCTGCATGAAACGGGCTTCGCCAAGCGCCGGGTCGAGTTGGTAGTCTGCGAAGCCGATCCGCTGGTACAGGCGCAGGGCGGGCGTGTTGCCTGACAGCACTTCCAGTGTCAGTTTGCATGCCCCCCGCTCTCGAGCCACCTGCTCCACGGCCGCCAGCATGCGCTCGGCAATCCGCTGCCCCCGATGCGAGGCCAGCACCGCAACGTCGTGCACATTCACCAAGGGTTGGCATTTGAAGGTGGAAAACCCTTCGATGGCGTTGACCAGCCCGACCGGCTGGTGACCATCCCAGGCCAGAATGCTGAAAGCCTGTGGCCGGCGAGCCAGTTCCGAAACCAGATGTGCCTGCGCAAACGCACTCAGCGGCTCACCGCCGCCCGCCGGGTCGCTGGCGTAGGCATTGAGCACCTTGACAACGGCCTCAGCATGCGTCGGGTTGCGGTAATCCGCTCGCGCTATCTCAATGGTGTTCATGAATGAACCGCCTGCACCAGTGTCTCGGCCCACTGCTGAGCCACATGGGCCTCCTGCGCTTCAACCATGATGCGCAGCACGGGCTCGGTACCGCTGGGTCGGATCAGCACCCGACCCTGGCCAGACAGGGCTTGTTCCGCCTCACTTACAGCCTGCTTCAAGGGCAGGCTGGCACGCCAGTCGAAACCGGGAGACAGCCGTACATTCAGCAAGACTTGTGGGAACAAGCGCACAGGCTGCAGCAACTCGGCCATTGACAGGCCACTGCGAACCACCGCCTGTAACACCTGCAGCGCACTCACCAGGGCATCGCCGGTGGTTTGCTTGTCGAGGATCAGCAAGTGGCCTGAGCCCTCTCCGCCCAGCGTCCAGCGATGCTGCAAGAGGGATTCCAGCACATAACGGTCACCGACTTTGGCGCGAACAAAGGGCACGCCCCGCTTTTGCAAAGCCAGTTCAACGGCCATGTTGGTCATCAGCGTGCCCACCACGCCGGGAACCACTTCGTCACGGCCCAACCGATCATCGGCCAGCAAATAGAGCAACTCGTCGCCGTTGAAAAGCCGTCCGCTGGCGTCCACCATCAGCAGGCGATCGGCATCACCGTCCAAGGCAATGCCGACATCTGCCTGATGGATACGCACCGCCTCAATGAGCGCTTGCGGATGTGTGGCCCCACAGCCTTCGTTGATGTTGTAACCATCGGGTTGACAACCCATTTCCACCACGTCCGCTCCCAGCTCGTGAAACACCTGAGGAGCGATATGGTAGGCCGCGCCGTGCGCCGCATCCACCACGATCTTCATACCCCTGAGGGTGAGATCGGCGGGAAACGTGCTCTTGCAGAATTCAATATAGCGACCGGCGGCATCGGCGAGTCGGCGCGCTTTGCCCAGCTTGGCCGCACTGGCCCAGACGGGTGGCTCATCCAGTGCCTCTTCCACAGCGCGCTCCCAGTCGTCGGGCAGCTTGGCGCCTTGGGCGTTGAAGAACTTGATGCCGTTGTCCGGGTAGGGATTGTGGCTGGCCGAGATCACCACACCCAGGGAAGCCCGCTGCGCTCGCGTCAGGTAGGCCACTGCAGGGGTAGGAACCGGGCCGAGCAGCACGACATCCACGCCGGCCGAACTGAACCCACTTTCCATGGCGCTTTCGAGCATATAGCCTGAAATACGGGTGTCTTTACCAATCAGGACCACCGGATGGGGATCGTCTTTCTGGAGGACGCGGCCAACCGCATGGGCCAGTCGCAAAACGAAATCAGGTGTGATGGGCGCTTCTCCGACGGTTCCCCGTATGCCGTCGGTTCCGAAATAGTGTCGGGTCATGGTGATGACGAAAATCTGAACATGCAGTGATTATCCGGTCTGTTGCTGCATGGCTTGCCAGACTTTGAGTCCTTCCACCGTGGGGCCGACATCGTGTACCCGAAGAATACGAGCGCCTCGATCTGCAGCCAGCACGGCAGCGGTGACACTGGCCACCACGCGCTGGTTCGGGGACTCGATACCGGTCACTCTTCCCAGGGATGATTTTCGAGACCATCCAGCGAGCAAAGGCCAGCCCAACGCCAGAACCTCGGACTGACGGGCCAGCAGAGCGAAATTCTGTTCCACCGTCTTGCCAAACCCGATGCCGACGTCGAGAACGATCCGGTTCGATGACACGCCCTGTGCCACCAGATGATCGGCCCGTGCTTGCAGAAAATGCTGGACCTGGCCCACGGCATCGCCCTCCATCGGAGCCAGCTGCATGGTCTGCGGCTCCAGATGCATGTGCATGAGGCAGATACCGCAGCGTCCATGACGGGTCACCACGGATGTTCCGGTCAAGCCGTGACGGCCCTCACGACGCAAGGCCCAGACATCATTGATGATGTCTGCACCCAGATCCAGACAAGCCTGCATGACTTCGGGCTTGTAGGTGTCGATGGACAGGGGAATCTGCCAGCCGACGAGCTCACGAACCAGTGGCAGGAGCCTGGCGAGTTCCTCTTCCAGAGATAAAGGCGATGCCCCAGGGCGGGTCGATTCGGCACCCATGTCAATGATGCCCGCGCCATCGCGCATCATGGACTCCGCGTGGGAAAGCGCTGCAGACATTTGGTCGTATCGCCCGCCATCAGAAAACGAGTCGGGCGTGACATTGAGGATGCCCATGACGACCGGCTGGGACAGGTCGATCGTGAAGCGACTGGTTTGCCATGATGTCTGCATGTCGTCGTTCCAAAAAAAGAGGGGCCCGAAGGCCCCTGGTCAACCCGACTGTGTTTAAGCAACTGTCGGTGATGGATCGGGTTTCACCGCGGGCGAGCCGCCACTGTCACCCCCACCCGCGCTTGGGTTGCGTGGGGTGAAGTCCTTGGGTGGACGAGGCGGCTTACCGTCCATGATGTCGTTGAGCTGATCGGCGTCGATGGTTTCCCATTCCAGCAAGGCCTTGGCCATGGCATGCATCTTGTCCGAATGCTCTTCAATGAGGCGACGAGCCAGCGAGTACTGTTCGTCGATGATACGACGCACTTCCGTATCGACCTTGCGCATCGTCTCTTCGCTCATGTTGGTGGTCTTGGTCACGGAACGACCGAGGAAGACTTCACCTTCATTTTCAGCATAGACCATCGGGCCGAGCGCATCGCTCATGCCGTATCGCATCACCATGTCGCGGGCGATATGTGTGGCGCGTTCGAAGTCGTTGCTGGCACCGGTGGTCATCTGGTTCATGAACACCTCTTCAGCGATCCGCCCACCGAAAAGCATGCTGATCTGGTTCAGCATGTATTCCTTGTCGTAGCTGTAGCGGTCCTTCTCGGGCAGGCTCATGGTCACCCCCAGGGCGCGACCGCGCGGGATAATGGTGACCTTGTGCACCGGATCGCATTTGGGCAGCAGCTTGCCGATGAGGGCGTGACCGGCTTCATGATAGGCCGTGTTGCGACGCTCTTCTTCGGGCATGACCATGCTCTTGCGCTCGGGGCCCATGAGAATCTTGTCCTTGGCCTTCTCGAAATCCTGCATCTCGACCAGTCGGGCGTTACGACGGGCGGCCATCAGCGCAGCCTCGTTACACAGGTTGGCCAGATCAGCACCACTCATACCGGGTGTACCGCGAGCGATGATGTCCGCACTGACGTCGGTACCGACTGGCACCTTGCGCATGTGCACGTTCAGGATCTGCTCACGACCGCGGATGTCGGGCAGCGTCACATAGACCTGACGGTCGAAACGACCCGGGCGCAACAGGGCTGCATCAAGGATGTCCGGACGGTTGGTCGCTGCGATCACGATCACACCCAGGTTGGTCTCGAAGCCATCCATTTCAACCAGCATCTGGTTGAGGGTCTGCTCACGCTCGTCGTTACCACCACCCAGGCCTGCACCACGCTGGCGACCCACGGCATCGATTTCGTCAATGAAGATGATGCAAGGGGCGTTCTTTTTGGCCTGCTCGAACATGTCGCGCACCCGAGCTGCACCCACACCCACGAACATTTCCACAAAGTCAGAGCCGGAGATGGCGAAGAAAGGAACCTTGGCTTCACCAGCGATCGACTTGGCCAGCAAGGTTTTGCCGGTACCCGGTGGCCCAACCAGCAGCAGCCCCCTTGGTATTCGGCCGCCCAGCTTCTGAAACTTGGAAGGGTCTTTCAAGAAGTCCACGACCTCTTTGACTTCTTCTTTCGCTTCGTCACAGCCTGCCACGTCAGCGAATGTGACCGTGTTGGCACTTTCGTCCAGCATACGAGCCTTGCTCTTGCCGAAGCTGAACGCGCCACCCTTGCCGCCCCCCTGCATCTGGCGCATGAAGTAAATCCAAACGCCAATCAAGAGCAGCATCGGCCCCCAACTGACCAGCAAGGTCATGAGAAAAGAGCCTTCTTCGCGGGGGCGAACGTCGAACTGCACATCGTTGGCGATCAGGTCGCCGATGAGGCCGCGGTCGAGGAAGGTGGCATTGGTGCGAACGCGGCGACCATCCGAGGTGATCGCGGTGATTTCAGTTGCACGAGCACCCTCCTGAATGACCACGCTCCGAATACGCTGAGAGCGAACTTCATTCAGGAATTCGGAATAGCCGATATGACCGGCGCCTTGCGTGGTACGCCCGTCAAATTGCTGGAAGACGGTGAACAGCACCATGGCGATCACCATCCATACCGCAACCTTGGAAAACCACTGATTGTTCAAAACAGGCTCCTCATTGAATGCATGAGACTTGACATGGCACCCATTTTAGGCGTTTCAAGACGCCCTACCCGAATTCTCGACAAATCCATTTGTATGACGTGGATAGAAATTCCCAAATGTCAATGCTTGAGACCGATGCCAATCAGAAAGGTTTCCGATGATTTGTCGCGGGAGGCTTTGGGTTTGAGGGGCTTGACCACCTTGAACGCCTGCCGGAAACGCTGTACCAGTTCGCTGTAACCGCTGCCGTGGAACAACTTGACCACCAAGGCGCCATCTGGCTTGAGGTGATTCTGGGCGAAATCCAGGGCCAGTTCGACCAGATGGGTGATGCGGGCCGCATCCACGTTTTCCACGCCGGACAAGTTGGGCGCCATATCGGACACCACAGTATCGACCGCGCGGGTGGTGCCATCAGGGAGGGTCAGGGCCGCCTCTAGCGACTGCAACACCGACTCTTCGCGGAAGTCCCCCTGGATGAAATGCACGCCTTCGATCGGTTCCATGGGCAGGAGGTCCAGCGCGATGATGGCGCCATTCAAAGCGCCGGAGGCCGCTCCGTCCGGTGACAGGCGACGGCGCAGATACTGGCTCCAAGCGCCAGGCGCACAACCTAGGTCAACCACACACTGACCAGGCCGGATCAACCGGAAGGTTTCGTCAATTTCCTTGAGCTTGAAAGCAGCCCGCGCGCGGTAGCCCTCCTTCTGGGCCAATTTGACCCACGGATCGTTGACGTGTTGATTCAGCCAGGCCTTGTTGACCTTCTTGCTCTGCGTTTTGACCTTCATGCGGGGATAATTGTCCCATGCCTCAGATCACACTCACCCCTGCCCAGCGCAAAATATACCGGGCCGATGCCCATCATCTGGACCCCGTCGTGCTCATCGGAAGCGACGGACTCACTGACGCGGTCAAGAAAGAGGTCGATGCCGCACTCAATGCGCACGGCCTGATCAAGGTGCGCGTCTTCAGCGACGATCGCCTCACGCGCGACGGTTATTTTCAGCAACTGGCCGACGAACTGGACGCAGCGCCCATCCAGCATATTGGCAAACTGCTCGTGCTATGGCGGCCGATCCCTGACAAGGAAAAGGCCCTGGACGAAGACCGCAGACCGGGCCCTCGTGACGTAAAAATTCTGAAATACAGCAAGAAGGGCGGTCAACGGCCTGAAGTCAAGACCGTTCGCGTGCTGGGCAATGAGCGTCTCACAGCGGGTGGGCTGATCAAGCGGGCGAAAAAACCCACTCAGAAAAGTGTGAAGAAAACCACGCAAAAATAAAGCCATGAACGCCGTCACCTCCCCCGAAGCCCAGGCACTGGCCGCCAACCCGCTGTTGGATTTTGCCGACCTACCCCGATTCGATGCCATTGAACCCGCCCACGTCGGCCCCGCTGTCGATGCCCTGCTGGAAGCGGCGAACCGTGCGCTGGAGACGGTGACGGCACCCGATTTCCCGGCTGTATGGACGGACATGGCGCGTGAACTGGACGTGGCCACCGAGCGGCTGGGCCGGGCTTGGGGAGCCGTGAGTCACCTCAATGCCGTGGCTGATACGCCGGATCTCCGTGCCGCCTTCAACGCAGCGCTGCCCAAGGTCACGGAGTTCTGGACTCGACTGGGTGCCGACGAGCGCCTCTACGCCAAGTACAAGGCCATGGACCCAGCCAGCCTGACTCTGGAGCAGAGGCAGGCGCACAAAAACGCCATGCGGGGCTTCGTGCTGGGAGGGGCTGAACTGCAAGGTGAAGCCAAATCGAGATTCGCGGCCATTCAGGAGCGTCAGGCCGAACTGAGCCAGAAGTTCAGCGAAAACGCGCTGGATGCGACCGATGCCTTTGCTTACTTGGCGGCCCCGGAGGAACTGGACGGTGTACCCGATGACGTGAAAGCCGCGACCCGTGCAGCGGCCGAAGCCGAAGGCCACAGCGGCCACAAGATCACCCTGAAATTGCCCTGCTATCTGCCGGTCATGCAATTTGGCCGTAACCGCGCCCTGCGTGAGCGCCTGTATCGGGCCTACGCCACCCGTGCCAGTGACCAGGCCGAGGGCGAAGCCGTTCAGTACGACAATTCGGGCCTGATTCGCGAAATTCTGGCCCTGCGCCAGGAAGAGGCCGAACTGCTGGGTTACTCCGACTTCGCCACGGTGTCCTTGGTGCCCAAGATGGCCGAATCGCCGGCCCAAGTGATGCAGTTCCTGCGAGAACTGGCCACGAAAGCGCGGCCTTATGCCGAACAAGACCTGGCCGACATGCGCGCCTTTGCTGCTGAGCAGCTGGGGCTGAACGATCCACAGGCTTGGGATTGGCCATACATCGGCGAGCAACTGCGTCAGGCCCGTTACGCGTACAGCGAGCAGGAAGTCAAGCCCTACTTCACAGCGCCAAAGGTGCTCGAAGGCTTGTTTCACATCATCGAAACGCTGTTTGAGGTCACCATTCGGCCGGATACAGCGCCCATCTGGCACCCTGGCGTACAGTTTTTCCGCATCGAGCGCCCAGCCGCCACGGGCGATACACCACCGCTGCTGGTCGGGCAGTTCTACCTGGACCCTGGCGCTCGCAACGGCAAGCGCGGTGGCGCCTGGATGGACGATGTGCGCGCACGCTGGTTGAGGCCGGACGATGGGCGCCTTCAGACACCGGTTGCGCACCTGGTCTGCAACTTCGCCGAAAGTGTCAACGGCAAGCCCCCACTGCTCACCCACGACGACGTGATCACCCTGTTCCACGAGTTCGGCCATGGGCTGCACCACATGCTGACGCAGGTCAATGAGCGTGACGTCAGCGGCATCAGTGGCGTGGAATGGGATGCCGTGGAGCTGCCGAGCCAGTTCATGGAAAACTTCTGCTGGGAATGGGATGTGCTCAAGCGCATGACCGCCCACGTCGACACGGGCGAACCCTTGCCCCGTGCGCTCTATGACAAGATGCTGGCGGCCAAAAACTACCAGAGCGGCCTGCAGACCTTGCGACAGATCGAATTAGCCTTGTTCGACATGCTGTTGCACAGTGCGCATGCTGCCCGGAACAGCGAAGGCGTGGACTTCATGGGCCTGCTGCAGGAAGTACGCAACGAGGTGGCGGTGATGCAGCCACCGGCCTACAACCGCATGCCCCACACCTTCAGCCACATTTTCGCGGGCGGCTACGCGGCGGGTTACTACAGCTACAAATGGGCCGAGGTGCTGAGCGCCGATGCCTATGCGGCCTTTGAGGAAGCGGCTCAGACCACTGGCACCACGCTCGACCCTGCGACGGGTCGGCGTTACCGGGAATCGGTGCTGGAAGCCGGTGGTAGCCGGCCGGCCATGGCGTCATTCAAGGCGTTTCGTGGGCGGGAGCCTCAGATCGAAGCTCTATTGAGGCATCAGGGCATGGCTTGAGAACCGGCGTCAGAACGTCAGGGTTTTGACGCCTTCCGGCGTTCCCAACAGGCAGACATGTGCTTTCTGGTGGGCGAACACGCCCACCGTGACCACACCCGGCCAGTTGTTGACCTGACTCTCGAAAGCCAGCGGATCGGCAATGTGCAACCCGGTCACATCCAGAATGTGCTGGCCGTTGTCGGTCACGAGCGGCATGCCATCCTTCAGTCGTACACGCGCAGTGCCTCCCAGGGATTCAAACCGGCGGGCAATCTGCCGCGCCGCCATGGGAATCACCTCCACCGGCAAGGGGAAGGCGCCGAGCACAGGGACCCATTTGCTCTCGTCAGCGATGCAGACGAAGCGCTCAGAAAGCGCGGCCACAATCTTCTCGCGGGTCAGGGCTGCACCGCCCCCCTTGATCATGTACCCCCTGGGGTCGATCTCGTCGGCACCGTCCACATACACCGAGAGCCGATCTACCCCGTTGGCATCCAGCACCGGAATGCCCAGCGCTTGCAAGCGGGCGGTGGAGGCGACCGAGCTGGACACCGCCCCCGGAATCTGGTCTTTCATGGTGGCCAGCGCATCGATGAATTTGTTCACGGTGGAGCCGGTGCCCACACCCACAATATCACCGGGCACCACATAGGCAAGGGCGGCCTGGCCGACCCGGGTTTTGAGTTCGTCTTGTTGCATGGTGTGGAGGTTGGTTTCTCGATCTGGGACAATCAGGCGCCTATCGCGTCTGAATGCTTCTTACACGCCGAGATTATCCAATGTCCCTGCTGCCCTACCCGCTCGCCCGCCACTTTCTGTTCAAGATGGACCCGGAGGCGGCGCATGACCTGACCCTGCACCGGCTGGCGCAAATTCAGCACACCCCGTTGATGCGCCTGGCTACGCAACCCCGAGTCAGTGACCCCATCACCCTGGCTGGGCTGGTTTTTCCCAACCGCGTGGGGCTGGCCGCCGGACTGGACAAGAATGCCCGCTGCATCGACGCCTGGGGAGCGCTCGGCTTTGGCTTTGTGGAAGTGGGCACCGTGACACCGCTGGGGCAGCCCGGCAACCCCAAGCCGCGCATGTTCCGCCTGCCCGAGAAACAGGCCTTGATCAATCGACTCGGCTTCAACAACGATGGGCTGGACAGCTTTATCCACAACGTCAAGCAGTCCCGGTTGCGGCAGCGACCCCATCCCGGCCAGATGCTGTTGGGCCTGAATATCGGTAAAAACGCGGCCACCCCGATCGAAAACGCCACGCAGGACTACCTGACCGCCCTGCGCGGCGTTTACCCCTACGCGGATTACGTCACGGTCAATATTTCCAGTCCCAACACCCAGAACCTGCGCGCGCTGCAAAACGATGAGGCGCTGGACCAGTTGCTCAGCGCCCTGGCTGCGGAGCGCGAGACCTTGCAGGACAGCCTGGGCCAGCGCAAACCGATCTTCGTGAAGATCGCCCCGGACCTGGACGACCAGCAGGTTGCTGTGATTGCCGACACGCTGGTCAGGCACGGCATGGACGGCGTGATAGCCACCAACACCACCCTGTCACGCGAAGCGGTCAGGGGTCTGCGCCACGCCGAAGAAGCGGGCGGTCTGTCCGGTGCACCTGTGCTGGAAGCCAGCAACCAGGTGATCCGGCAGTTGCGCGCCCGACTGGGTAGACACTTTCCCATTATCGGGGTGGGGGGCATCCTGTCCGGCGACGACGCTATCAGCAAGGTGCAAGCGGGTGCCGATGTGGTGCAGATCTACACCGGATTGATTTACCGGGGACCCGGGCTGGTGACCGAAGCGGCACGCGCTCTACTGAAAACCCGGGTCTGAGGCGACGAGAGTGCAGGCCTCAACGACGCTTCAGCAATGCCCAGAACATCAGCATGGCCAACAGGGCCATGCCACTGAAGACGAGGAATGACCAGTTTGCAATGGTCAGCCCGAGAAAAGTCCAGTCGATTTTGGAGCAGTCACCGGTACCGCGAAAAACCATCGGAATGACTCGTCTGAGTGGAAAGCTCTCAATCATGCCGAACAGGTCACGACCACAGGACATGACTTCTGGCGGGAACCACTGCAGCCAGCTTTGACGAGCCGCCGTGAACGCACCGAAAACAGCGACGATCACCAGCGCGATCAGCCCACCCTGGTGGACCCGGCGCTGGGGAAACAAAGCGACCAACAGGGCAATCAGCCCTACACCGATCAAGGCGTAGCGCTGGACGATGCACATCGGGCAAGGGTCCAGGCCCACGACTTGCTGGAGGTACATGCCGTAGGCAAACATGCCGGTGCAGACCAGCGCCAGAAACAGGAATCCCTTTCTGGGGTGGGCGGCCAGAACATTCAAGAGAGAGGTCATACGATGGGATTCAGCTTTCTGCAAATGCACGTTCAATCACGAAATCTCCCGGCGTACTGGTGTTGCCTTCGACGAAATGTCGCTCCTCCATCATGCGCTTGAGGTCGCGCAGCATCTCGGGGCTGCCGCAAATCATTACACGGTCTTCGGCAGGGTTCATCGCGAGCAAGCCCAGATCGGATTCGAGCTTGCCGGTGGCAATCAGATCCGTGATGCGGCCGCGATTTTTGAAGGGTTCACGGGTGACGGTCGGGTAGTACTTCAATTGCTTAGACACCATCTCGCCCAAAAATTCATGTTGAGGCAGATCGATCGTGATGTACTCGCAATAGGCCAATTCATTGACCTGTCGGACGCCGTGGACCAACACCACCGTCTCGAATTTCTCGTAGGTTTCAGGGTCACGGATGATGCTCATCCAAGGCGCCAGGCCGGTGCCGGTGCCCAAGAGGTACAGCCGCTTGCCGGGGAGCAGGTAGTCAATCAGCAAAGTCCCGGTCGGCTTGCGACCCACCACAATGGTGTCACCGGGTTGGATGTGCTGGAGTTGGCTGGTCAGTGGGCCATCTGGCACCTTGATGCTCAGAAACTCCAGATGCTCTTCATAATTGGCGCTGGCGATGCTGTAGGCCCGCAGCAGCGGCTTGCCACCCGGCTGCTTGAGCCCGATCATGGTGAAGTGGCCATTCGAAAACCGAAGTGAAGAATCGCGGGTGGTGGTAAAGCTGAACAAACGGTCTGTCCAGTGATGAACGGTCAGAACCCGCTCTTCATTGAATGCGCTCATGGTGTAAATGTTGAAGTGGGGATGTGAGTGTAGCCCTGCGCCAGACACCAAGGTTTGACTCAGCTCAACCTCATCCCCGGCAGGGGTGGTTAAAGCTTGCTACAGTCCTGTCTAACGCCGATTGAGAATGCGCAGACTCCGACTCGTATTGTCTACGGGCCTGAGTGAGTTGCGAAACAATCAATCTTCATTTGATCATAACCAAGACATCTCTAGAGGTTTCCCTATGGCACGTATGGTTCAGTGCATCAAACTCGGTACCGAAGCAGAGGGGCTCGACTTCCCCCCCTACCCTGGCGAATTGGGCAAGCGGATTTACCTCAATGTCAGCAAGCAGGCCTGGGCGGAATGGCTCAAGCACCAGACGATGCTGCTCAACGAAAACCGCCTGAATATGGCGGACGCCCGCGCTCGGCAGTATCTGGCTCGTCAGATGGAAAAACACTTCTTTGGTGAAGGCGCCGACCAGGCTGCCGGTTACGTGCCGCCCACGGCTGGTTGAATGGGCGTTCGTCTGTGGCCAATGGATCATCACTGGAGACACTGGCTCATCTGCTGACTGAAAAGTCTTCCCAGGCATCCGAACACATCACGCTGTGGCATGTGCTGGATGGCCACGGTTTCGATATGGGCTGTTTCCTGGCCTGCTGGCGCGTCTGGATTTCGCAGAGCGAGAAGGATCAGCGACTCTTCTACACCGCCTGTCTAGACACCCCATCCGCCATCCACGCCTGGTTGCCTGACTGGGTCAGCGACCCCATCTTGGGGTCACGCGCCCAACTGCTAGCCAGGCATTGGTGGGGGCTGCTTCCGGGCACCCACCGCCTGGTTTTTGATGAGGGTCGCATCCAGTTGACTCTGCATGTGGGCCAGGGTGATCGTCTACAGGCGCTCTGTGATCGTCCATTCGATGCCATCCATGCCGCTCAGGGCTCTGGCCGCATGGTCCATCCACACGCCTCAACGGGTGACTTGCAGAAGCTGGCCCGTTTGTGTCGCTTCGGTACGCGACTCGTCTGGCAGCGGACAGCGAGCCCCGAGCAGCCGTGGGTGCCTGGTAGGCCGTGGGTCCAGGAAGGGCCTGAAGACCCCGATCCTGAATGGTGTGTGGCTGTCTATCGGCCGTCATGGCCTGTGGGGCGTTCATGGCGGCAGGGTGTGCCCGTTGAGCGTCGGCAGGCCGTGGTGATCGGCGCTGGACTGGCTGGCAGTGCTGCCGCCTGGAGCCTGGCCCAACGGGGCTGGCATGTGGATGTGGTGGATGCAGGCGATACACCGGCACTGGGTGCATCCGGATTGCCGGCAGGGCTGTTTGCGCCTCACGTCACATCGGATGACTCGCCCTTATCCCAGCTCTCCCGCGACGGGGTGCGAGCCACGCGGTCCAGAGCCGAACAGCTGTTGAAACGCGGAGCAGAATGGGCGCCCTCTGGGGTTCTGGAGCACCATGTCGAGACCGCTCGCTCGCTGCCATTGAGCGACGACGAAATAGGCGGTCACCGATGGCTGCACGATTGGAGCCAGGAGGCGAAGGCAGAGCAGTTAAAGGCCTCTGGCCTGGACAATCGTCGTGGCTTGTGGCACGCATCGGCAGGCTGGATTCGCCCCTCCGCGCTGGTGCGCGCGCAATTGCAGCATCATCGCATTCACTTCAGGGGAGGCTTGCGAGTCCATTCCCTGACTCGTGGGTCCGGCGTCTGGTATCTGTGGGACGCTAACCATCAACAGATCCTCGAAGCGCCTGTGGTGGTGCTGGCAGCTGGCTATGCCGTCCGACAGTTGATGGCGACCTTGCCGCTACCCGGTTTCGAGTTGCCCTTCCATGCTTTGAGGGGACAGGTGACATACGGCCCTCTCGACGCTTTGGCCGCTCCTGCTGCAGCAAGGCGCCCCCCCTGGCCCGTGAATGGCCATGGCAGCTTCTTGTCAGGCATCCCCGATGAACGGGGGCGCCTTTTCTGGATTGTCGGATCAACCTTCGAGCGGGAGATGCCTGAACCGATCCTCAAAGAGACGGACCAATACGCCAATCTGGAACGTCTCGGGACATTGTTGCCGCCCCTTGAGGACGCTTTTAACCCTGCAGCGCTGGCCGTGCAGGCCTGGGCTGGTGTGCGCTGCACAGTCCCAGACCGCTTGCCCGCCGTCGGCGCCCTCGATCCGATTCATTACCCAGGGCTGCACATCCTCACCGGACTCGGGGCACGGGGTCTGACCCTGTCTGTGCTGTGTGGTGAGGTGCTGGCCGCACAAATCGAAGGTGAGCCCTGGCCAACACACACCCGGCTTGCCAAGAAGCTGCTGGTTTCACGCTTTGTGCGCAGCACCAACCCTTCATAACATTTATATATATCTCAATAATCAAAAAGTTGTTTGCGTTTATGAAGAGGCCTTTTAGAGTTCAGGCCTCATCCATAGAACCACGCACACAACGGCATGTATTCCTACAACGCGTTTGATCGCCAGTTTCTCCTCGAGCGAGCCACCCAGTTCCGTGACCAGCTGACGCGCTATCAAGCCGGCACCCTGGGCAGTGACGAGTTCAAACCGCTACGCCTGCAGAACGGCTGGTACATCCAGCGCCACGCGCCCATGTTGCGTGTGGCGGTGCCGTACGGCGAGCTGTCCAGCCGCCAGGTGCGCGTACTGGCACGCATTGCTCGGGAGTACGACCAGCCCAGCCACGAGGTATTCCAGGGTGCGGTGGAAGCACAGAACAAGCTGGGCAGCATCCAGCTGCGTGACGGCAAAGCCATAGCCAGCCGCCTGCCCACGGGCTACGCCCACTTCACCACGCGCCAGAACGTGCAATTCAACTGGATTCCAGTGCACTTGGCTGCCGACGTGATGGACCTGCTGGCCAGCGTGGACATGCACGGCATTCAGACCAGCGGCAACTGCATCCGCAACATCACCACGGATGAACGGGCGGGGATTGCCGTGGACCAGGTGGCCGACCCGCGTCCATACGCCGAGATCCTGAGGCAATGGAGCACGCTCCATCCGGAATTCGCGTTCTTGCCTCGCAAATTCAAGATCGCGATCGTGGGGGCAAAAGAAGATCGGGCAGCGACCTATTGGCATGACGTGGGTCTGCATCTGGTGCGCAATGAAGCCGACCAGATTGGATTCCGGGTGCTGGCCGGCGGTGGCATGGGTCGAACACCCACGATTGCCACGGTCATGCGTGAATTCCTGCCCGCTGATCAGATCCTCAACTACCTCGAAGCCCTGGTGCGTGTCTACAACGCCTGGGGGCGCCGTGACAACATCTACAAGGCCCGCATCAAAATCCTGGTCAAGGCTGAAGGGCAGCGTTACATCGACGAGGTGAACGCCGAATACCGCCGCATCGTCGAGCAGGACGGTGCGCCGCACACCATCACCCCCGCCGAACTGGAACGCGTGAGTCGGTGTTTCGCGCCGCCGCCGGCCAGCGCTTCGTCTCATTGCACCGACGAAAAAGTGGCGCGCATCTTGCGCGCTGCAGCCGAGGACGACGTGGAGTTTGGCCGGTGGCTGCAGCAAAATGTCAAGCCGCACAAGAATCCCGATTTGCGGGCGGTGACGCTGTCGTTCAAACGTCTGGGGCAAGCGCCAGGCGATGCAACGGCCGATCAGCTCGATGCCGTGGCTGAACTGGCAGAACGCTACAGCGCAGGGGAAGGGCGCGTGACGCACGACCAGAATCTGGTGCTGCCCTGGGTGCGCTGTGATGCCTTGCCTGAATTGTGGCGTGAGGCCCGGCGCCTGGGTCTGGCGCGCCCCAATATCGGTCTGCTGACCGACATGATTGCTTGCCCTGGCGGCGATTTCTGTGATCTGGCCAACGCGCGCTCCCTGACAGTGGCCGAAGCCATCACCGAACGCTACCAGGATCTCGACGAACTCCATGATCTGGGCGAGATTGACCTGCACATCAGCGGCTGCATCAACAGCTGCGGGCACCACCACAGCGGCCACATCGGCATCCTGGGTGTCGATAAAGATGGGCAGGAGTGGTACCAGCTCACGCTGGCCGGCTCAGACGGCTCCGCCCTCAGCGGCGCGCCCGTGGCGGGCAAGGTGGTCGGCCCGTCCTTCTCGGCCAACGAAATCACCGAAGCGGTGGAGGCCGTGATCGACACCTACCGC